>JAISNP010000109.1 GCA_031276175.1 Tannerella sp.
AATAAAAAGATAAGAATGTTTCCGTATTAGAAACTGCTTTGAATTAACATAAATATGGACGACAATAACCGAGTTTCCGTCGACAACAACCGAATTATTGTCGACAACAACCGAGTTTCCGTCGACAACAACCGAGTTTCTGTCGACAACAAATGAGTTTCTGTCGACAACAACTGAGTTTCTGTCGACAACAAATGAGTTTCCGTCGACAACATTTGAGTTTCTGTCGACAATAAATGAGTTTCTGTCGACAACATTTGAGTTTCTGTCGACAACAAATGAGTTTCTGTCGACAACAACCGAGTTTCTGTCGACAACAAATGAGTTTCCGTCGACAACATTTGAGTTTCTGTCGACAACATTTGAGTTTCCGTCGACAACAACCGAGTTTCCGTCGACAACAACTGAGTTTCTGTCGACAACAAATGAGTTTCCGTCGACAATAAAAAGAAGAAATACTGCCTGCCGATAAGCATTTATGCTAATTCAAAACAGTTTCTTAGTCTTCGCATCACTTTAAAAGATAAAAAGCGCCTGAATGCGATGAATTGCGGGGTTTAGATTGCCGGATGCCGGTCAACACTAATCATGGTTGGCGCGACTTTCGGCATGTTTCTTTTGTTCGTAAATACATTAATTCTTTTGGGAGTCGACTTTTTCTATCGAAAGAGTATTTTTAAGCGCCTCAAGGCCTTTCCGAAGCATGGCGCGCGGGCAGCCGACGTTCATGCGGAGATAGCCTTCGCCTTCGCGGCCGAACATCGTGCCGTTGTTCAGCGCCAGTCCCGCTCCGTTGCATACGAGCGCAAACAATTCCTGCTGATTCATTTTCAGGTCGCGGCAGTCCAGCCATATCAGAAACGATGCCTGGGGGCGATAGACCTTGATTTGCGGAATGTGTGCGCGGACGTATTCTTCGGCGAACAGGATGTTTTTCTTTACATATTCAAGCATCTGCCGGCGCCATTCGTCGCCGCGGACGTAGGCGGCAACGGTCGCGATGTACGAAAAAATCGTCCCTTCGTGCAGTTCGCACGCTTCAAGGAAGGAATAAAACGCGCGGCGTAACGAATCGTCGGGGACGATGGCGTATGACGATACGATGCCGGCAATGTTGAACGTCTTGCTCGGCGCCATGAAAGTGATACTGCACGCGGCGGCATCGTCCGATACGGTCGGAAACGGGTGGTGTTCGAAGCCGGGGAACGTCATTTCCGAATGGATTTCGTCGGCGATGACGAGTATGCTACGCCTGCGGCATATTTCGGCAAGCCGTTGCAGCGTCTTTCCGTCCCAGACGATGCCGGCCGGATTGTGCGGGCTTGAGAGTATCAGCGCCCGGCAACCGTTGTCCGCTACTGCCTCCAGATGTTCGAAATCCATTTCGTACACGCCGTTTACCTGTCGCAGCGGATTGTAAACCACTTCGCGGTTCAGTTTTTCGGGCACGATGCGGAAGGGATGGTAAACGGGCGGTTGAATGATCACCTTGTCTCCTTTTTCCGTGAAACATTCCAGCGCCAGCCCGATGCCTTTCACGATGCCGGGGATGTAGCTGAGCCATTCTTCCCGCACGTCCCATTTGTACAAATGTTTTATCCAGCGGATGATTGAGGGGAAATATTCGGCCGGCGGGAAAGTATATCCGAAAACCGGATGTTCGCAACGTTTTTTCAGCGCGTCAACAATAAAATCGGGCGTGCGAAAATCCATGTCCGCCACCCAGAACGGCATCAGGTCTGCCTTGCCGAAAAGGTCTTTCAGTTTGTCGTATTTCAGGCAGTCGGTTCCCCTGCGCTCTACGATCTCGTCAAAATCATATTGTATCATCAATATTTTTGTTTTTACCGGATGCAAAAGTAAGCGAAATATTTCGAAACGGTATGCGAGCGAATAAAAAACGGGAAAATCATTCCGTTATTTAGCAAGGATACTTACCTTTGTGCCGCTTACGGAATCTACATGCAGCGCGGCGCAGTATTATTAATGTATAGTGTTTGCATGGATAAAATAAAAGATTAAACGCAAATGAAAAGAATTATTACACTATTGTGTCTGGCAGTGGGGAGCTACTCGGCAAGCGGACAGCGTTCGTACCGGTTCGAATCGCCGGACAGATTATTTAACGAAGGAAAAACCTTTTTCGAGTTGCGCGACTATTCCGGTTGTACGGACAAACTCGAAGTTTTTAAAGCGCAGTCGACCGACGGCGCACTGATTCAGGAAGCAGACTACATGATGGCATACATAGCCTTCGAGCAGGGGAAAACGACGAGCTTGGACGTACTGCAACGTTTCCTCTCGACGTATCCCGACAGCCGGCACAGAAACGAGATTTGTTTCCTCGCAGGTTCGGCCTGTTTCGAACTCGGCGACTATCATTCGACAATCCGGTGGCTGAACGAATCGGATGAGAGCGCACTCGGCGCGTCGCAACAAGCCGACTACGCTTTCAGGATGGCATACGCAATGTTGCAGACAGAAGATCTTGTAGGCGCGCGCTATTACTTCTCGTCGCTCCGGCAGTCGGCCGGCTATATGACTTCGGCAGCCTACTACATTGCCTGCATCGACTATGCGGAAAAGAAATACGACACGGCGCTCGGCAGTTTCACGAAACTGAAAAGCAATCCCGAATACGGCGAACGCGCGTCTTACTTCATCATCCGGATTTATTTCGTCAACAGTCAGTACGAAAAAGTCATTGCCCACGGCGAAGAGTTGTTGAAAACGTATCCGGACAATGCGGACAATACGGAAATATACCGCCTTCTGGGCAATGCGTACTACCGTCAGGGCGACCGGACGAAGGCAACGGAGATGCTCGAAAAATATACGGAATCGACCGACCGGCCGTTGCGCGGCGACTTGTATCTGCTCGGCGTTTGCTACTATCACCGAAACGACTACGGAAAGGCCGTCGACGCGCTTTCGAAAACCGTCGACGAAACGGACGAACTGACCCAGAACGCCTACCTCTACCTCGGACAAAGCTACTTGAAACTGAACGATAAAAACAACGCCCGCATGGCTTTTGAATGGGCGGCCACTTCGGAATACGACAAGCAGGTGCAGGAAACGGCGCTGTACAATTATGCGCTGGTGATTCACGAAACGTCTTTTTCGGGTTTTGGCGAGTCCGTTGCCATTTTCGAAGATTTCCTCAACGACTTCCCCAACTCGCAGTATGCCGACAAGGTGAACGACTATCTGACCGAAGTGTATTTAAGCACCAAAAACTATGAATCGGCGCTGGCGTCTATCGAAAAAATACGCCGTCCGGGAGCGCAGATACTTGCCGCCAAGCAAAACTTGCTCTTTCAATTGGGCGCGCAGGCGTTTACGAACCAGACGCCCGAACGCGCCGTCGAATACTTCAATCAGGCAATCGCCCTGAAAGGCTACGATGCGGCAACATACGCCGACGCCTGTTTCTGGCGCGCCGAATCGTACTACCGCCTGAACAGTTTCGCACAGGCGGCGCAGGACTATCAGGCTTATATCGACAATGCAAAAGGACGCTCGCCTGATGTTTATGCGCTGGCGCACTATAATTTGGGATACAGTCATTTTAAGAAAAAATCATACGCGCCGGCTTTGAAAGCGTTTAGACGGTATGCCGATCTGGAGAAAAACACTTCGGAGCCTTCGCTTGCCGACGCATACAACCGCATCGGCGACTGTCTGTTTTACGACCGTCAATATGCCGCGGCAGAAGAAAGCTACACCCGGGCTGCCGCCCTGCAACCCGGTTCGGGCGGTTACGCGCTATACCAGAAAGGGCTTGTCATGGGACTGCAAAAAGACTATCGGGGCAAAATCGCGATGCTGGACAAGCTGATTCGCGAATATCCCGAATCGCCGTATGTGGACGATGCGCTATACGAAAAGGGACGTTCGTACGTCATGCTCGACATGCCCGACAAGGCTGCCGAATCGTTCGACAAGCTGATTGCCGACTTCCCGCAGAACAGCCTTGCCCGCAAGTCGGGACTTCAACTGGGACTGCTTTACTTCAACAGCAACCGGCCGGAAAAGGCCATCTACGCCTATAAACGGGTGATTGCCGACTATCCGGGCAGCGAGGAAACCAAAATAGCCTTGCAGGATCTGAAGACGGTGTATGCCGACATGAACGATGTGGCCGGATATGCGGCATATGTCCGTACGCTCGGCGGAAATGTCCGCTTCGAAATCAGCGAACAGGATTCGCTGACTTATTTTGCTGCCGAAAAACTGTTCCTGCGCGGCGACAACGACGGCGCTCGACGCAGCCTGCGCAGCTATGTGGCGTCTTTCCCCGGCGGAGCTTTCAACCTTGATGCCAACTATTACCTCGGACAAATCGCTTTCGCCCAAAAGGACTATGCCGAGGCGAGGCAACGCTTCTCGACCGTCCTCGGCTACGGAAATACAAAATTCTCGGAAGAAGCGCTTGCGCGGAAATCCGAAGTTGAATACGTGGAAAAAGACTACGCCGCTGCCATGGAGAGTTTCAAACAACTGCTGGCGGTTGCCGAGTCGGCGCAAAACGCCGAAGCCGCCAAGCTCGGCATCCTGCGCTGCGCACGGCAGACAGGCCTCCATGCCGAAACGCGAAAAGCTGCCGACGAACTGCTTAAAAACGCCAAGCTGTCGCCCGAAGTGGCCGCCGAAGCCCGATTATCGCGCGCCAAAGCCTGTCTGGCACAGCACGAAGCGGACAAGGCCGATGCCGACCTCGTCGCCCTGAGTAAGGATACGCGAACGGTCTACGGCGCCGAAGCCAAATATCTGCTCGCATGGACGTATTTCGACAAAAACGAGTATGACAAGGCCGAAAAGGAACTGATGGATTTCATCCGCAAGGGCACGTCGCATCAATACTGGCTCGCACGGGCATTTGTTCTCCTTTCGGACGTGTATGTCCGCAAGGGAGACGACTTTCAGGCACGCCAGTATCTGCTCAACCTGCAGAAAAATTACAAAGGCAAAGACGATATTACCGGAATGATAGAAGAACGATTGGATAAACTCAACAAATAAGCAATGAAAAATATACATGCAACAATAAAGGTTTTGACGATAGCGGCGATATGGGGCGTATGCGCCGCCGTCGGCACGATAAAAGCGCAGGAGCAACTGGAACGCGAGATGACGCTGGAACGCGAATACGACCCGACCGTTCGGGATGCCAACAAAATAAACCGGCTTCCTGAAATAAAAGAACCCGTCGTCTCCAAACGACCGATAGATTATTCGCCCTTTACGTCGCCCGCCTACCCAAGCGGGGAGATTGCCGCCCTTTCGCCGGGCAATATCCATACGGAAATACTGCATAACAAGCGGCGCGGATACTTTCATTTCGGCGGCGGGATGTATGCCAACCTGAGCGGCGACCTGGGATACCATCTCATAGACGGCGAGCAGGGCAAACTGGCGCTTTTCGTCACGCACAACTCGACCGCCGGTAACGTGAAATTCCCCGAATACGACAACCTCCGGCGAAAAGCCAAACTGAACGACAACCTTGTCGCTGCGGATTTCAACCATTCCATCGGGCGTAATGCCGCGCTCAGGATCGGCGCATCGTACGGTTATACGGGTTTCAATTACTACGGAATACCTTTCACTACAGTTTTCAGTTCCGTCCCTGTCGAAAACGATACCGAAACCGGTCAGATCAACCAAACCGTCGACTTCAACCTCGGCATATCGGGCGATAACGGCAAGTTCGGATACACACTCGGCGCCGATTTCAGGCATTTCAATCAGAAATACGGTTGGAGGAAAGATTTGGACGGCATCCGCGAAGACCGGCTCGCCCCGAAATTCGACATGAATTTTTCTGTCGGGGATGCCGGGCAGCGCATCGGGATTGCGGGCGCGGCGGATTTTTTCAACTACCGCTATCCGTCCGTTTACAACATCGACGATTTGACCGGATACAGGAGCCACGTCGAAGCGACCGTCTCGCCCTATTTCATTACCGGAGGCGAAACGTGGCATCTCCGCCTCGGAGCGAATGTCATGCTTATCTCCGGCGATTCGCTTCGGGTTTTTGCTTCGCCGAACGTCTCCGTCGAGGCGCAGGTGGCCGACAGGACTGTTTTTTATGCCGACGCGCGGGGCGAAATCCGCTCGAACGACGCTTACTCGCTTTCGCGCCTTAACCGGTACACGGATCATTCGGTGGCGGTTAAACCTTCGCGCACGTGGTTAGACGCCCGGCTCGGTATCCGCAGCGGTATTGCGGAAGGATTCCGGACGGACATCTTTGCAGGTTTCAGGAGCACGAAGGACGCGGCGTTTTTTATCCCGACTTACCGTGCGTACGAAAATGCGGATTTTGCCTCCTACGCCGCCGCGCTTCAGGCGGACGCTTCGCTGATGTGCGCCGGAGCGGTGTTCATGTATGCGTTCCGTACGCTGGTCGATATTTCGCTGAAAGGCGTATACAACCGGTGGACGGTCGACGACGACGGGCACAGTTACACGCCATACGCTGACGGCAACGACGGCATGAAGCCTTACGGGCTGCCGGAGGCGGAACTGAACGCCGACGTGACGGTAAAGCCGCTGGCGCCGCTCGCCCTGACGCTCGACTATTATCTGGGCACGGGGCGGTACACGCTGCTGCTCGGCAGGGAAGTGCGGATGAAAGACCTTCACGAACTGAACTTTCGCGCCTCGTGGAATTTCAACGACAACTTCGGGGCATATCTGAAACTGAACAATCTGATGTTTCGCAGTCAGGAGCGGATGTACGGCTATCCGATGCAAGGCTTCCACGCAATGGCGGGGATCAATATCAACTTTTGAAATAATCGGGGGAACGACAATTCACGTACAAGTCCTGCCGTCTCCGGCGGGACTTTTTTTTCGCAGCGTTTTCATTTCATTCCCTTCTCTTCCCTGCAATTTATATCGAACACGGATTAATCTTATGCGCCTGTATGGATTTTCCCTTTCCTGCGCATCTTATTTTATACAACCAAATCAGGAACAGATATGAAGATAAAAGCATTTTACGTAATGATGATTGTCCATGCGGGCATAGCGGTACACGGCGCCACGGAGGCAAAACGTGTACATTCGACGCCGGACGAAGTCACCCTCTTTTTCCACGGCGCGGAACTGACCCACTCGGCCGAGGCTTCGCTGGCGAAGGGTGAAAACGAAATAGTGATTGACGGGCTAAGTCCCTTGATCGACCGGAACAGCCTGAAGATAAAAGTCACGGGAGGCGCCGTCGTTTCGGCCTACGAATTTTCGGTCGACTACCTGTCGGACGGGAAGACCAACCCCGTGGTACGGAAGCTGACCGACTCGGTCGAATTTTACGACAAAAAACTGCAGCAGACGGAGGTCGACATCGAAATAAACGGCCAACTGATCAACTTGCTGCAGAAAGGCACGATGAAAAACGTATCCGGCTCGGAAAGCGGAATGTCTTTCGACGAATTAGTCAAGACGATGGACTACTACAAGACGAAATCCGTCGAACTGAAATCCGTTTCGTCCGAAAACAAAGAAAAGAAGGCCGCATACGAAGCGGAAATCAAACGCCTGAGGGCAAAACTGAACGACGAAACCGTCAAAAACAACAAGACCGCCGGCATACTCAAACTCGTCCTGAATGCCCCGATTGCCGTAAACAGCCGGTTCACGATCAGTTATTTCACCGCCACCGCCGGATGGACGCCCTATTACGACATCCTTGTCGAATCGACCGACCGGCCGGTAAAAATCGTCTCCAAGGCCAAACTGCGCCAGACGACGGGGATTGAGTGGAACAAAGTCAAGCTGACGCTCTCGACCGCTGCGCCCGGCAACGGCAAAACGGCGCCGCGCTTCAGCACGTGGTTTCTGGATTTCCGGAACCCCTACTTCACGAGAGACAACGCGGCTATGAAGCAGAACGCCTTTTCGTACAGCCTGAAAGAGATGCGCGCCTCCTCGCAGGTAATCGAAGAAGAGGAGACGCTCTTCGAAGCGGCGCCCGAGCCGCCGGCGCCGCCGAACTACCGCTACATCGTCAACGGCGCCGAAGTAGACCCGGACACTTACAACTCCATCGACCCCGCCATAATAGCCTCGCGCATGTTCCTCAACAGAGAGCAGGCCGGCGACGCCTGGGGCGATGACGTGGACGGCGTCTGGCAGGTAGAACTCAAACACAGCATGGACGACTATGTCGCCACATCCGAAAACATGCTGGACATCACTTACGCCATCGACGTCCCCTATTCCATCCCCGGCAACGGCAAGGAGCAAACCCTCGAACTCAATACGCGCGAAGTCGAGGCTTCGTACAGGCACTACTGCGCCCCGAAACTCGACCCCGAAACGTATCTGCTGGCCGAAATCGCCCACCCCGAACGGCTGAACCTGCCGAACGGCAAAGCCAACGTCACATACGACGGGACATACATCGGCGAAACCATGATCGAGGCAAACTCCACCCTCGCCACCCTCACGCTCACCCTGGGCGTCGACCGCCGCGTCTCGGTGAAAAGAGAAAAAGTGCAGGACTTCAGCAGCCGCAAGTTCGTCGGCTCCGAAGCGGAGCAAATCTTCACCTACTCGCTCACCGTCAGAAACGGACGGAACAAACCTGTACAAATGACGCTCAAAGACCAGTATCCCATCTCTTCGCAAAAAGAAATCAAAGTCGCGCTGCTCGACCGGACGACTGCGCCGTCTTTCAACGTAGAAGACATCGGCGTGCTGACGTGGGAAGAAGAACTGCAGGCCGGCGAAACAAAAACGTATGAGATCAGTTACAGCGTGAAGTATCCGAAAAACAAGACGCCTGACTTTTGATGCGTCCGCACGCCGCGCACCCTTTTTCCGGAATACCGTCCGTCCCGTACCGGGAAGGAAAGCGGAAAAACGCTTCCATCCTACGGACAAACCAGTGAAAACAGTTAAAAAACGCTTCGTACCAGCGGCAGAAGCGTAAAAGCAGACGGATTCATGCTTCGTACCAGCGGCAGAAGCATAAAAGCAGACGGATTCACGGTTCTGCCGCTGGTATGAGACTTAAAACTAAAAATAAGCACGCTTCTGCCCGTCTGAAGCGCCTATGCTCCGTAAACATTTATCGGCAGCCTTCCTGATCTGCTTTTGCAGCAGCGGGAGGGTGCCGAGATCGAAGGCGACGAAACGGTAATGCCCGTCGTACACCCTGGCTTTCGACGCATCGTACACCGAATAGTGGAACATGTGCGTGAAACTGTCGTACGGATAGACTTCCTTCTTGATGTAGTACTGGTCGATTACCAGCAGGTACGCCGCCTGCGCATCCTGCATCACGCGGCGGTATTCCTCTTCGTCTATCTCCGAAAGATTACTGTACAGCACATCGCCGTCGTAGTCGTACCGGAGGCCGGCAACCAGCCTCGCCGCCGCGTCGTCGCACGCCGAGAGACGGAGGCTTTGCTTAACGGCCGCATCTGCGAAGGCGTTGTAAAATTCGCGGTTGATAAATTCGTCCGTCGCATCCGTCGCCACGCCGAAATTCTCGGCTATCCGGTCGGCCGTATAGTAGTCGGACGAAAAGTAGCAGCCCTTCAGGCCTGCAAACAGGATTATACGGGTGGCAGGCGCCGTATCGTCTCCTGCAAAGGCGCGCAGGCCGGCAAAGGCTGCTACGACGACAAAAGCAAAGAATGTATTTCGCATATCTTTTTTATTATTTCGCATACGTGGAGGGATTAAAAGGCATATTTCAGGCCGAGCTGTATCTGCCACGGGTTTCCGCCCGGCATCACCCGGCCGGCCGAGTTGTTGACCTGATAGATGTACTGCCGGCTGCCGGCATCGAACCCGCTCACGTTGTACAGGCTTTGTTTGGAAAGCGTCCGCCGCAAGCCTTTTCCCTTGTCGATGAGGTTAGCCACGTTGAAGACGTCTGCCGACAGTTCTATCCCGTGCGTACGGTAGAGGCGGAAGTTTTTCGTCACCCGCAGGTCCCACACGCCGTAGAAACCGTTCACTCCCCCGTTGCGTTCGGCTATTTTCCCGAAGCTGCGGCGGAGGTAATCTTTAAAACCCTCGTCCGTCTCGTCGCTGCTGAGCAGACCGTTCAGCCCCTCGCGTATGTTTTGCGGGGTAGCGGGATCGTCCGGATCGAAAACGTATGCCAGGTCGTTGCCCGAAACAAAATCGCCGTTGATATTCCCGTTCACCACCGCAGAATAGCGCGTTCCGCCCGTGCCCGAAAAGCGTACTCCCGCCGTGATGCCGAAAAACGAAGGCAGGGTGCCGAACAGCACAACCTTGTGTCGATACTGCGCGTCTGAATAGCTCATGGTCTCCATCTCGCGCGGGTCGTCTTTTATCATCCGGTAGAGGGTGGCGGAGTTGGCCACGTTGCCGTTGTACGACGTATTGTCCTTCGAATCGTTCCATGTGTAGCTTGCGCTGAACTGCCCGTCGCGGAAGTAGCGCCACGTAATGTCCGCCACGGCGGTAAAGGTGTTGATACGCCCGTCGCTGTTCAGTTCGAGCACGCGCCCCGCTTTGTCCGACTTCCTGCCCGCAGTCCAGTCCGTCGTGCCCCGCTGCGTGCTGATGGTCGATGCCGGAACATACACCCCGCGTCCACCCTCGTTGTTGAGCGTAAAATACGGCTCGTCCGCCATGTTGCGATCTACATACATGTAGTTGTGTCGCGCAAGCGTAGCGTAGAATGTCACGCCGGCGCGCAGTCGGTCGGAAAAGAAGCGGTTGTACGACACGTTTGCCTTATATACGGTGGGCAGTTTCGTATCCTCGCCGTTGATGTTGAACGTAGCCACCCGCTGCAGTCCGAAGCGGTCGAACAGTTCGGCGCCGGGCGCGGTCGCCGGGTCGGCGCGGTAGCCGGCAAAGTCGGGCACGATGCCCAGTTCGCCTCCGTTCGGCGCCGAGCGGTCGAAGGCGACAACCCGCATCCCGTCGAACTCAAGGTTGTTGACCATCGCGTAGTTGTTCATGTTCGACCCGAAGATGCCTGCGCCGATACGCACCACGTCTCTCTGCCGGGCGCCCACGTCCCACGTCAGCCGGACGCGGGGCTGCAGTTGCAGCGCGCCCACGCGGTTTGTCGTCTTCAATCCCAGCTCGGAGGTGAGCAGCGCGTTGTCCGCAGGATCGGAAAAATAAGCCGTGTAGTCGGCGCGCACGCCGGCCGACAGCTCGACCTCGCGCGACAGCTTCATCTGCATCTGGGCATAAACCGCCGCGTCGAGCACGTCCTGCTTCACCGTCGGATCCCCCGCCGGCACCTCGCGGGCATAACGGTATGGGCGGTTCTGTTCAAACGCATCCAGACCGTTGTAGTAAAAGCGACCGTTCATCTCGCTCGTAGCTTTTGAATTGAGATGGGTATACATCACGTCCGTCCCGAAAGTATAATTGATCCTCTCCGCAGAGAAATACAGATTGTCGGCAAACTGGTATACGTGGTTCACAAAAAGTTCCGGCAGATAGCGCTGCCCGCCGAGCTGGACGGCGGTCCTGTATTCCTTTCCGTCGATCACGGAAGTAATATTCTCCACTATGGCGCGCGGGATGTTGTCGGCCGGAAGCTGGCTGCCCGGCTGCCCGTGGTCTTTGGTATAAAGATGCTGAAACTTCAACTCGTTCATCAGACTTGCGCCGAGCACGGAGCGCAGCGAAGCCATCAGGCTGTTGTCCTGACTGACGTGCGTGCCGTAAACCTCGTAGAGATTGATGGCCGTATTGTCGCCGACACCCAGCCGGTTCTCGTCGCGGTTATAATTGTTGCGCACGGTCAGCAGTCCCGTGGCGCCGATTTGCCAGTCGAGGCGTGCAAAGATGTTGTTCGACGGCCGCGTCTTGTCGAACGACCCCGTCTGCGGCGCGCCGGATACCCCGTACTGCGCGCGGGCTATCTGAAGGAACTTATCCAGCGTTTCGCCCGAAATCATGTACCGAAGTTCGTCCTCATGGTTCCGTATGTCGGCGATATACATCGGTCGGCGGTCTGTCTGATGCTCCCATAAAACGAAATAATGCAGCCTGTCCCTGATAATCGGCCCGCCGAGCGAAAACCCGTACTGCGTAATTGCGTAAGCATCCGAACGCCGGTTGCCCCGCGCATCGTAGCGGCTCGACAACTCGTCGGCGCGGTGATACGCAAACGCCGAGCCGGAGAGGTTGTTGGTCCCCGAACGGGTCACCGAACCCACGGCGCCACCGCCGGCGCGTCCGAGCGTCACGTCGTAATCATTCGTCACCACCTCAAACTCGCGGATAGCCTCCATCGACAGCAGGTAAGGGCCGCGGTTCGACGTGCCGCCCGACAGCGGGCCGCGCGCCGTCATCCCGTCTATCATATACGAGGTCGACGTGGCCAGCTGCCCCGCAAGGCTGCTGCCGTCGCTCAGCGGCGAAAGATCGATCAGCGACGTGAAATTCCGCCCGTTCACCGGCAACGTCCTTATATCCTTCGGCGAAACCGACGTAGCCTCGCCCAAGCGCTCTATCCCCTTGCGCAGGCTGTTGGCCTGCACCTCCACCTCGGCAATGGACGTACTCTCCTCGCGAAGCACAAAGTCGACCCGCAACAAATCGCCCTGACCCAGCGTATAACCCGTCCGCTGCTGTCCGCCGTATCCGATATACGATACGCCCACGCTGTAAGGCGAACCGAGCGGAAGACGGCGGACGGTATATTCGCCCGAAACATCGGTTGCCGTACCCGCCGTAAAGCCCGTCGACTCGTTCCTGATCATAATCGTCGCACCGATCACCGGCTCCCCCTCCGCATCCGTAACCCTTCCCGTAACGGATGCATTCGTAACCTGCGAATATGCGGACACACATGCCGCACACGCCAGCGCCAACGCCGGCAATAATCGGCATAACAATCTTCCGTAACAATACTTTAGTCCGTTCATCTTTGTCATTGTTTTATAATTCATGACGCAAAAGTACGGGGCGGTTATTACGAAACCGTAAACTTAAGGATACGAAAAACGCACATTTCCGCTTTTGCCCTCCACCGCGCTTTCCGGGAGTTTCGGCAAAGCCGACCGGATTAATGCTTAAACCGGTTGCCGGGGTTGCATTGTGATTCACGCAAGTTCGGCGTAAGAAAAACAGGAGAAGGCAGGCATCGGAGCGACACAAAGCCGGTTATCCGCGCGACCGTTCGCTGTTGCGCAAATAAATATTGTGGATTTAATGAAGGGAATGCGGAGCCCCGTGAAGGAAATGCCGGGGCTCCCATCCGCGTATTCTTACGTCTAAATCACGTGAATCAGAATCAGGAGGATTTCCTATTCGAGCTTTAATTCGTCGATAATCTTTTCGGCGACGCCGGCGTTCCGCTCCACGTAGTTGCCGACGATTGCGCCTGCTTTCCGGCGCCGTTCGGGATGTGCGACAAAATCGTCCGTCAGTCCGGCAAAGGCCGCCTCGTCCGCCGTCGAAAAGCCGCCGCCGAGGGCAATCAGGTCTTTTGCTTCCTTGAACTTGTGATACTTCGGCCCGAACACGACGGGAATGCCGTACACCGCCGCTTCGAGCGTGTTGTGGATGCCTTTGCCGAAGCCGCCGCCTATGTAGGCCATTTGGCCGTAGCGATAGACGGACGAAAGCAGTCCGAAACTGTCGATTATCAGGCAATCCTTTCCTGCGACGGACTGCCTGTTTATTTCCGAGATACGCAGGGAGGGGCGTTGCAGCTTCGACTCGATGTCGAGCAGACGTTCGCGATAAATCTCGTGCGGCGCGATGATGAGCTTTATCGCCGGATGGCTGTTGAAATAAGGGATAATCAGGTCTTCGTCCCGCGCCCAGGTGCTTCCCGCCACGAGCACGGGATGCTTGCCGTCGCCCGCAAACACGTCCAGCATCGGCAGGATACGCGCCTGTCGCTGCACGTCCAGCACGCGGTCGAAGCGCGTATCGCCGCAGACGCTTACGCGGGTAATGCCGTATTCGGCCAGAAGCTGCGCGGACGGCTCGTCCTGCACGAACAGGCGGTCGAAACACGACAGCGCACGCCGGTACCACCGGCCGTAGCGTCGGAAAAAAAACTGTTCCCTGCGGAAAATGGCCGAGATGACGTAGGTGGGTATCTTGCGTCGCCGGAGTTCGCTGAGGTAGTTCAGCCAGAACTCGTATTTGATGAAAATCGCCATGCAGGGATTGGCCAGGTTCAGGAACTTTTTCACCCTGTACGGCGTGTCGAAAGGCAGGTAGCAAATCACGTCCGCGCCGTCGTAGTTTTTCCGCACTTCGTATCCTGAGGGCGAAAAGAACGTCAGCAGAATCTTGTACTGCGGATACTTGCGGCGTATCATCTCCATCACCGGGCGCCCCTGTTCGAACTCGCCCAGCGAAGCGGCGTGAAACCAGATGTAGCGCGCGCCGGCGTCTATTTTTGTGCGCAGGATGCCGTTTGTATGCCATTGCCCCAGCCGCGTCATCCGCGCCTTGCGGTTGAAGAACGAAAGCAGCGCCGTGAAAAGTGCATACGTATGCAGCGCTAAAGTATAGAGCAGTGTCATATTTTATCCCAGGACGTCGATTGCCCGCCGCAGCCGCCGCAGGGTTTCTTCCTTTCCGATGGCTTCGGTGATGTGGAAAATCTGCGGACCGATGCCTTCGCCTGCAAGCGCCAGGCGCACGGCGTTCATGATGTTTCCCAAATGATAGCCTTTACGTTCGATCCACGCCTTTACGTCGGCTTCCGTCCCTTCCGTATCGAAAGGTTCGCGCGCCTGCAACACCTCTGCCAGTTCTGCCAGTTGCGTAGCGCTGTCTGCTTTCCAGCGTTTCTGGCGCGTTTTTTCGTCGTATGTCGTCGGTGCGACAAAGAAGTAATGCGTATGCGCCCACAGTTCGGGGATAAAGCAGACCCGCTCTTTCATCATCGCCACCACCTTTTCGACGTATGCGGCGTCGGCTTCCACGCCGTGGCTTTTCAGTACGGGGGCAAACATGCGGGCTACTTCACTGTTGTCGCACTTCCGGATATACTGTTGATTGAACCATTTGCCTTTTTCGTAATCGAACTTTGCCCCGCTTTTGCTGCAATGCGACAGGTCGAAACCGTCTATCAGTTCGTCCATCGACATCAGTTCCCTGTTATCGCCCGGATTCCATCCCAGCAGAGCAAGGAAGTTGATCACCGCTTCGGGCAGATAGCCGCTCTCGCGGTAGCCCGACGATATTTCGCCGCTTTTGGGGTCGCGCCATTCCAGCGGGAAAACGGGGAATCCCAGCCGGTCGCCGTCGCGCTTGCTCAGCTTGCCTCCGCCTTCGGGCTTGAGCAGCAGGGGCAGGTGCGCAAACGCCGGCATCGTGTCTTCCCAGCCGAGGCAGCGGTACAGCAGCACGTGCAACGGCGCGCTCGACAGCCATTCCTCCCCGCGAATGACGTGCGTAATTCGCATCAGATGGTCGTCTACAATATTTGCCAAATGATACGTGGGCAGATGGTCGGAAGATTTATACAGCGCCTTGTCGTCCAGGATAGACGAGTTGATGACTACTTCGCCGCGGATCAGGTCGTTCACACGAATGTCTTCGCCGGGGTTGATTTTGAGGCGGACGACATACCGCTCGCCTGCGTTCAGCAGCGTTTCGACTTCGCCGGCCGGCAGCGTCAGCGAGTTGCGCATCTTCATGCGCACGGATGCGTCGTACTGGAAATTGGGAATCTCCTTTCGCCGGGCTTCCAGTTCTTCGGGAGTGTCAAACGCAATGTATGCCGAACCGTTGTCGAGCAACCGGTCTACGTATTGCCTGTAAATGCTTTTCCGCTCGCTCTGGCGGTAGGGGCCGCAGTTGCCGCAGTTGTCGCCGCAACCCACGCCCTCGTCGAAGGGAATACCCAGCCATTTGAACGACTCGACGATGTATTCTTCCGCCCCTTCGACAAAGCGTTGCGAATCGGTATCTTCGATACGAAGAATCATTTCTCCGCCTTTTTGTTTTGCAAACAGATAATTGTATAATGCCGTCCGGACGCCGCCGATATGCAGCGGGCCGGTCGGACTGGGAGCAAACCGTACTCTTACCATAAGTTTTATTTCAGTTATGTTTAGCATTCAAAAACAGGGACGAGTGTCTCTGTTTTTTTTAAAGACAGCAAAAATAGCGTTTTATTTTTTCCTGCTGAATTTTTTTACGTAATTTCGCCGATAAAAACAAACAGACATGTTTTATATGAAAGCAAAAAAATCAGTCGTACAACCTGTTATCCTTTTCACCCTCGCGGCTGTCCTGATCGCCTACTTTTTCCCGCGCGAAGGCAAGTTCATTTACCAGTTCTACGAAGGCAAACCGTGGCAATACGAATTGCTGACTGCGCCTTTCGACTTCCCCGTCTATAAAACCGAAAGCGAAATCAATGCCGGCAAAGACAGCATCCGCGCACAGTTCAAGCCCTATTTCCGCATGGATATGGAGGCAAAAACGGAACGGATGGAAAGAATAGCGTCGGCAATCAGGCAATCGGCCGACCGGAACAGGCCGCAAACCCAGTGCCTGCAGTATATTGCACGTCAGCTTGACAAGCTTTACAATAACGGCATCCTCCCGGCGAAGGAACTCGAAAACCTGCGGCAGGCGAACCTCTCGCGCGTGTACGTGCTCCGCGATAATGTATCCGAAATCCGCAACGCAAGCAATTTCAATACGACCAAATCGGCCTACGAAGCGATTGTCCGCAACGCGCCTCCTTCGCAGGACATGCAGGTATTGAAAGATTGCAACATTGAAGATTATCTGGTCGAAAACCTGTTCTACGACAAAGAGACGTCCGGGAAGATACTGGACGAACAGTTGGAAACCCTCTCCCCCTCGTCGGGCATGATGCAGGCGGGCGAGCGCATTATCGACCGCGGCGAAGTGGTGGACAGTCATGCGTACAGGACGCTGCTTTCCCTCAAAACGGTTTACGAAACAAGGGCGGGCAGCCCCGGACAGCGTGCGCTGACATGGTTCGGGCAGTTCGTCCTGATTTTCGGCATCCTGCTTTGCAGCGGGTTTTACCTCGCATCGTTCTGCCCCGGCATCTTTTATAACCGGCGCAACCTGCTCTTCATCATACTGGGGATACTGGCCACCTGCCTGCCGGCGGAGATTTGCACCGGATACGACTTCGTCAGCATCTACGTCCTCCCGTTTGCGATACTGCCCATCGTGGTGCGGACGTTTTTCGATTCGCATACCGCGCTGTTTACGCATCTGATTGCGGTATTGCTGTGCTCGCTGGCGGCGCCTTTCCCGCACGAATTTTTGATTTTGCAGATTATCGCGGGGATTGCCGTGATTTTCTCGCTGAAAGAGCTGACGCAGCGCGCGCAGCTGGTGCGGTGTTCGATATTCATTTTCGCATCCTATACGCTGGCCTACCTGAGCCTCTCGCTCTATCAGGAAGGCGATTTCGGCAAGATACGGTGGATCATGCTGCTTTTCTTCGGCATCAATTTCGTGCTGCTGATGTTTTCATACCTGCTCATTTATTTGCTGGAGAAGATTTTCGGATACGTTTCGACCATTACGCTGGTGGAGCTTTCGAATATCAACACGCCTGTGCTCGGCAAACTGTCCGAGACGTGCCCGGGCACTTTCCAGCACGTCCTGCAAGTATCCATCCTTGCTTCGGAGGCGGGCGGGCGCATCGGCGCCGATATGCAGCTTATCCGCACGGGCGCACTGTATCACGACATCGGGAAGATGAACAACCCTGCTTTCTTTACCGAAAACCAGAAAGGAGGCAATAACCCGCACAACGGGCTGCCGTTTGAAGAAAGTGCACAAATCATCATCCGCCATGTGGCCGACGGCGTGAAGATTGCCGAAAAGGCTTCCATCCCGAAGCAGATTATCGACTTTATACGCACGCATCACGGGACGGGCAAAACCAAGTATTTCTACAATTCGTACCGTAACGCTTTCCCGGACATGCCGGTGGACGACAAACTGTTCACATACCCCGGCCCCAATCCTTTTACGAAGGAAACGGGCATACTGATGATGGCCGATTCGGTAGAAGCCGCGTCGCGAAGCCTGCAGGAATATACCGACGAGACGATCTCCGCGCTGGTCGACAAAATCGTCGACGGACAGATTGCCGACGGATTGCTGAGAGACACGCCGCTCACGTTCAAAGATATTGAAATCATCAAATCTTCTTTCGTCGAAAAACTGAAGACGATGTACCATACGCGGATAAGCTATCCCGACGTGAAGCAGGACACGGAAATCACGACAATGAAATATTGAAAACAGAGATACACGATATGAAAACGGCATTTATAACAGGTTCGACGTCGGGCATCGGGAAAGCCGTTGCCCTGCGTCTGGCGCGGGAAGGATTCGGTTTGATTGTCTGCGGAAGGCGGGCGGAACGACTGACGGAACTGAAACGCGCGATCGAAAGCGCCGCGCACGCGAAAGTATGCACCCTTTCGTTCGACGTGCGCAGGTACGACGAAGTAGCACATGCGGTAAACAGCCTGCCCGACGAATGGAAAGCGATTGACGTATTAGTCAACAACGCAGGCCTTGCCGCCGGATTCGACCCGGTTCACCTGGGGGCGACGGACGACTGGGAGAGGATGATAGACACGAATATCAAGGGATTGCTCTACGTCACGCGGACAGTGTCGCCCGGAATGGTTGCACGCCGCGCGGGGCATATCGTCAACATCGGCTCGATTGCCGGGCGGAGCGTTTACCCCAACGGCAACGTATACTGCGCCACGAAACATGCCGTGGACGCGCTTAGCCGCGGGATGCGGATGGATTTGCTGCCGTATGGCATCCGCGTCACGCAGGTTTGCCCCGGCGCTGTGGAAACGGAGTTCTCGCTCGTCCGCTTCAAGGGCGACCGTCACAGGGCGGACAAGGTTTACGAAGGCTACACCCCTCTCGCGGCGGACGACGTGGCCGAAGCCGTCTGCTACGCCGTCACGCAGCCCCCGCACGTAGATATTCAGGATGTGCTCATCATGCCGACGGCACAGGCCGATGCCGGAATGTTCCATAAAAAGTGACCGGCGGTAAGCGGTAAATCAACCTGCGTTGGAACGAGATTTCATCCCGTCCGAACGGCAAAAACTTTTGCGGGGCGGGACTTTCGCGGACGTCCGGCGCGGAAGGCAGAAGATAAAAAAAAAACGAATATCGTACTCCACGCCTGATAAGCAGGAAAGGATTTATTTTTCATAGCCTTACGCTTGCGGTGCGAAGCTAAAACCCACTCCGGATGCCTTAACTCGGCGCCTCTCGGAGTTAACTCCGAGCCGCGCAGAGTTAGCTCCGAACCGCGCGGAGTTAACTCCGAGCCACGCAGAGTTAGCTCCGAGCCGCACGGAGTTAGCTCCGAACCCACGCGGAGTTAGCTCCGAACCACGCGGAGTTAACTCCGAGCCTCTCGGAGTTAGCTCCGAACCCGCGCGGAGTTAGCTCCGAGCCACGCGGAGTTAGCTCCGAGCCGCGCGGAGTTAACTCCGAACGGCAAAAACTTGGTTGAGGTATCATATCCGATATACATTAAAAAAAATACCATACCTTTGCCGCCAAGGCAAATCCGAACATGCTTTTCGATGCGCTTGACATATTCATCTTTATCTCCTCGACTTCGTCCTTCCCCGGACGAAACGCAGATATGACCGACCTCCATGCCGGACGCTTTGCCGTTCCGTGTCGGGGGGGGGCAAAATGCTGTATAATAGCCGGTTGTAAAACCGCGTCGGATACTTTCGCGTTTTCCGCGGGAATATTGTTTCCCGCAACACCTTCACGGCGTACATTCGCTCCCTGCATTTTCCGTACTGCCCGAAATACATTTTTAAACGCCCGAACAAATCATTTTCCTCCGGGAAAAAACTTTTTTCCTTTGGGAAAAGACCTTCCTTTTTACGAAAAAGTCCACTTTTTCCTTTCCGCAAAATTGACGGCAACGGCTGAAATTAAAAGCGGAGGGAATGGAGAATAACGGGCATCGCGACAAACAGTAATATCATATTCAAATAAATACATGACGAATAGAAAAATCGGAAAATCAGGAAAAAATTCCATTTCGGCGAAACGCATTTTGCCGGTTGCCGGAAATGAGCCGGGCGCGGCGGACAAACGGCAGGAGGCGCTGCGTGCGCCGCTTACGCACGCGGAACACGGTTTTTGGTTTTGGGCTTTTGTCGGCCTTGCGGCGGTTTTGTTTTTTGCGCTGCCGCTGTTGAGCCTTGATGCGGGGAACAGCGGGGATGAGGATTCGTACCGGATTCCGCAGGGAAATCACGTGCTGGATTTTTACCAGTCGGGAGGCAGGGATTCCACAGGGCTTTATTTGGGGAGCAGGTACTACGGCGCGTCGTTCGACGTGGCGACGGCTTTTGTTAACCGCACGTTGGGGATAGAAGAGATTCACGTGACGCGGCATCTTTTTAATGCTTTTTTCGGCTGGACGGCGATACTGTTTGCCGGGCTGATTGCCTGCCGTGTGGGGGGCTGGCGGGCGGGCGTGATGACGATGGCGCTGCTGTTTCTCTCGCCGAGGTTCCTCGGACATGCGTACAATAATCCCAAAGATATTCCTTTTGCGGCGGCGATTACTGCGGGGTGCTATTTCATGATGCGGTTTTTCGGCCGGTTCCCGGATGTGAAGATTAAAACCGCAGTCTGCCTTGCCCTTTCCATTGCGCTGGCCGTAAGCATACGTATCGGGGGGCTGATATTGTTCGGTTATTTCGGCGTTTTCGGACTGATATATCTTGCGGATATTTATTTTGCCGGGAGGAAACAAGATCCGAAAGAGGCCGTGCGCCTGCTCGGAAGGCGCGTGCCTCGGTTGCTGCTTTATGGCTTTGCCATTTGTGTGACCGGGTATTTTGCGGGGCTGATTTTGTGGCCTTACGCCCTGATGTCGCCCGTTGCCCATCCGCTGGAGGCTTTCAAGGCGATGTCTTTCTATTCGACTTCCCTGGGGCAGTTGTTCGAGGGGTATTACACCATGTCCGCCGACCTGCCGCGGTACTATACGCCGAAGTATATTTTGATTACGACGCCCCTTGCCGTCACGCTGGGAGCGATGGTTTACCTGTTTGCCGGGGGATTGAAGCGCGCCGTCCGTCCGGCGACTTTTATGATTTATTTTGCGTTCGCGTTCCCCGTGTTCTGGATCGCGTATACCGGCGCTAACGTGTATGGCGGGTGGCGCCATGCGTTGTTTGTCTGTCCGCCGATGGCCGTTGCCGCAGGATTGGGATTCAACGCCCTGGCGGAACGGGCGAAGCGGCGGTACCTCAAGACGGCGCTGATCGCATTGCCGTTTGCACTGCTGGCGATGCCTGCGGCGCATATTGTCCGTAACCATCCGCATGAATACGTGTATTTCAATGCGCTCGCCGGGGGGATAGACGGGGCTTACGGGAATTATGAGACGGATTATTACTTCCACTCCACCCGCGCGGCGGCGGAATGGGTAAAGGCAAATGCCCGCAAGTCGGGGCTGGAGACGGGCGACAAAATCGTCGTAGGGAGCTGGCATTCGGCGTCGGTGGAATATTTCCTGCGGAAAGACACGGCACGGTTTCGCACCGCCTTCGTGCGCTGGCGCGAACGCAGCACGACGGACTGGGACTATGCCATATTCCCTCTTGTGGGCATGACGCCGCAGATCATTAAAAGCGCCCACTTCCCGCCGTCGAATACCGTCCACACGATAAAGGTGGACGACAAGCCCATTTGCCTCATACTGAAACGTAGCGACAAGTCGGCGTACCGCGCCGCGCTTTTGCGGGAAAAATATAACGACAAAACCCTCGACGGCGAACAGCGCAGGAAGCTGTTTGTGGAAGCCATGACCGGATACCTCCGTGCGGTCGAAGCGGAGCCGGACGAATTTTATCTGCTGATTACCCTGGCACAGGAATGTTTCAATGCCGGCAGCATAGATATGTCGGCGCACTATCTGAACCAAGTGATAGAATACTGTGCGGACGAGTTTAACCTGAATTTCGCCGCCTCCATGTATGAACAGTATGCGGAGCGGACAAAGGACCTTCAGTATGCGGAACAGATGGCGGCATTTCGCCGGCGGATGGTATCCGACTTTCCCCGCAAGCCGAAGTATTATTATGACCTTGCAATGATATACGCCGGGAAAGGCAATGCCGCCGCCGGGAAAAAACTGATGGACGACTGCATGAAGAAAAACGGCTATCTCTTCGATTCGTATTACTACATGGCCTATTATCTGTCGCATACCGGCAACCGCGAAGCTGCCCTGAAGATTCTGGACAAGTGCAGGGCAAAATTTCCTTCCTACGCTTCCGTCGTGCAGGAAACGCGGCTGCGCATCGAGCAAGGACAGTGAAAAAGATTTGTTTCCGACACGATGTTGGCCTAAGTTAAATATGATTATTTATATAAAACACATTTTGAATAAAGAAAGATTCAAAGTAATTTCGTGTCCGTTTTTTTCATAAATCGTATATGAGGCAGTTAAAAATAAATCCGTCAATTACCAAACGAGAAAGCGAATCTATCGAAAAATATCTTCCCGAAATCGGAAGACAAAGACTTATCTCGGCCGAAGAAGAAGTTGAACTTGCCCAAAGAATCAAACAGGGAGACAAGGCGGCAATGGACAAACTTGTGCTTGCAAACCTGCGTTTTGTCGTTTCGGTGGCAAAGCAGTATCAAAACCAGGGCATCACTTTGCAGGACCTGATCAGCGAAGGAAATCTGGGACTGATAAAAGCCGCGGAAAGATTTGATGAGACACGAGGGTTTAAGTTTATTTCTTATGCGGTGTGGTGGATCCGGCAAAGCATACTTCAGGCTTTGGCCGAACAGTCGCGGATGGTACGCCTGCCTCTCAATCAGGTCGGGAATTTAAATAAACTTGCCAAAATGACTGCAAAGTTCGAACAGGAGAACCAGCGTAAGCCGTCGAACGAAGAACTGGCGGACATACTGAATATTTCAACCGAAAAGCTTTCCGATTTATATAATTTTTCAAACCGCCATGTTTCGGTAGACGCCCCTTTTACGGAAGAGGGCGACAACAATCTGCTTGACGTGATTGTCGACAGAGACGCCCCCATGGCCGATAAAAATCTGATTCACGAATCGCTGTCGAAAGACATCAACCGCACCCTCTCCACCTTGAACGACCGCGACAGGGAAGTGATCAAATGGTCTTTCGGCATCGGTTGCCGTGAATTGACGCTGGAAGAAATCAGCGGCAAACTCGGTCTGACACGCGAGCGTGTAAGACAAATCAGAGAAAAAGCAATCAAAAAGCTGAAAAACAAAAGTCATATCCTGCTAAAAAGCTATTGGGGATAAGACACCGCCGCAGCCGGTTTCTTCATCTTCATCTGCATTTCCAAAACCACGAAAAAAATGGCCGGAACTACCGTACAATTGATTAATACGGGCTTTTTTTATGCCGACGGAGGCTCCATGTTCGGGGCGACGCCGCGTCAGGCATGGAAAAGGCGCTATCCCTGCGACGAGCAAAACCGTTGCCTGCTTGCCATGCGCGCCGGTCTGGTGATTACCGGTTGCGGACGCATCATTCTTATCGACAACGGCGTAGGAGACAAACACATTGAGAAGTTGAAAAACACATCTTACCGGTTTTTCGATTTGGTCGACATCCGCGAGGCGCTTAACGCGAGGGGCATTGCTCCCGGACAAGTGACCGACGTGGTACTCACGCACCTGCATTTCGACCACTGCGGCGCTACGACACGCTATGAAAACGGACAAACGACGCCCACCTTTCCCGAAGCGACATGCTGGGTAAGCCGCGCGCAATGGCAAAACAGCCTGTCCCCTAACCCGCTTGAGGCCGATTCTTATTTTCACGAAAATATCAGCGCCGTCGCGACGACCGGGAAACTGCGCCTGATTGATTCCGACTGCGATTTGTGCGAAGACGTCCGGCTGCGGCTTTACGGCGGGCATACGCCCGGACAGATTGCGCCTTACGTCGGGACAGACGAAAAGACGATGGTTTTTGCGGGCGACGTGATTCCCATCGCGGCGCAGGTATCACCTTTGTGGATTTCGGCTTACGACACGCATCCGCTGACATCGTACTACGAAAAACTGCGCATGTTGGACGAAGCTGCCGACAGGAAACAAACGATCGTGCACTACCACGATGCCTGTAAGCCCTGCTCGACCGTACGGAAAATCGGGAATGCCATAATTCGTCGGGACGATTAGATCCGTCACGTCCTGTCGGAAGATTCTCCCGCGCGTTTGATTAATCGCATCACGGATAGTCTTGACATAAGCCGCATGGCAGATACTTATCGCGGGGGAGGGGCAAGTTCCTGTCATCCCCGGATGATGTTTAAGGTGATTATCTTCGGGGATTTGAACAATATTTACCCGTGTCGCAAAATAGAAAATGCCCTGACCGGCAGGGGGAGTTTCATGTGGCTTACGTGCGGTTGGACTCCCGGCCGTAACACCGGCAACCGCTTTCGTTCTTCCCGTTTATCAGAACTTGTATTTAATCATCAGATTCAGGTCGGTGCGTTTTTTGCCTGCAATGGCTTCGAGGTCGCTACCGATGGCTTCGCGATCGATGTAGTGCATTTGTACGATTTTGACGGAGAGCGCCAGCCGTTCCGTTAAAAAATACCGCACGACGGCGGCACAGCGGAATCCTTCGCCGTAGAGGAGCGACGGGTTGTAGACGTACTGAAGTTTTTTCTCGCGCGAACCGATGCGGCTGTCATAATCGTCGGTATCGAAGTATGCGATAAACAAATCGGCCTGCAGTCGCGCGGAAGGCTTCCATGCAATGCTTTGCGAGAAGGCAAACCCGCGGCTTTCTTTTCCCCGCATTTTGTCGTAGAGGCAGACGTCGACCGACGTGCGTGCGGACAGGGCCGGTTGCGGGTTGAAAACGAAATGCCCCCCGACGCGGTGTTGCGTGTAGGGGAGCGCTTCGGTTTCGTGGAGTTCGCCTGTGGTTCGGTTGGCGTATTTTTGGCGGTACCGGTACCGGAGGTAAGCGGAGTATTTGTCGGCGGCGGTATAATCGACCTGCACCATGTATTCCGTGCCGGACGAGGGGGCGTCGACTCCGTATTTCAGCCACGGGAAGCGGAATAAGTCGGCATATCCCGAAAAACTCCAGTGCGCCGCGGGCGTAAACTTCAATCCTGTATGCAGTCCCTGTTCGTTCCGCACATCGCTGTTCTGCGAAAAAGCCCTGCCGTACAGCGCCTGATAGTCGGGCGCGTAGGATCGGAACAGTACGAAGGCGGACAGGTACGAAACAGGCGTCCACTGCATCGTGTTCAGCGTAGCCCACGCGCCGTTTTTGGAAACGGCCGTTTCGCCGGACAGCCAGACGTTGTCGTGAAGGAAGCAGTAGTCTATGCTTGCGTTCACGTTTCGCGTGCCCCTGAAATAATATACGTTATACGGATGCGGTTCGGGCGCGACGGTCAGGCGTCCGTAGTCGTGTGTCAGCGCGGTCACTCCCACGGCAAACGTCGGGGCTTCGTAACGGATATTCCCGCCGAAGACGTGCGATGTAATCGTATTTTTCTTCTCCATGTCGCTTTCGCGGCGATGCAGTCCGTCGGTTTTGAACGACGTGATCATGCCGTCTTCCACATTTCCGTCTTCTCTGCGGGCGGAAAAGAAAACGGAGGCGTCGATGTTTTTCCGGCTGACAGTCGCTGCAAATCCCCGGAAGAAACTGCTTTCGTTTGCAGAATAATGGCGGCGGAACCCGTTGTTCCGGTTTCCTGCGTGTGTCTGAATGGCGTACATCCGCGGGTTGAAATCGTGGCTGAGCGTCAGCCCCTGTCCGAACGAAGCCTTGTAGTCGCCCACGACAAGCGTTTTGAGCCATTTCATATTGCGCAGCAACAAGTGTGCGGAATAATAGTCGTATCCCCTGTTGCGGCTGTTCATGAACGGTTCACCGGCATCCTTTTCCATGACAATTCCGGCCTGCAGGCGGTCGTCGAAAGCATATGAGTAGCGTAAATTATGATAAAACGGCTGACCGAGGTACCGGCTGTCGGGCGACTGCAGCAATACGCTGTCGGGCGCCGGCAGGTATCCCTGTTTCAGCGGAAAGGTACGGTCGAACCGTAGCACAAACTCATGCGAGCCGTACTTCGTCAGGTTGCCGATATTCGGAGGCAGCTTGCCGGGCGTCACATCGCCGGCATACACAAAGGGCAACAACAGGTCGATAGTCGGCCAATCCAGTTCTTCGATGCCTTTCAGTTCGTATACCGTCGCCATGTTTCCGTAACGCTCCCTGTACGCGATGATGCTTTCAATCTGGCGATCGGACAGGAACGGCAACTGTTTCAGCATTTCCGCCGTGACGGTATTCAGGTTGAACGGATGCTCCGCGAGATACGACAGTTCGGCAAACAGCGCTTCCGCCTGCCCGTCGTCTTCCGATTCTTCCGCAAGTCTTTCGATAAATTCCACCCACTTTTCCGCCGTCCTGTTTTCCTGTCCTGCTGCACCGGAGAATGAAACCAGCAGGATTGCAAGCGTCACCGTAGGCAGCCGTTTCATTATCATTAAGGATTAAAATAACAGGGATAAACCCATGCCGAGATTTGCGCCCAGTATGGAATGATAAATCATGACCGTATCAACCTCGATGTTGTTGAGCCGAAAACTCATTCCCAGCGAAGGGCGGAGCGGCGTCGTCCGTACGCCCGCCCTGAGCCGGAAATCGTCGGAGATGAGATATTCCGTTCCGAACGATGCCGAGAACGGCGTTTCTTCGCAATGTGCGATTCCGGAAGTGATCCGCGCCTCGTTCGTCATGTTCCAGTTAACGTTCAGTTCCGCCAGATATGCGCCGATGCGCCTGCTGTCGACACCTGCTTCGTTCAGCGGGACGGAGGGGAAGTTGATCACCGACACTCCCGCCGACAGGTTTTCGGAAGGCCGGAAAGTAACTCCGATGTCGGTTGAAATGCGCGCAACGTCCGATTCGAAGATTTCCGACTGCATGACCGTATATTGCACGCTTATGCCCAAAGCCCACGATGCATTCAACTGCTTGCCTGCCGAAAGACGGAACAGGCTCTCGCGATACTCGTCGTATCCGAACGAAGCCACGTGCAGTCCGACGGGAAGCACACGGTTGGGAAAGCAGAATCCGCTGCTGATCGTAGCCAACTCTTTCAGCGAATAACGGCTGTAATAATCGACGCGTACCGTTTTCTTCGTCTGCATCCCCAGCAGCGAGGGGTTGAAAAACGCCGAATGTGCACCTCCGTTGCCTCCCATGCCCAGCGTTCCGACGTCGGGCAATCGCAGGTTGTCGGTCGCCGGAACGGAAAAACACCGGAACCATACGGCAAATATAATGATCAGCCATTTCTTCATGTGCGTAAAATATATGTGGATAACATTTGTTGTTCGGGACAAAGATAATGATTTTAAATGAATATTGCATTCATTGCCTGATCAGCCTGAAGGGCTATATTTTCATAGCCTTAAGTTTGCGGTTGAAAAAATCGGGGTTAAATATTTACTTTTGTTGTATGAAAGTAAGGATTTGATCGACCGGCAAAGGTAAACTATTTTCATAACGAGACATTAAAGTCTATCTGCGGAAAGAGACCTTTGTCGGTCAAGTTGAGGATACTGTGTAGAATATCAGGCTTTTAATCCTGTTTAAATTTTAACGAAATAAAAGCATAAAGGGTTTCCGTATTTGGCACATAGATATTTTCTTTGAAGTGACAAAACTAAAAAAGAAATGTATCCAACAGACACAATTACTCTTGAATTTCCGGGAACAGAACTTTCCCGATGAGAGGATACTGCATTTACGTACTTCGTACCTCCCATGGTCATATTCCCATTCCTCCGACACGCTCTCTGCAGGACAGGTTTTAAAACCAAATACCGCTTCTTCGTACAAATTTCCTTGATTCTCTTTCAAGGCCAACAGGTAATGACCGCCTTTTGTCTTGATCTTTTCGCTATATCACGTTTTTTTTGTCCTGCGCACACCCGATTCTCCGATACCCACGCATTGACTGTGTATAATCCTTTGTTGCCACGGCTGCATGGAGATGTTCCTCTGAGTTTTTTCCCGTCCAAACAAATTTGTTTTTCCGACAATAACCCGATAAGGTCTTTGCCGTAATCGTTCAAACATACCCGTAATACTTCCGGCTCCAACATCGGAAATACCCGACGGAAAGTGTCGTGCGACGGTATCCCATTAGGCAAGGATACATAGGGGTGTAAAAACTCTTTGTGGGTACGGGCAAATAAAACCATGTCTTCGTAATCTTTCCCGCTACTCAGGTAAGTAAATAAGCCTGTCAACAATATGTACGACAACTTGTGCAAACACTTTTTTTCTATTCGAAAATCTTTTACCTCCGACAGGTATGCTTGTATCGTTTTCATGCCCCAAAGTTAGTAATTTCGTGCGTTTGCCCGTCGTACGGGATTGTTTTTGCAAAACACACAATTTATTGTTCATTTCGGAGTTATCAATTATCATACGATGAAACGGATTTATTTTTTTATAGTTGCTATAAGTGCGTGTGCATCCGTGGCGAGGGCGCAAACGGACGATGCGATGCTCAGCCAGTATTTCGCGGCATTGAATTACTACAACCCTGCGTATGCCGGCAAGTCGGGCGAGTTGAATACGATGGCGTTGTACCGTATGCAATGGCTGGGAGTTACGAACGCCCCCAGGTCGATATGCGTGGCGGCGGATATGCCTTGGAAATACGGGAAAATACAGCAGGGCATCGGCATCGTCGTAGTGAGCGACAAACTGGGACTGGACGAAAACCTGAGCGCGGGAGTGCAGTACGCATACAAGCGCAAACTGGGTAAAGGCACGCTCGGCATCGGGCTTCAGGCGGGCATACTCAACAAAGTGTTCAGGGGCGACAGTATCAACATCCCTTCGGGTAGCGAGATTGTTACGCCCGACGATGAAGCTCTCCCTCAAACGGAACTGGACGCTATGGGGATCGACATGACTGCCGGCATCATGTACTACGGCGACCGCTATTTCGTGGGAATCGGTTCCGCACATCTGACGGCACCTACGCTCAATCTCGACGAAAATACGGAACGAAAAATCGAACGCACCTATAATTTAACGGCCGGATACAATATGCAATTAAAAAATACGTTACTTGAATTGCAACCTTCCGTACTGGTACTGACGAACCTGCAAATGGTTTCGGCAGACGTAACGGCAAGAGCGGTATATAACAAAATGTACAACGGTGGACTGGGGCTGCGTATCAGCGACAACGGGAAACTCAACAGCGCAACACTTTACCTTGGCGCCTTCATCAAAGGATTCCGTGTGGGTTATGCGTTCGAATTTCCGACTTCCGCAATGAATGCAAGCGCCGGAAGTCATGAATTTGCAGTCTCATACCACCTGAAACTGAACAACAGAAAAGGATTAAAAAACAAACACAAAAGCATAAGGATCTTGTAAGAGGAACTTAAAAAAATAGAATGAGCCAATCATGAAGAAAATTGTTTTGATACTTGTATCAGCCACATTGCTGGCATCATGCGGAAAACTGTTTTCCGGCGACGGCAGCGAATTGACAGGAGTCAAACTGGCGTCGTTCGCCGAGCCTGCACCTTACGGAATGGTATTGATTAAACGCGGTTCGTTTGCGATGGGCCCTGCCGACAATGACAGCCTCTGGGGCTTCAATGCCGGAACGAAAGGCGTCTCCTTCGAAGCGTTCTGGATGGACGAAACGGAAATCACAAACGCCAAATACCGACAATTCGTATATTGGGTGCGCGATTCCATCATCCGTACACGTCTGGCAGACCCGGCCTACGGCGGGAACGAATTGTTTATGATTACGGAAGACAGATACGGAGACCCCGTCACCCCGCATCTGGATTGGAACCGCCCGATTCCCTGGCGCCGAGCCAACGAAGACGAACTGCGTGCCATCGAAAGCGTCTATTACACGCACCCCGTAACAGGCGAACGGAGTCTGGACAAAAACCAGATGAACTACAAATACGAATGGTTCGACCACACCTCTGCCGCACTGCGCCGCAACAATCTGAATCCCGCCGACCGCAACAGAAATACGGACATCCCGTTCAACCCGGAGGAAGTGGTAATGATTTCGAAAGATACGGCATACATCGACGACAACGGCAACGTGATCAACACGACCGTTACGCGCCCGCTCGGCTCGCCGTTCGACTTCCTGCATACCCGCATCACCAATATCTATCCCGACGAAACAAGCTGGGTGAACGATTTCAGAAACGCTTACAACGAACCGTATCTGAAACTGTACTTCAATCATCCGGGATACGACGACTATCCGGTAGTCGGCATCTCGTGGGAGCAGGCCAATGCCTTCTGCGTATGGCGCACGGAATCTTACAAGAAATCGTCGAATCTGCCCGCCGGACAAGTGATTGAGCCGTTCCGCCTCCCGACGGAAGGCGAATGGGAATATGCGGCGCGTTCCGGAAAAAGCGAAAACAAATACCCGTGGGCGGACGCATCGTTGCAGAACGAAAAAGGCTGCTTCATGGCAAACTTCAAACCCGGCGACGGAAACTATACGGACGACGGCCATTTGGTTACTTCACGCGTAGCATCGTTCGCCCCGAACGAATTCGGGCTGTACGACATGGCCGGCAACGTGGCCGAATGGACATCTTCTATCTATACCGAAGCCGGGCTAAGCCAGGTGAACGACCTCAACCCCGACCTGCGTTACAGTGCGGCCAAGGAAGATCCCTATGAGATGAAGAAAAAAGTCGTCCGCGGAGGTTCATGGAAAGACGTCGCGCAGTTTATCCGTTCCGACATGCGCACGTTCGAATATCAGAATGAAACACGCTCGTACATCGGATTCCGGTGCGTGCGGACGCAGGTAGGTTTTTCGAATGTCAAAGGGAAAAAGAGTAAATAATGCGAACTATAATATAATGAAAATAATAAAACATGGGAAAGTACAGGCGGTATAAGAACAAAATGGAGATGTTTCTCTCCAGCGAAAGAGGGAAACGTGTGCTGAACTTCTGTTACAGTTGGGGAGCATCCATTGTCGTGATCGGGGCAATGTTTAAGATTGTGCACTTGCCGTATGCAAATCAGATTCTATGCATATCCCTGATTTGCGAGGCAGTGGTATTCTTTATTTCGGCATTTGAACGGCCGGCGAGCGAATACAATTGGGAAGAAGTATTCCCCGTCCTCAAGTCTAAAAATCCGCTGGATCGTCCGGACTTCGGCAAAGAAGGCGCTACGTCCGGCGGCGGAGTGATAGTCGGAGGCATGGTAGCCGGCGGCGGCATTGTCGGAGGCGACGCTGTCGAAGGTGGTGTTGTCGGAGGCGGCGCTGTTGGAGGTGGTGTTGTTGGTGGTGGCATTGTCGGGGGCGGTGTTGTCGGCGGTGGCATTGTCGGTGGTGGCATTGTCGGAGGCGGTGTTATTGGCGGCGGTGTTGTCGGAGGACAAGGTGGCGGCGGAACTGTCATTATCGGTAATATCCCGCAGGGCGGCGACGCAATAGCAGATGGAACAGTAGCGGGAGGAGCAATATCAGGCGGCGCAGTGGGCGGTGGCACGGTTGTCATCGGCGGCGGAGCAACGCCGGTACAGCGACCCACGCCCGAACAGACTGCCGACGCAGGACTGAAAACGATGGGACTGAACGTTTCCGAAGAAGACGCGCAAACACTCGCCGCCAGTATCAAAAAGCTGGGCGAAGCAGCCGAACAGATTGCCAAAATGGCCGATATGACCGAAGCCACCCAATCGTATGTCGAGCAGATTACGACGGTAGCGCAAAATCTGGAACGCTTCAACACCGTGGCGCTTTCGCTGGGCGAAGTGTCGGACTCACTGGTCTCCTCGTGCAAAGCCATATCGGGAACGCAAAACGAAGAAAATCCCGGAGACATGACACCGGGCTACGTGCAGCAGATGGAATACCTGAACGAAAACCTGTCGGAACTGAACAGGTTCTACGAAACACAACTGAACGGACTGCGTCCGCAAATGGATACGATTCACCACATCAATGCCGGACTGAGCCGCATCCGCGACATGTACGACAGTTCGGTTGTGGACAGCAGCGCTTTCCGCGTCGAAAACGAACGCATGGCGCAGTTACTCGGACAGCTCAACCAGGTATACAGCCGCCTGTTGCAAGCCATGACGCTCAACGCAAATCCGGGCGGCATACCTTACCCGCCACAGCAACCGCCTTATCCGGGCGGATACCACCAGTCGCCATATTCCAATCCGGTGCGGTAGGGAAACAACATGTCTCAGCAACAAACAGAATAAAATATGGCCGGAATATCAAGCAACCCCAATTCGCCCCGTCAGAAAATGATCAACCTGATGTATCTGGTATTTATTGCCATGATGGCGCTCAACGTGTCGTCGGAAGTACTGGACGGTTTTGAATTGGTGGAAGACAGCCTGCAAAAAACAATTACCCACGCCGCACACCGCAACGAAATCGTGAAGGAGGAACTGGACTTCTATTACCGTACCAATCCCGAACGTGTAGGAGAATGGCACAATAAGGGCAGCGAAGTCAAGCGGCAATCCGACGAACTGTACGATTACATTCAGTACCTCAAGGAACAAATTGTGAAGAAAACGGACGGCAGCGACGGCGACGTGGACAACATCAAGCACAAGGAAGACCTTGAGGCCGCATCGCGCGTCATGCTGGCGCCGGTCGTGGGCGAAGGCAGGAAGTTGAGGGAAAAGCTCGAATCGTATCGCACCTTCGTGGCGGGAACGGTGGCGGATACGGCAAAGACAGCCGTCATCGAATCCGTCCTTAACCTGCGAACCCCGTCGAAAGGCGGCATCACCGCAGCCAATTGGGAGACGGCGCTGTTTGAAAGTATGCCCGTAGCGGCAGCCGTCACGATACTGACCAAACTGCAAAGCGACGTGCGCTACGTCGAAGGCGAGGCGCTGGCCTATATCCTGAGCGGCGTCGACGAAGGCGCCTACCGCGTCAACGACGTCAAGGCTATGGTCATCCCACAAAGCCAGATTGTCATGCAGGGCATACCCTTCAAAGCGCAGATAGCCCTCGTAGCGATGGACTCGACGCAGCATCCCAGGGTGTTTGTCAACGGCGCGGAACTGCCCGAATCGGAAAACGGCATGTATACAGGCTCCTCCGCCGGCATTGGCGAGCATAAATTCTCCGGCGAAGTGGTCATCAACGGCGCCGACGGCTCGCCCCGCAGCTATCCGTTTGCCGATTCCTACTTCGTGACGGAACAGACGGCAACGATCGCCCCCGTGCTGATGAACGTGCTGTATGAAAGCATTGACAACGACATCGAGGTCGCCATCCCCGGCGTACCCAGCGGAAGCGTAAGGACAACCATTTCGGCAGGCACGATGAGGCAGAAAAGCGGCAACGTATGGACAGCCCGTCCACCCTCCGGCGCATCGAAGGTCGACGTCACCCTGTCCGCCGTTTCGGGAGGCCGTTCCATTTCAATGTCCCGTGAATTTAAAGTACGCCCCCTGCCTCCGGCCACGCCTTTCATTACGTACAAGGATGCCGAAGGCGCCACGCGCAAATTCACGGGCGGTTCCATTGCCAAACGCTATCTGGTAGACGCCGGAGGCATCATGGCTGCTATCGACGACGGCATACTCGACGTGCCCTTCACGGTGACAAGTTTCGAACTCGTATTCTACGACTCAATGGGCAACGCGCTGCCCGAAGTGTCGCAAAGCGCCTCGTTCACCGATCGACAGAAAAACATGATTCGCAATCTGGCGCGCGGCAAACGGTTTTATATCACCAACGTCAGGGCAAACGACCCCGGCGGCAAGCAGCAGCGGCTTGCAACCATCGAAGTAATCGTAAACTAAATTTCCAAACAAATACAAACTATGAAGCGTATCTATTTTATACTGGCTCTGGCGATATGCACCCTGACGGCGTCCACGGCGATGCAGGCGCAGGACAACCGCCGCACGCCGCAGGCGCGGAGAGGCGCCGACCGCAACAGGGAACGAAACGAAGACAAGGCGCCATCCGAACTGACCGCAAGGGCGCAGCAGATGAACGAACTGATGACGCAGGACATAGGACACGCCCGATGGATGCGTGTAATTTACAGAGACCTGGACCTGCTGAACGAAAAAAACGCCCCGCTGTACTATCCCACTACTCCGGTAAACGGCGTTTCCAACCTCTGCGCAACCATCTTCCGCCTCGTGTCCGAAGGCAAACTCCCCGCATACGAATATGTGGACGGATACGAAATATTCGACGAGGCGCATCTGATAGATTTCAAGGAAGTACTGGATCGTTTCGAAATCATGTACGAAACCGACACCGTCAACAACCGGCAGCATTACGTCGTCAACGAAAGCGACATCCCCTCCCTGGAAGTAAAATCGCTCTACGCAAAAGAAGCATGGTTCTTCGACCAGAACAACTCGGTCTACGACGTGAAAATCCTCGCCGTATGCCCCTTCATCTACCTGAACCGCGACTTTGGGGAACAGCGCTCGCCCATGTTCTGGATACGTTACGAAGACCTCCGCCCCTACGTCATGAATACCTATATCATGACCTCGAATATTAACAACGCCAAAACGTTTACGATAGACGACTACTTCCGCCTCCGGATGTTCGAAGGCGAAATATTCAAAACGGAAAACCTCCTGAACATCCCTCTCAATGCCTACGTCCCCGAAGACTCCATCAAGTTCGAACAGGAACGCATCGAAAAGCAACTGGCCGACTTCAAGGAATCGCTGTGGTTCAAGCCGGACACAACCCAGTTGCTTGCCACGGACAAGAAAGCGAAAAAGGCGAACGCCCGCGCACAAAAAAAGGCGGCTAAAGAAAAAGCGTCCAAACAGACAGACGAAAAACAGTCCAAACAACCCAAAGCCGAAAAATCGGCGCCCGCGCGCAGCGTCAGACGCGGACGGTAATCGAAAACCGGGAACATTGAGAATCATACGTAATGCAGCGAAAGCGTCGGACCGGAAATGGGTGGCGACAGTCGGGTTTTTCGACGGCGTACACCGCGGACATCGTTTCCTCATCGACTCAATGTGCGAGCTGGCAGCAAGGAAACGCCTCCACGCTGCCGTACTCACCTTTCCCGCACATCCGCGCGAAGTGCTGCGGAAAGATTTCGAACCTTCGCTCCTTAACTCATTTGACGAAAAAACGGCGCAACTGGCCACGACCGGCATCGACGCCTGCTTTCTCCTCGACTTCACGCCCGAACTGGCCGCTCTGCCGGCGCGCGACTTCATCGCCGGCGTCCTGTCGCAACAATGGCATGTCGACACGTTGCTGGTGGGATACGACCATCGCTTCGGGCACAACCGCACCGACGGTTTCGAACAGTACGCGGCGTACGGCCGGGCATGTGGAATGGAAGTCCTCCGCGCCGGGATCTGCCGCGCCGGCGAAGAAGCCGTCAGCGCCTCCCGCATCCGTCAACTCCTCTCCGAAGGCAACGTAGAAGAAGCCGCGCAACTCCTCACCTATCCCTATCCTCTGAAAGGACGCGTCGTACACGGAAGCCGCACGGGGCGCGAACTGGGATTTCCGACCGCCAACATCGAAGCCTCCGACCGCCGGAAAATCATCCCCGGCGCGGGAGTATACGCCGTCCGCGTATCCCTCTGCGACGGCCGGAGATACAAGGGTATGCTTTCCGTCGGCAACCGTCCCACCTTCGGCAGCGAAAAAAACTCCGTCGAGGTACACTTGCTCCACTTTTCGGACACGATTTACGACTGCGAAATCGAAATCGCCTTCATCCGGCGCCTCCGTGCCAACAGGAAATTCGACACTCCGGCCGCCCTCGCCGCGCAACTCACCGAAGACTGCCGCACGACGGACTTGATATTATCACAACCCATTCTCTCCGGTCGTGACGGACAGGAGCACGAATAACACATCATACCTGCATATAATGAAACCATCTCGACATATTCATAATTAATAGGTATTTCCGCATATGTGCGAACCGTATACTTTTGCAGCGACAAACAAGCTTACATCCGTATCCCTGAATGAAAAAATCGGAATGAAGAAATATATCGTACTGACCGCTTTTTTACTGTCTGCCGCCTGTAATGCCTTTTCGCAGTCTTCCGACGCAAGGGCATCCGCCGACAGCGTCCGCCCGTTGGGGATAGACGAACGCACGCATTTCCTGGACGAAGTAGTCGTCACCGGCACGCTGACCTCCCGGACGCTGAAGAATACCCCGGTGCTGACGCGCGTCATCCCCGGCGCCGACATCCGCCGGTCGGGAGCCGTCACGGCGCTGGAGGCGCTGGAGAATTTCGTCCCCGGCGTCCACTTTACGCCCAACCCGATGGGCGACAATATCCAAATCGCGGGATTGGACAACAAGTATATCCTTGTGCTTGTCGACGGCGAACGTCTGGTGAACGAACGCACGGAAAACGTCAACTTCTCGCGCCTGAACGCTTCCGACATCAAGCGAATCGAAATCATCAACGGCGCATCGTCCGTACTCTACGGCTCGAACGCCATCGGGGCGGTCATCAACATCATTACGGCCGACGTGGATAAACCGCTGCTCGGGTCGGTGCGCGTGCGCTATTCCAAATACAACAGTTTTGTGGCCGATGCCACGTTCGGGTTCCGGATAAAGGGGTTTTCTTCGAAGACCACCCTGTCGGCCAAAAACTCGGACGGATATACGGCTCGCTCGCAGCCCGGCGAAGACGGACAAACGACGCAGTACACCATGTATCCGTATTCCGACCTCTCGCTCTCGCGGGTCTTCAAATACGAAACCACGCGCCTGACCGCCGAACTGAAAGGCGCGTACTACCGCAACGAACAGTGGTTCCTGCACAAATACCAGACGCGGGTGGACGTGAATCACACGCTGGGCGCAAAAGTGCGCTACACGCCCCCCTCGGCTGCGCATACGCTCACCCTCTCCGGGAACAGCGACAATTACGGCGGACATCAGGTATACAAGATGCGCCGCGATTCGTCGGTCTACGTGAACGGCTCGCGCTACACGGCCTTCCGACTGATCGACGCATGGGACGTCACGGACAAAATACAACTCGTGAGCGGCGCGGAAATGAATCTCGAACATACTTTCAGCTATAACCAGTTCGGGTTCGACCCTGCAAAGAGGCGCGCTTCGAACGCCAACGTCTTCGCGCAGGGCGAGTTCAGGACGGACAACGGACTGGAAGCCCTGGCAGGAGCGCGGTATACGCACCATTCGCAGTTCGGCGGATACCTTTCTCCCAAAATCTCGCTGATGTACCGCACGGGCGGATTCCGTTTCCGCGGAAATATCAGCAACGGATACAAGGCGCCTACGCTGAAGGAACTCTACATGAACTTCCCGCACAAAATCGGCGAAGACATCCCCTTCTGGATTATCGGCAACGACGCCCTCGTGCCCGAAGAATCGTGGTACAGGGCTGTTTCGGTCGAATACATCGCGCCCGGAATCAACGCCTCGGTGACGGCGCACGACAACTCCATCAGGAATAAAATCAACACAACGCAGTTTTGGGACGAAGCGCTGAGCCGCACGGAGATGAAATACGAAAACGTGGAAGACGCGCGCATCACGGGCGTCGACTGCGCGCTGCAATGGGATTTCCTGAAGCGCTTCCACCTCAGAAGCGGATATTCGTTTGCCCACGCCGTCGACGTGGCTACCGGCCGCCAACTGTCGGGCAACAGCAAGCATACGGCAACGCTAAGCCTGATGTTCGGCAACGCGCGCCTCCCCTTCCTCCCGTCTTCCGACAGCCCCTACACCCTCTCGCTGCTTGCGCGATTCATGTCGCCGCGGAATTTTTATTCCGTCGATTTGATTACGGGAGAGGTCAACGACGATTCGACCGGCAGCTATTTCATCTCCAACTTCGTGTATTCGCAGCAGTTTGCCTTGCACAAAGATTTAAAGGCCGAATTTCAGTTCGGCATCAACAACCTGTTCAACCACGTCAACCGCGATTTCCTTTCCAACAATCCCGGAAGGATATTTTTCGTCGCTTCGGGAATAAGATTTTAACCTATGAAACATTTATCACCCATATTAAAAGGATTGAAGCGCGCCGCGCTCGTCGTCGCCGTACTGACGGGGATGGCGGCGTGCCGTATCGACCGCCTTTGGGACAAAGACTTCATGTTCGAAACGGTCGAGCCGCAGGACGGCATGTTCGTCTACGATTGCAGCAGTTACACCGAGTGGCATTTCTTCTCGTTTGCCGAAGGCGGCGTGATCGGGAAGTGCGACGCCGGCGACGACGCAGCCTGTGACACGTGGCGGAAACGGACGGACTGGGATTTGGCCTTCCACCGCCAGAACGTAAAGACCAACAGCGGCGCGTCGGGAGCAGGGCAGGGGGGGATACTGAAATACGGGCAGGCCGTCTTCGATTTCGACGCCGTGACCGAAGCCCCGGAAGAGGGCTACATGACCGATACGCCCGACTCCATCGTCTACGACATGAGCCGGATGACCGTCGGCGACATCGGATACATCCGCACCGGGCTGGCGCAGCCCGTCAAAGACTGGGCGACGCTGACGGACATGATGAACAGCGTATGGACGTACCTGCAGGCCGTCTTCGTCGTCAGAACCGCCGACGGTAAGTACGCCCGTATTTATCTCCGTAACTTTAAGAACGACATCGGCGTGTCCGGCACCATCACCATGCAGTACGTCTATCAGGCCGACGGCACAATCAATCTCGATATAAAACAAAACTGATACAGACACATTATTTACTAATCCTTTAATTCTTATTTTATGAACAAAAAAATTACCTTTTCACTACTCGGCATACTTCTCGTTGCAAGTATGTCGGCTCAGGTCAAAACCTGTCACCTGAACATCAGCGGCGGAAACTACAAAGGCGCTCCGGTTCCGGACTACACGCGCTGGTACTACTTCTCCTTCGCACAGGGCGACACCATCGGCTCGAGCGCGGCCGTACTCACCGACGTCGGCTCCTCACGGGCAGGCGCCGAAGTAATCGACGAAGCCTGGAAGGCGCGCACCGACTGGGACATCGCCTTCCACGCCTGCGACATCCGTACCAACGGCGGCGACGCAGGCAGCGGACAGGCCGGGGCGCTGCTTGTCGCAGACACGTCGAGCGCCGCGCCCCTCGCCGACGTCTTCGCCGCCCTCCACGAAGCGCCCGCCGCACAATATGCGCCGGACGAACTCCTGACCGGGACGTTTATCTTCGGAATGGAATTCATGCCGCCCCTGCGCGCCACGCAACTCCTTGCCTCGGCTGCCGCCCACGGATGGGCAACCGTCGGCATGGAAGGAAGCGCCGAAAGTCCGAGGATCATCGTATTCAAAACAGCCGGCGGCGAGTACGTCAAGGTACATCTGAAAAAATTTGTCGACGCCGACGGCAACCCCGGTTTCATCGAATTCGACTACGCCTCCATTCCCCCCGCAGAAGGCATGGGGATTGAAACGCCCCCCGCAGCAGCCGCCACCGTATATTCCGCCGACGGCGCGCTGTATGTCGACGCCGCCGGACGGACGGACGTGTATGTGTACACCGTTTCCGGTGCCCTTGCCGCACATGTGCGCGTACAGGCCGGGCGGACGCCCATACCCGTGCAAGCCCCGACGGAAGGCGTGTATATCGTAAAAACCGTTTCAGACGGCGCGGTATCCACGCAGAAAGTAGTTTTGAAATAAAACGCGCCCTGCCGGTCGCAACCCGGCAACGTCGAAAAGCAAGTATTTATTGAAACACGGAAGCCCCGTGTACGCAAAGGGTGATTCGCCGAAGCGAATCGTCAAGCCAAACCCTCCGTATACGCACTGCTTCCGTGTTTCGCGCATTATCCGGAAACCTTTCGGGAACTCCCGGAAAACTCCGGGGAGTTCCCGAAAAGCGTCCGGCAAGGCAAAAGAGGCCTCTTTTTAATCCTCGTCATCTTATAATAATCACGAAAGAACGAATCACAGGAGAATATGAAAACAGGAAAAAAACGAATTATTATATCGGCGGTCGCGTGCATCGCCGCGCTGTGCATCTGGGTGGTGTGGGAACGCACGGCTTCCGCCACGCGAATCGCGCTGGTGAACTTCCAGCCGTTTCAGACGTCGAGCATCGTCAAGTCGAACGACGACCCGTTTGTGCGCTACGACGCCGTTCCCCTCGAAGAGACGGCGAAGCTCGGCCGCTACGACTTTATGCTGGCCTTCGGCATGGGCCTGCAAATGACGGTCGAACAGCGCGCCGCCATCCGGGAGATGGCCGACCGAGGGCTGCCCGTCTACGTCTACGGCGCCACTTCGCCCGAAAACAACATCTGCAACCTCGACAGCGCGGACATGCAGTGCATCGGCGACTACCTGAACCACGGCAACAAACGCAACTACCGGAGCCTCGCCCGATACGTCCGGCAGCGCATCGACGGAAAGCGGTTTTTCGTCAACGCGCCCGACACGGCCTTCCGAAGCGCCTCCGACGTGCTTTATCATCTGGACGAAAACGTAGCCTTTGCGCAGGTGGCCGACTACGAAGCGTATCTTAAGGAAAACGGTTTCTACACGCCCTCCGCGCCGCGGATTGCCGTCGTCGGAGGGCTGAACGATCCTTTCGGCGGAAACCGCGACAATATAGACAGCCTGATTGTCGCCCTCCAGCGTGACGGGATGAACGTCTATCCCGTGCTTTCGTTCATGAAACGCCTGGATTTCCTGCGGGATATACAGCCCGACGCCGTGATTTACTTTGCGCACGGACGGATGGTGATGGGGCAGGCCGACGAGGCCGTCGAATGGCTTAAGGCGCGCAACATCCCCGTTTTTGCCCCGCTCTCGCTCCTGCAGACTAAGGAGGAATGGGAAGCCGACGCGATGGGCATGTTCGGGGGATTCATGTCGCAAAGCATCGTCATGCCCGAACTCGACGGGGCGATTTATCCCTACGTGCTGAATGTGCAGGAAACAGACCGCGACGGGCTGTACCTCTTCAAGGCGATACCCGAACGGCTGCATACGTTTACGCAGATTGTAAAAAACTTCGTCGCCCTGAAACAAAAGCGCAATGCCGACAAGAAGATTGCGGTGTATTACTTTAAGGGCGCCGGGCAATCCACCCTCGCCGCGCAGGGATTAGAAACGGTTCCCGCGCTGTACAACTTCCTGAAAAGGCTTCAGGCGGAGGGCTACCGGGTGGACGGACTGCCTGCCGACGTCCGCAGTTTCGAGAAACTGCTGATGACGCAGGGCGCCGTCCTCAGCCCTTATGCCGAGGGCGCGTTCGACGATTTCATTGCGCACGGGCAGCCGGCGACGGTCGAAAAGGCGGAGTACGAATCGTGGGTAGCCCGCTCGCTGCCGGAAGCGCTTTATGACGACGTGGTGCGCGCATACGGCGAAGCGCCGGGCAGCTACATGGCCGTCCGGCAGGACGACCGCGACTTCATCGCCGTAGCCCGCATTCGGCTGGGCAACATCGCGCTGCTTCCACAGCCGATGGCCGGAACGGGTAGCGACGCCTTTGCCGTGGTGCACGGCACGCGCTCCGCTCCGCCGCATCCCTACATCGCTTCTTACCTCTGGACGCAGCACGACTTCAAAGCCGACGCCATCCTGCATTTCGGTACCCACGGGAGCCTCGAATTTACGCCGCAGAAGCAGGTAGCCCTTAGCGGCAACGACTGGCCGGACTGCCTCGTGGGCGCCGTGCCGCATTTCTACTACTATACCATCGGGAATGTCGGCGAAAGCATGATGGCCAAACGACGCGCCTATGCCGCGACCGTCTCCTACCTCACCCCGCCTTTCACGGAAAGCCGGATGCGCGGACAGTTTAAGGCTTTGCAGGACAAAATACGCGCCCTGCACGCCGCCGCCGAAAACCGCCGCCCCGCCGCCGCCCTCGAAGTGAAGAAAATCGCAGTAGCGATGGGGTTGCACCGCGACCTTCGGCTGGACAGTGCGCTGACCGTGCCGTATTCCGACGACGACGTGGCACGCATCGAAAACTTTGCCGAAGAGATTGCAAACGAAAAGATGACCGGGCAGCTTTACACGTCGGGCGTACCCTACGACGACGCGAAGATCCGCTCCACCGTGCTTGCCGTCAGCGCCGACCCCATTGCATACGGCCTTGCCGCGCTCGACCGCCTGCGCGGGACGGTGGACGACGAACAGTTGAAGAACAAACCGCTTTTCACGCAAAACTACCTCGTCCCGGCGCAGCAGCTTGTCGGGCGTATACTGGACGGCGTCCGTGCCGACGACGAATTGATATGCGCCGTAGCCCGTATCACTCCCGACGAACTGCGCGAAGCCAAAACCATCCTCGCCCCCGTCCGGCGCGCGATGCCGTCGGGCATGTCTGCCGGCAGCGCGCCTTCCGCCTCCACCGGCGCGGCAGGGGGAAAGAAACCCTCCTCCGGCGGCGGCCACCCCTCGTGGATACCGAAGATAGGGAAACGGCCTGCCGAAACGACTTCCTCCGCGCCGGCGACGCCCGACACCGCGAAAACGACGCCCGCCATGCCGCCCGCCGTCCCTCAACCTCCCGCATACACCGCCGAGCAGAAAGCTCGCGCCCGCGCCGTATCGGAGGTCGAACGCGCCGTTCGCTACGTGACGGCCTGTAAAAAAGCGCTGGAAGAAAGTCCCGAACAGGAGCTTCGCTCGCTCCTGAACGCCCTCGCCGGCGGATACGTAGCCCCCTCGTCCGGCGGCGACGCCGTGGCGAATCCGAACGCCCTGCCCACCGGACGCAACCTCTATGCCGTCAACGCCGAGGCGACGCCCTCCGAAACGGCCTGGGACAAGGGCGTAGCGCTCGTCGACGCCCTGCTGGAACAGTACAAAAAGCAGCACGGCGATTATCCCCGCAAGGTCAGCTACACGTTCTGGAGCAGCGAATTTATCGAAAGCGAAGGCGTCACCGTTGCGCAGGCGCTCTATATGCTGGGCGTGGAGCCGGTGCGCGACAGCTACGGGCGCGTGTCCGACCTGCAACTCATCCCCTCCTCCCGGCTGGCGCGACCGCGCATAGACATCGTCGTGCAAACGTCGGGACAGTTCAGGGATTTGGCAGCCTCCCGCCTTGCCCTCATAAGCCGCGCGGTCGAAATGGCGGCCTCCGCCGGCGACGACGACGCGGGCAACTTCGTTGCCGCCGGCGCCGTAGATACCGAGCGGCTGCTGGTCGAGCAGGGCGTCCCGCCGAAAGCGGCGCGCGAGATGTCGCTGCACAGAATCTTCGGCGGCGTCAACGGCATGTACGGAACGAACATACAGGGCATGGTAACGGCGGGCGACCGCTGGGAGACCGAACAGGAAATTGCCGATACCTACATCCGCAACATGGGCGCCGTATACGGCAGCGATAAAAGCTGGGGGCAGTATCACGACGGGCTGCTGCGCGCCGTGCTCCGGCATACCGACGTCGTCGTCCAGCCGCGCCAGAGCAATACCTGGGGCGCGCTCAGCCTCGACCACGTCTACGAATTTATGGGCGGCCTCAACCTGGCCGTCCGGCAGGTGACGGGCAAAGACCCCGACGCCTGGTTTGCCGACTACCGCAACCGCAACCACGTCCGGATGCAGGAACTGAAAGAGGCCATCGGGGTGGAAGCGCGCGCCACCGTCTTCAACCCGGCCTATATCCGCGAAGTAATGAAAGGCAACGCTTCGAGCGCGGCGCAAATCACCGAAGTAGTGACGAACACCTACGGTTGGAACGTGATGAAGCCGGACGTAATCGACCGGGAGATGTGGGACAAGTTGTACGACGTATACGTAAAAGACGAATACGCCCTTGGGACGGAAGACTTTTTCAGGCGCGAAAACCCCTTCGCCCTTCAGGAAATCACAGCCGTGATGCTCGAAACGGCACGTAAAGGCATGTGGCAGGCCGGCGAACAGCAGTTGCGCGACATCGCCGACCTGCATGTCCGTCTGGTGGATGAATTCGGCCCGTCCGCCTCCGGCTTTTCCGGCGGGAACGCCCGGTTGCAGGACTTCATCGCCCGCAACGCCGACCCGCAGGCCGCAGGCGAATACCGTCAACAGCTGCGAAAAATGCAGACCTCCGCTCCCGACGACGACACGCAGCGTGGGCTTACGCTGAAAAAAGACGGCGACGCGCAGCCCGGCGACGACGGGAAAGGCGTGCCGAACGGCGCGTACATCGTTCCGGCCATACTTGTCCTGTTTGTCGTCCTGCTGGCGCTCCTGCGGAAAAAAAGGAAGGGTTGAGGTATGGAAGAGGTCGTCACGATACTGCTTTTTTTCATACTGGTAAACTGCCTGTTCAAGCTCAGCTTCTGGAAATGGTGGCAGGCGGCGGCGTTCGGCCTCGTCTGCGCCCTCTTTGTAGTCGGCAGTTGCCGGTGGGCGATTTTGCAGTCCAAAACGCAGCTGGCCGACTTGCTCCGCAATGCGGGGGCGATGCAGGATGCGGCCGTGTGGGTGACGGTGGAGTCGGCCGTCTGCTTTGCGTTCTGCTTTGCGAGGCTGCGCGAGGTATTCGGGCGTCCGCACAGGGCGAGGCTGCGCGTGTTGCACGCATATCCGGGGCTGCTCGTGTTCCCGGCGCTGTTTTATCTTCAGACGCAGGCCGTTTTTCATTTGCCGGGCACGGATTTTATGGTTGTATCAACCCTGCTGGCCGCCTTTGTTTTCGCTGCCGTCCCCCTGTCGGCAGCCCTGCTCAGGCGGATGTATCCCGACGAGGCGCTCCGGCTTGAGGCGCATTTTCTCGTCAGCCTGTTCGTATGTATCACCGGACTGATTGCGACCGTGAACGGGAACGTCGCGTATGCCGCCGTCGAACAGTCGTCGGACGCCGGGGCGATGCTGCTCACGCTCGGCCTTTTTGCCCTGTTTTTCGCGGCGGGCGTCTTAATCCACAAATACAAATGGAGGTTCGGGAAATCCCGGAACTCCGGCACATTCATTCACAAGTAATATATTATGACATTATGGAGATAATTACAAAAGCTTTGTTTTGGGTAGCCAACAGCCTGCTGATTCCGGACATTCTTATTCTGCTGGCGCTGTTTTTCCGTTCCCTGCTGCTGACCGGGAGTTTTTATAACCAGTACATGGTGAAGCGCAAAAACGACAGGGCGCTGGGCGATAAAATCAAGCGGCTGACGCCCGCCGGCATCGCGGAGCTGAAAGCCGCCTTGCCTGCAAGAGACGACTCCCTGTTCGTCAAATACCTTCGCGACCTGCTCACCTCCCCTCCGGGCGAGGCGTATGCCGACTTTCTCATTTCCGGCTTCGAAAACGAGGCGGGTAAAGACCTGTCCCTCTCCCGCATCCTGACCAAGATAGGGCCGGTGCTCGGACTGATCGGCACCTTGATTGCGATGAGTCCCGCGCTGGTCGGGCTTTCCGCCGGCGACATCGGCGGGATGGCATACCACATGCAGGTCGTGTTCGCCACCACGGTCATCGGGCTGGTCATAAGCGCCGTCGGGCTGGTTACCCTCCAATTCAAGCAACGCTGGTATGCAAAGGAGGCCGACAGCCTCGAATACGTATCCCGCATACTCACGCTCAACCCCTCCGGGATATGAAAAAGCCCTCCCGACGCAAAAACAGGCTCACGGCCGAAGACGATTCCGATCCCCTGAGCGTAGCAGTCAACCTCTTCGACGTGGCGATGGTCTTTGCCGTGGCGCTGGTGGTAGCCACGGTGATGCACCTGAACATGACGGAAGTCTTTACGCAGGAAGACTTCACCGTCGTAAAGAATCCGGGGAAAGAAAACATGGAAATCATCACCCGTGAAGGCGGCAAAGTAAGCCGGTACACGCCGTCGGACAATCCCTCCACCGGCAAAAAAGGCAAACGTGTCGGCATAGCCTACGAACTGGAGAACGGGGAAATCATCTACGTACCGGAAACGGAGAAGTAACGGGGAAAAGCGGGGATGCGCGCACGGCAAAAACGCCGGACAGCATTGCCCCGCCGCACGGGACGGGGGAGTTTGTCGCACGGGACACTCCGCGGAGGCAAATTCAACGGAATTTTTCGTGCCGGAGGTTCCGGGAACAAAAATGCTCGGGGAAATTTTCGTCCCGGAGGTTCCGGGAACAAAAATGCTCAGGGAATTTTTCGTGCCGGAGGTTCCGGGAACAAAAATGCTCAGGGAAATTTTCATGCCGGAGGTTCCGGGAACAAAAATGCTCGGGGAAATTTTCGTGCCGGAGGTTCCGGGAACAAAAATGCTCAGGGAAATTTTCGTCCCGGAGGTTCCGGGAACAAAAATGCTCGGGGAAATTTTCGTCCCGGAGGTTCCGGGAACAAAAATGCTCGGGGAAATTTTCGTCCCGGAGGTTCCGGGAACAAAAATGCTCGGGGAATTTTTCATGCCGGAGGTTCCGGGGACAAAATTGCTCAAGAAATTTTTCATGCCGAAGGTTCCGGGGACAAAATTGCTCAAGAAATTTTTCATGCCGGAGGTTCCGGGGACAAAATTGCTCAAGAAATTTTTCATGCCGGAGGTTCCGGGGACAAAATTGCTCAAGAAATTTTTCGCTCCGAAGGTTCCGGAGACAAAATTGCTCAAGAAATTTTTCGCTCCGAAGGTTCCATGGACAAAATTGCTCAAGAAATTTTTCATCTCGGAGGTTCCGGGAACAAAAATGCTCAGGGAAATTTTCGTCCCGGAGGTTCCGGGAACAAAAATGCTCGGGGAAATTTTCGTCCCGGAGGTTCCGGGAACAAAAATGCTCAGGGAAATTTTCGTCCCGGAGGTTCCGGGAACAAAAATGCTCAAGAAATTTTGTGTGCCGAAGTCTCCGGGAACAAAAATGCTCTGGAAATTTTATGTGCCGAAGTCTCCGGGAACAAAAATGCGCATAGAAGTCGGAAAAAACAAAAGATTTTTCACCGGATCGCGTCCGGTAATTCCGCTAATCCCGCTCCGGTACGCCGCGATAGGGCGCGCGCTTCATATCCGCCTGTCGCGCCACGGTGCGAAACGGAAATACAGCACGCTCCCTGCGAACATGCCGGCAAAATAAACCGGCTCGGCAATGAAACAGACGTGTACGGGCAGATGCATCCGTATCCCCGCCACGTAGATAAAAAGCGTATAGACGACAAGCGTCGCCATCTCGACGACCAGAGCCGGGCGCGTATTGCCGGCGCCCGACAGTGCATTGAAGACCACGCTTGCCGCCGAAGCTACAAGCGTCGCCACGGCAACCACCTGCAACGAGGCTACGGAATCGGCTATCAGCGACGCATCGTTCGTATAAATACGCAATACGGCATGGGGAAACAGTCCGGTCACGGTCGAACAGACAAGCATCACGCCGAGCGACATCATCGCCGTCCGGCGCACAAGGGGAATGACCTGCCCGCTGCGCCCGGCGCCCATCGTATTACTGACAAGCGTATTGACGGCGGTGGAAAACGCATTGACGGGGATGAACAGCACGATGTACATGCTGCGGACAATATTGGCCACCGCCAGCGACCGCAGTCCGAGCCGCTCGACGACGAGGAAGAACAGGAAAAAAGTACTCATCGACACGAAATGCTGCATCATCATGAAAACGGAAACCCGGAGGATACGCTTCATCAGGCCGAAATCGAACACACGCAGCCGCGTCAGGCCGTACTTCCGGCGGTCGACGGTCAGAAAAGTATACGTCAGGAAAAACACGACCGAAACGCCTTCGGCAACCACCGACGCCAGCGCCGCGCCGCGCACGCCCATCTGCGGAAAGCCGCCGTGCCCGAATATCAGCGCCCGGTCCAGCGCCACATTCGTCAGCGACATCAAAAGCGCATTGAACGTAAGCGCCCTCGTGCGCGTAAGGCCTACAAAAAGCGCGCGGAACATCACGTGTACAAACGAAAAGAAAAAACCGTACACCCGTATATCCAGAAAATCCATCGTCGCCTCCAGCACGGCTTCCGACGAAATCAGCCACCGCATCAGCTCCGCGCCCGTCCGGCGGGTGAACGCAAACAACCCTGCGGCAAGCATAAAAAGAAACGTAATTCCTCCGAACAGTACCGGCCCCACGGCGGCAAACTGCCCTTCGCCGTTCCGCCTTCCGATGATGATCTGCGCACCCATGCTGAACCCGAACGCAATCGTGAAGGCGCAGATGTAATACAACCCGCCCATCGCCGAAGCGCCCAGTTCCACTTCGCCCACCCTTCCCAGAAAAGCCGTATCGGTTACGTTGATGACATTCTGCGCCAGCAAACTCAGCAACACGGGGAAGGCGACCTTTAATATATCCCTTTTCCTGTACATTCGGTTATTATGCGCGTCTCACAAAAAAAAGGGGGATTCCCGTTTCCGGTATCCCCTGCCGTGACAGGGTTTCGCCCCTTGCCTGTTCCGACGGATTGTTTCGCCTGTTCCGTTCCGTCGGTGAGACGGAATCGAACGGGAGACGGAAGCTTGTCCGTCCGCCCGTCCGCCTATGTCGGTCGATTGGTAGCCGTATCGGGGAAAACCACCTTCGGGCGGAACGTCCGCGCCTCGGCAAAGTCGATCTGCGCATACGACAGGATGATGACAATATCGCCCGGCTGTACCCTCCGCGCTGCCGCGCCGTTCAGGCATATCGTTCCCGAGCCGCGTTCTCCCCTGATTACATACGTCTCGAAACGTTCTCCGTTGTTGTTGTTCAGCACATGCACCTTCTCATATTCAACCAGACCGGCCGCATCCATCAAATCCTCGTCGATCGTGATGCTGCCCACATAGTTTAAATTCGCATCCGTTACCGTGACGCGATGAATCTTCGATTTCAGAACCTCGATATACATTAATTACTTCCTGATAAATTACAGTTTATAAATCTTGCCGTACCGCACGTTGTCTATCAACCGCACATCGCCGCAAAAAACAGCGATACACCCTGCGATGTCTTCCGGTTCATACCAGTCCCGGACGGGTAAAAGCGTCTTTGCATCTACGATTTCAAAATACTCTACACGTAACGGAGGCACGCCGTTCAATGTGTTCACTACATGTTCGATTACCTCCTCCACCTTTTTCCCGTACACAAAGGTACGACTTTCTTTCAACGTAGCGGCAATCAGAGGCGCAACTCGCCGTTGCTCCGGCGTTAGACGTACATTCCGGCTGCTCATCGCCAGGCCGTCGTGTTCGCGCACGATCGGGCACGGCACGATTCGTACTCCAAGCCCCAACTGTCGCGTCATCTCTCTGATTACGGCAATCTGCTGAAAATCCTTTTCCCCAAAATACGCGCTCTGCGGCTTTACAATTTCGAACAGACGGCTGACCACCTGCGCCACGCCGTTGAAGTGCCCCGGACGGAAGGCGCCTTCCATCACCTCCGCCACCCTGCCCAGGTCGAACCGGCGCGTGTCCGGTTCGGGATACATCTCTTCCACCGACGGCATGAACACGCAGTCGCATCCCGCCTCTTCGAGCGCGGCACAATCCTTTTCCGGCGTACGCGGATAGGCCTCAAGGTCGCGTATGTCGTTAAACTGAGCGGGATTCACAAAAATACTGGCCACGCACACGTCATTTTCGGCTACGCACGTCCGCACCAGACTCATGTGCCCTTCGTGCAAAGCGCCCATCGTCGGTACAAAACCGATTCGCCTGCCGACCTGCCGTTCCACGGCAAGAAATGCTTCCAGATCATCCTTCTTTTCAACAATTTTCATCATGCTGTAATTATTCATCGTTCCTGTTGCAAATCACAAAAGACGATTGCAAAGCAACAAAATAAATCAATACAGGAATACATACACAGAAGTTAATTATGTTTATAATACGGAAAACACTTTGATAATCGAAACTTATTTTTAGTATCTTTGTAGGCGATTTATACAATCAGTCAAAGAATGGATGCTAAAAAGATTTTATTCATAACTCAAGAAATCTCACCATACTCCCCTGACTCCGAAATTGCATTGCTATGCAGGGAACTTCCGCACGGGATACAGGAGTACGGAAAGGAAATCAGGATATTTATGCCGAGATACGGCTGTATCAACGAGCGGCGAAACCAGTTGCACGAAGTTATCCGGTTATCGGGTATGAATCTGATTATCGACGACACCGACCATCCGCTGATCATTAAGGTAGCATCGATTCAGTCGGCACGTATGCAGGTCTACTTCATCGACAACGAAGACTTTTTCCACCGCAAGGCCACCCTCTCGGACGAGAACGGCAACGAATTTGAAGACAACGACGAGCGAACGATCTTCTTCGTCCGCGGCGTATTCGAAACCATCAAGAAACTGCGCTGGATTCCCGACCTGATTCACTGTCACGGATGGTTTACCGCACTCACTCCGCTTTATCTCAAACGGATGTATCTGGACGAAATGCGCTTCTCGAACACAAAAATCATCTATTCCGTATACGACGACAAATTCAGCAACCCGCTCAGGAATGAATTTGCGGGCAAACTGATACATGACGGCGCAACGCAGGAAGACATGAAACTTCTCGCGTCTCCCGATCACTGCTCGCTGACCAAACTCGCCGTGCATTTTGCCGACGCCGTCATTCAGGGAAGTCCGCAAATCGACGACGAAGTCCGGAGCTTCATCTCGCAATCCGGGAAACCGTTTATATCTCATCAATCATCGACCAATTACATAAATACATACAACGAACTTTACGATTCGCTAATCAATTTTAAAAAATAGGACATGAATATCAGACAATATATAACAGCCCTGACCGGGCTGTGCGGCCTTTTGCTTGCATCCTGCGACGACGGCATAATGGATCCGGTCGGCAATACCATCCTGCCCGACGAAGACAAGGTCACGGTATATGCCGACACGTTTCAAATCATCGCCTCCACCGTAGAGTACGATTCGCTCTATGCCAGAACCAATTCCGGCTACCTCGGCGAATTTTACGACCCGCTCTACGGCCGGTTGAAATCCGACTACCTCTGCCAGTTCTACTGCAAGGAAGGATTCCGTTTCTATCAAACACCCGACAACGGACGGATTGATTCCGTCTCGCTCGTCATAATGTACGACCAGTGGAAAGGCGACCCGAATATTCCCATGCAAATATCCGCATATCCCGTCGTCCGGGAGCTGACGAAAAACTTTTACACCAATATCGACCCGACGGTTTTTTGCGACATGCGAACTCCGGCAACCTCGCAGGCATATTCTGCGCAAAGCGGAACAATAATCGACTCGCTGACGACCACAGGCACGTATTTAAGAGAACATAAACTTCCGCTGTCCGTCGAATGGGGACAGAAATTGTATGACGAAACGATAAACAATCCCTCCTCGTTCAACGATCAGGAGTCGTTCAACCGGTATTTCCCCGGACTCTATATCACCACCGACTACGGTAGCGGAAACATGCTTTACGTCTACTATACGCAAATCAGAATCAACTATCATACCACGCTGCAAAGCAGTGCGGGCGAAGATTCCATCGTCAACATCACGGAAGTATTCAACGTCAGCAAGGATGTCATCCAGTTGAACCGCTTCCAAAGCACGGATACGGAAAAACTGCTCGAAAACAACAACAACTACTCGTATATCAAAACGCCTGCCGGCATCTTTACGCATCTCGTCATTCCTTCCGTAGAAATCGACAAAATACTCAAAAACCGGATCGTCAACTACGTTTCGTTAAACCTGAAATACATGCCGCAGGAAGATCTGCCGTATGCGCTCACACCGCCGCCCTACCTGCTGCTGCTGCCGGAAGATTCGATTGGTACGTTTTTTGAAAACAGGAATATAGAAAACAACATCACGTCGTATGTTTCCAACTATTCCGGTTCTTCGTCGGTCGGATATAACGAAGCGGGGCGCGTCTATCCGTTTCCCAACATATCAAATTTGCTGAGCTATCACATCTCACTCAAGCCCGACGAAGATCTGCGGCTCCTCGTCGTACCCGTAAACCGTACCGTCGGCACGAGCGGTTCAAATACCTACACTACGGCGCTCAGTCATTATCTTGCGCCGTCGGGACTGGAGATACGCAAGGATGGAGATAACATGAAAGGAGTAATTATATCAAGCTACCTGTACGGGAAGTAGCCGATGAATGACGCGCGCGTTCAGCGTCTGATGTCCGGATTACGCAATACGTCGCGAATCTTTTCGCCGGTCGGGATGCGCGTCGGCGTCAAAGGCAGGCGCAGTTTGTTTTCGATGAATCCCATCATGTTCAGCATACTTTTCACCCCGGCGGGATTGCCGTCCACGACAAGCAGTTCGAACAGTTCCGTGAAACGCGAGTGTATTGCGCGCGCATTCTCGCAGTCGCCTGCCAGCGCCAGTTTGACCATTCGACCAAATTCATTAGGAAGGGCGTTACCGATCACGGAAATCACGCCGACGGCGCCCAAAGCGATCAGCGGGAAAGTAATGGCGTCGTCTCCCGATATGACTTGAAAATCGGCAGGCTTGTGTTTAATAATATCGTTAATTTGGATAATATTGCCCGACGCCTCCTTGACTGCAATCACGACGTCAAATTCGCGTGCGATACGGAGTGTAGTCTCTGCCGTCATGTTCACGCCGGTACGTCCGGGCACATTATATAATACGAGCGGTAAAGGCGTAACCTCCGCCAGCGCCTTGTAGTGCCGATAAAGCCCTTCCTGCGAAGGTTTGTTGTAGTAGGGCGTAACCGACAGTATGGCGTCAATGCCCTTAAAATCGTCATGTTTCAGTTTGTCGACAAGCGCGCGCGTGCAGTTTCCGCCCACACCCATTATGACGGGCACGCGGCGGCGAACCCTCTCCACGATGCGGCTGACGATTTCTTTCTTCTCCTCTTCGGTCAGCGTCGGCGTCTCGGCTGTCGTGCCCAATACTACCAGATAATCCGTCCCGCTCTGTATCTGATATTCCGTCAGACGCATTAATGCGTCGTAATCCACACTCTCGTCTTCCTTAAACGGCGTTACCAGCGCAACACCCATTCCTCTTAAATTCATACGTATCATTGGAATAATTTCTTTCGGTTATTTTGAGAAACAAAAATAAGCAACTTCCCTCATTTGGAACGGATGACCTGCAAATAATTCAGTACCTGTCCGAACAGAAACGGTATGTCGCGCAGGTCGTCTTTCATCACGATGGACAAATCGTATACATCCATATCCGTGTCGTATTTGGCTCCGACCTTGAACGACGCCGGATGTTGCAGTACGAGATAGCGTATCACGGTCTGCTCACGGCCGGTGAAGTCAAGCAGCATGTCGACCGAAAGGCCGTTCAACTGGTTGCGGATGTTTTTTTTAGGAAATCCCCATACGTCCACGTCGCCGTCGGCTTCTACCGGCAGGTAGGCGTAGTCCCATATCGGCATTTCGTCCTGTTTACGTATGTAGACGCAGACATGCACGGTTTTGCCCAGCGCCTTCAGATGGTTGATGCAAGGCTCCGCCATTTTCCAGTCTATGGCTTCGCAGAAAAGAAGCACATACCGCACGTCTTTGAGCGAGCGGTAGCAGTGCGTCCGCGAGGTGGCCGCTTTCGACAGCAGGCGTATTTTTTTGTTGATAAACAGTTTGGTGAAAATCATGATTCAATGAGGTTTAAAAATTCTTCTTCGCTAATCAGTTTGATCCCCAGCTTTTGCGCTTTGCCCAATTTGGCCGGTCCCATGTTTTCGCCGGCGAGGATGTAGTCGGTATTTCCCGATACGGCGCTTGTATTTTTCCCGCCGCAGCGTTCAATCAGCGCCTTGTATTCGTCGCGCGAATGTCGGGTAAACGTTCCGCTGATGACGAACGTGGCGCCTTTCAGTTTGTCGGAACGTGCGGAGAGGAGGTCTTCACGCAGGCTCATTTGCAGTCCGTATGCTTTCAAGCGGGCGATCAGCGTGCGGTTGCGTGCGTCGGCAAAATAATTGACGACGCTCCGGGCTATGCGTTCGCCTATTTCGTCGACGGACACGAGCGATTCCATACCGGCCTGTTCAAGCGCTTCCATTGAAGTGAAGGCACAGGCAAGCCTTTTGGCAACGGTTTCGCCCACGTAACGGATGCCCAGGCCGTACAGGACACGTTCGAAGGGTACCTGTTTCGATGCTTCGATGCTCTCTGCAAGGTTACGGGCGCTTTTTTCCGCCCAGCGTTCGAGGCGGAGCAAATCGGCCGGCTGCAACGCATACAAATCGGCTGCATTGCGCACGTATCCTTCGCGGTACAGGGTTTCTATCGTTTCGCGGCCTATGTTGATGTCCATTGCACGGCGTGTAACGAAGTGTTCTATTTTCCCCTTTATCTGTGGTGGACATTCCCATTCGTTGGGGCAGTAGCAAGCCGTTTCGTCTTCGGGACGTACCAGCGATGCGCCACATTCGGGACAGGTTTCGATAAATCCGACCTTCTCGTGCGTCGGGACGGTACGCGCTTTCAGGTCTACGCCTGTAATTTTGGGGATGATTTCGCCGCCTTTCTCAACGAAGACACGGTCGCCGATATGCAGATCCAGTCCGGCAATGATGTCGGCATTATGCAGCGAGGCGCGCTTGACGGTTGTCCCTGACAGCAGTACGGGGTCGAGGTTGGCCACCGGCGTCACCACGCCCGTGCGTCCTACCTGATAGGAAACGGAGTTCAGCCGCGTGACGGCCTGTTCGGCCTGAAACTTGTAGGCAATAGCCCATCGCGGACTTTTTGCCGTATAGCCCAGAAAGAGCTGTTGACGCAGCGAGTTAACCTTCAGCACAATGCCGTCGGTGGCCACCGGCAGTTTTTTGCGGGCTTCGTTCCAGTGGGCAATGTAGTCGGATACATCCTGCAGTGAGCAGCACTTGCGGATGACGTCGGGAATCTTGAATCCCCACATGCGGGCAGCTTCGAGGTTGGCGTAATGCTCGTCGAAAGGCAACGATTCGCCCAATACGTAATATAAACAGGCATCGAGCCTGCGCGAGGCGACAATGGCCGGATTCAATTGCTTGAGCGTACCCGAAGCGGCATTGCGCGGATTGGCGAACAGGGGTTCTTCCTGCATTTCACGCTCCCTGTTCAGCCGCTCAAACTCTGCGCGGGGGAGCAGCACTTCGCCGCGTATCTCGAACTGCGCGGGGTAGCCTGCGCCACGCAGTTTAAGCGGGATGGAACGGATTGTACGGACGTTGGCCGTCACATCGTCGCCACGTGTGCCGTCGCCGCGTGTAACGGCCTGTACCAGGCGGCCTTTTTCGTATGTCAGCGAAATGGAGGCGCCGTCGTACTTCAGTTCGGCGACCAGTTCGAACGGCTCGTTGAGCGTCCGCGACGTACGTTCGTAGAAATCCTTCACTTCGTCTTCCGAATATGTATTTCCCAGCGAAAGCATTGGGTAACGGTGTTCTACCGACGTAAAAGATTTGGACAAGTCGCTCCCCACTCTCTGTGTCGGCGAAAAAGGATCGCCGTATTCCGGATGGAGCGCTTCCAAACCTTCAAGTTCCTTCATTTTCGCATCGAACAGACTGTCGGATATAGTGGGAGACGAAAGCACATAATATTCATAATTATACTGTTCCAGTTCCTCGCGAAGCGCCGTTATTTTGTGTTCAATTTCGTTCATACAAGCAATATTGATTGCAAATATACATGATATAAACGATATTTCAGCAATCGGGCGGTGCAAAGCGACTGTCCGGCAAAACGAAAGCTCTGCTCGAACGGACGGAATCCTTAGAAGGCCGGCGAACTTTCCGAGAAGGCCGGCGAAGTTTCCGAGAAGGCTGGCGAACTTCGCGAGAAGGCTGGCGAAGTTTCCGAGAAGGCCGGCGAACTTCGCGAGAAGGCTGGCGAAGTTTCCGAGAAGGCTGGCGAACTTCGCGAGAAGGCTGGCGAAGTTTGCGAGAAGGCTGGCGAACTTCGCGAGAAGGCTGGCGAAGTTTCCGAGAAGGCTGGGGAACTTTGCGAGAAAGCCGGCAAAGTTTCCGAGAACCACCTTCTTAGCCCCAAAATACAAAAATAAATCCTATCTTTGTCGCTGTAAAAACGATGTGACATGCTTCTTCAAGCGACTGACATACTCAACATCCGGACCCCGTCCTTCCCGAAACGGAAAACGGACGCTGCCCCCGCAATAATGGATTCCTTTCAATTCCATATGGGGGGGGGGTATAAAATGCTATTTATCGGTATGTTGTAAAGACCACGCGGTTTTTTTCTTCCTCCCCGCCGGAAGATCGTTTCCCCAAACGCTTTCCCCTTCTCCCGCCGTAGCGCATTTCCCTTTGCGACGGAAATCTTTTCATAAACCCTCTGCATCTCTCCTCCGCGCCGCGCGGAAAACGTTTTTTTTCACGACAAACGACGCTTTTCTCCGGGAGACAGACTTTTTCCCTGCCGAAACAGACACGCTCCCTGTGGAAAAAAACATTTTCCCTGCAGGGCAACTGGAAAACCTTCACCGTCTCCACCACTCCGGCAGGCCGGGATTTCGGTGTACGGCGGTATACGCCTATAGCCCTGTTGCGGCGCAAGAATTTGAAATCGCAAACACGGGCACGACGCTGACCGGCACAGACGCCGCAGCGTTTGAAATCAACACGGCGTTCAGCTGCACAAGTATTGCAGCGGGCGGCACGGCAACCGTCAGCGTAAAACCGAAAATGAATAATATAAAAATGAATAAGGATGAATAACTTTGAGAATTTCCCTAAAAAAAGAGAGGCTTTGCCCATAGCATATCAAAGAATCTATGAAAAGCAGTATTTACAGAATCGCACCGGCAAAACAAAAATGTCTTTTTTATCACAGAAGATGGAAGCATGGTTGCATAAATCGGTTGCAAAAACAAGTGATACAAATAAGAAAACGTTGGAAATTGGGGCCGGAACGCTTAATCAATTGAAATACGAGAAAAAATCGACGTATGATATTGTTGAGCCATTTGCTGCATTGTATAAAAATGCTGCCGAATTGAACAGAGTAAATAAAATATATAATGATATTTCTGAAATAGAGGGAAATAAAAAATACAGTCGAATTATTTCATGTGCCTGTTTTGAACATATATTAAACCTGCCTGAAGTCGTGGCAAAAACCTGTCTTTTGTTAGATAATGCGGAGGGGGTATTATGTGTTTCTATTCCAAATGAAGGAAGATTCCTTTGGAAATTGGGTTATAGACTTACAACCGGACTTGAATTCGGGAGGAAGTATAATTTGGATTATGAAGTGATTATGAAACACGAACATGTAAATACGGCTGATGAAATAGAGTCTGTTTTAAAATATTTTTTCAATCAAACCAAAATGAAACTGTTCGGAATAAATAAAACCTTTGCTTTATACAGATATTACGAATGTAAAAAACCGGATATAGTAAAAGCGCAAGAATACTTAAAGCAGTTATAAATCGGTTATTCATGTTATGTACAATCAAAAAAAGACTGTAACTCTACTCCTGCTCCCGGGGAATCTCCCGGTCTACTGAGGGAGCGCCTTACAGTCCCTTCGGGTAATGCGATCTTGTCCGAATTAGATGCATTTCAGATTGTCGCACCCTCCGACTTCGTTTAGTTTACAAACCGGTACTTTATCAATGTCCAGATAGCAATGATCCCGTCCGTCCATCTTAACTTTTTCCCTTCTTCTATCAAACGCGGATAGTAATTAATCGGCACCTCCCGAATTTTGATTCCGCGCTTCGCTGCCTTTGCCGTCACTTCCGAACAAAATTCAAATCCGTTACACTTCAACGGAATGGATTTGAGAAAGGTCGCTTCAAAAAATTTGTAACAGGTAGATTCATCCGTTAAATGTTGACCGAATAAAAGATTGGCAACGCAAGTGACTAACCGTCCGCCCCAATAAAAAGAAAAGTATAAATGTCCGTTTTGTCTGTTTTTGGGATTCAAAAAACGGGATCCGTACACCACTTTCAGGTTTTCGTTCAGGATGGTTTCCAGTAAAATATTATAGTCTTCCGGCTCGGTTTCCAGATCTGCATCCTGTATAATGACATAGTCGCCTGTTATTTCTTTAAGTCCTTTACGGATTGCGGCGCCTTTCCCCTGATTTTTTTCCTGATTGATCAGCCGGATGTTTTCATCCGCATGAGACCGGATATAATCTTTTACAAGTTCTTCCGTCGTATCATGTGAGCCGTCATTTATAATGACAATTTCTTTTTGAATATTGCGGATCAATTTGACGTTCACTACTTTTTGCAACAACAGGGCAATTGTTTTTTCTTCGTTGTAGGCAGGAATGATTACAGATAATATCTTCATTGTATTAAGCTTTTAACCGATTTTATTTTAATGAATATCGTATTCATTACCGAATAAGCCCGAAGGGCTTTATTTTCATCACCGCAATGCCGACGGCTTGCGGTGTGGAGACGAAACCTGATCCTGCTGCCTGTAAGGCAGGACGCCGAGCATAGCGCGTTGTCTTGCCTTACAGGAAACGGTTGCGGAGCGACTTGCGTGCCGACGGTCGTCGACCGCAGGTTATGAAGATTGCGGCTTTCAGTCGGCTGAGGTATCATATCCGATGTACAATATTTATTTTTTCCCATGCTTGGATACAGGGAATACAAAATCATCAATCTTCTCAAAAAGCAGGCTTATGTTCCGGCCGGCGGCTACATAAAACCACAGCAGCGGTACAAACGAAAACAGGAAGCGCTTGTATGAATACCTCATCACGTTTTCCAGCGAATCCCAAACATAATCAATCTGGTAAATCAAAATGGTGTAAAACAGCCATGCCAGAAATATCAGCAACAGGGAAACGACCTGATCTCTTTTTTTGAAAATATGCCACACGTTGGAAAGCAGGACAATCAGGAATGCAGCGAAGGTAAAACCGTAATATACCGGATTGCCGAACAGCGCCCACATCTCCCGTCCGATAGTGGCCATCTTTTCGCCGTCCCAATAGGGTTTGGGAATGATTGCCTGTTCCATCTCCATATGATTTATCTTCAGGAAAACCTGCCAGAACACAAAAGGGAACAGGCATAACACAGTAAACAGAATGAAATCCCTGTATTGTTTTGTTTTTATACTTTGGAAGCACAGCAGGCAGCAGGCAGCTCCGATAAACGCCAGTCCTTCGTTGCGAGTCCAATTGTTCAACATCAGCAATACGGCCGCGAGCCATAAGAAGGAGGGAATTTTTTTGTAGTACCACGCAACAAAAAACAGAAGCCCCAAAGACGCATACAAGGCATGGGTAAAATTTATTCCCGACATGGAAGAAAATCCCAGCATCTCCGGCGTGATGATCACAAAAAACGTAGTCAATGCAGCCAGCGTATGCGTAACAAAACGACCGGTTACGCCGTAGAACGCGAAAATAAACGAGACAAATATCAGCGCATTAAAAATCTTGGACGTTTCCGCCCCCAGCATGTACACGTAAGCGTATCCCAGTTGTGAAAGCGGAGTATAGGCTATGGCCACGTTCTTGCTTTCCTGAAAATTTTCTCCCGTATACAGCGAAAGATCTTTGATAGTCCCCTCGTGCGCCACGGCCATGCCGATTAAATTAAATCCCCTCACGCTGTCCGTGTCGAAAGTAGGGAAATACATGGTCTTCGTGATGTTCATTACGCATACAATCGCCAGCGCACCACACGCAAGAATCCACAGCCAGTTGATTTTAGGACGCGAAAAAACGCGCAGCTGCGCAATCCGTTCTCCAAGCGAACGGCGCAACGAATACAGCCGGACGCACAATGCCGCAATACATGCGAGGGACGCGAGGATAACCGTCGTCGCCGTAATCCGTATGCCGACAAAATCCAGACACACCATCAGGAACGTCTGTACGCCGATCCCCACCGGGAAGGCCAATCCCAGCGCTTCCGTCCATTTTAACTGCCGTGAAATGCTCAACACTACGCCGAGGCCAAGCAGAATACTGATAAGTAAACCTGTGACTAACATATTTTTTGGGTTTTAGCGATCCGGATGTTTTTTTGGAAATAAGGCAAATGCGGGTTTATCCGCCACTTCATATTCAAGGTCTTCATAACCGTGACCGGCAATAATGGCCACATGCGTGACCTGATTGTACAGCGGGTTCGTGTCCTTTTCGTCTTTATAAAGCGCCAGACGCGGGTACACGAAATGCGTCACCCAGCTTTTGTTCGTTATATCATATCCTAATTTCATGTTTCCGCTTTGCTCCGTGATATGTTCCCGCAGCGGAAAGAGGATCACGGCATCTTCGGGCGTATTTTTCCTGATATGGTTCAAGTAGCTGAAATCGAAACCCATTTTCATCTGATTGCGTTCCTCCAGGCTTGCATTGCGATTGGCGCGGATGAAATTCCAGTTTCCCTTCAGCAACCCGTTCCATGCCCAATTGTATCCCTCGTTCATGGGCAGGGCGATATACAGCAAAAGGCATCCCGCTATTGCAACCCCCATGCTTCTAATGCCAAAGGCCTTACTCCACCAGTCGTTTGCCGGCGCCTGCCTGTTTTCCGGCCGGGCGACCGGCGATTGAGATTTTTTCTTACGAACAAGTTTGGTCATATATTCTGTTTTATGCTATGATATGCGCAACAGGAAATGCGGGCTGTTTCCCTGAGGAAGCAGTCTTGCGTGCAAAAGGGTTTTTCTCCGCAGAAAAAATGCGGATTCCCCTGCGGGAAAAAATACTTTTCCCGCAGACGGAAAACCCGTGCATGCGACTATCGGAAGATTTTGCCGGAGATATGAAAAAGGATGGTTTGAAAATTTGTCCCTGTGCAGGCGAAAAGGATTCGCCCCATTGGACGGATTGAAAATAATTACAAAGAAACGCCCCCCCCCTTAACATATATTCAATGTTTCGGGCGGGAAACTTTACCTCCGTCAAAACAAGGAGGGCTACGGCGTAGGATAATGCGGAAAGAAACATTCGTTTAATCGTAATTTTGCGGCAAAGATAGTTCTTTTAATTTAAAATTGAAGATAAAGTTCGAAAAATACCGCACTCCCGGCAGCCTGTACGGCGCGTCGGTTGATATATCCGCTTAATGCTTTCGTAATCAATAAAATTTAGTCGCACATATTCAATCGCTCGATTCTCCGTCCGCTATGCTGCGACCGGTTTTTCAACCGCGAGGTTGAAAGACCGAACCTCAAGGTTAAAAGACCGAACCTCGAGGTTGAAAGATCGAACCTCGAGGTTGAAAATCCGTTTTCCGGAAATAAAAGACCTGTATGTAGCGCCGATTCCGTAATTCCGTGAAACCGGCGTCTCCTGTCCGCAGGCTTATTTGACGGGATAATTGGTATAATACTTATCAATACATTTCTTGAACAGCGTCAGGCTTTCGACGGATGCTTGTATGGGTTCTGCTTTTCCTTCGAATTCGAGGGTGATGTAACCCCGGTAGTCCGCATCGTAGAATATCTTGAAGATGTGGTCGTAGTCCAGATCGAGCGAATACCATGTGCCGCCGCCCTGATAGGTTTTGCAGGAGACAAAGGCGCAGTCTTTGATGACCTGTTCGATTTTGCTGTACGGGTTTTCGAGGAAATTACCCGTGTCGAGGAGGAACTTGAGCCATTCGGAGTTCACGCTGTTTTTGATGCGGATCATGCCTTCGGGCGTGCCGGCTATTCCCCAGTGATTTTCGAGCGCCATGACTACGCCGCATTTTTCGGCTGTGGGGATGCACTTGTAGATGCTGTCCTGTACCCATCCGAAGCCGTCGTCGAGGGTATATCCTTCGATAAGCGGCTCAATGCCCCGCGCTTTCATCAGGTCGTTGAACGAGCCGGTCGTGCCCCATGTGCCCGAATTGAGGCGGATGGCCGGGATGCCCATGTTGTAAGCCAGTTCGATGCACCGGATGGTGTGTTCTACCATGCGTTGGCGGTATTCGGGATGCGGGTCGACGAAGTCTTGATGTATGGAGAGGCAGGCCAGCGCCACTCCGTTGCGGTAAGCCGTCTGTTTGAGCTTCTGGCAGTAGGCGTTGTCTTCGCTCGGCATACTCCGGTGGAGGATGTCGACGGCGTCGATGCCGAAGTCGGCTGCCGTGAGGATGCTTTTTTCGATTCCGTCCGGGTCTCGGCGGAAGCTTTGCAGACTGTATGTGGAAACACACAGTTTGGGACGTCCCTTTACGCCTTCGGCTGTTTTTGCTGCCGCGGGGGGGGGCGATTCGAGAGATGGGGCTTTCATGCCGGGAAAGACTGCGCTGCTTACTGCGCCTGCTATGCTGCCTGCTCCGGCAGCGAGAAATGATCTGCGTGATAGTTTCATGATGAGTTCTGTTTTAATTTTGAAATAGTTTTATTTAGTGTGTAAATGTAAGAAAAATGTATCCTTGCGGATACACTTTTCTTGTAATTTAACCTGTGTGTCAGTATCCCGGATTTTGTTTCAGATTCGGATTGATTGCTATTTCGTTGCTCGAAATGGGGACAAGGTTGTCGCGATTGATGTCGTAGCCGTTTGCGAATTTAGTTTCGATTTTTTGCCCCAGGGCGCCGACGACGTCGCAGGGATAGTATTCCGGCCCGGCGTTCCAGCGTTTGATGTCGTCCCAGAACTGGCCTTCGAGGGCAAGCTCGATGCGTCGTTCGTGGCGCAGTATTTTGCGCGCTTCGGCCTGATTCAATCCTTTTTCTACGGGTTTTATTTTCACGTCGTCGCGTTCCGTGCGGATACGGTTGATGATGTCGATGGCGGCATTTATGTCTCCGCCGGTTTCGATCAGCGCCTCCGCGCGGCAGAGGAGCACGTCGCCGTAGCGTACAACCATAAAGTCGAGGTCGGACTGATACTCTACCACCTGCCGGGTCTCAATCGTATATTTGCGGATGCCGAAGCCTACCTGCTGTCCGGTATGGTTCTTGATTTCATCCGGATAGAGTTGTCCCTGGAAAGAGGCGCCCGGGCGCAGCACGGTGAAATCCAGACGCGGATCGCGGTTTGCATACGGATTTGCCGGGTCTATCGGCGAGCCGTCGATCGTTTCGTATTCGTCTACCAGCAGTTGGGTGGGCGCCGTCGAGTTGGAGCCGTCCATGCCGTATTTCAGGTTTTGCGGCTGGAAGTAACGGTCGAAGCAACTGCCCTGGCTGTTGGGGCCTCCCATAAAGCCGAGGGCAAACAGCGTCTCGATGTTTCCTTCGTTTTCGGGCTGAAACAGGCCGTAGTACGACGGGAACAGGCCGTATTTCCCCAGTCCGTCAATCTTGTCGCAATATTCCAGCACCTTGTCCCATTGCGACGTGTAGAGGTAAGCCTTCATTTTCATTCCGTAGGCTGCCCCCAGGGTAGCCTGTCCTGCTTTTCCGTCTTTAGGGAGGCGTTTAATGGCTTCGTCGAAATCCTTGTGCGCCTGTTCCCAGGATTCTTCCGTCGTGTTGCGCGTCAACTCTTTCGATTCGGCGGGGGTGAGCGTCTTTGTTACAACAGGCACACCGCCGTAGGTACGGGTCAGAAGGTCGTAGGCCACGCCGCGCAGGAAGTAGGCTTCGCCGATAATCCGTTCCTTCTCGGCGTTGTCGAAGCCGGGGATCTTGTCGATGTTTTCGAAAAGATAATTGGTACGGTATATCAGTTGATAACAGTCTCTCCAGCGGTTGGGTACAAACAGCGTCATGTTCGGCGTGATTGTTCCGTTTCCGATTTGCGCCATGCGGGTTTCCCAGTTAGCCCACTGGTAGGCGTTGGGCGTACAGGCGTCGATGCCGGGGCCATAGCCGTAGAGGAAGTACGAGCGGAGCGAAGCGTAACAGCCGTTGAGCGCCAGTGTAGCGTCTTCGGGCGTTTGCCAGAAGATGGCGTCGGTGATCTGGTCGTCGGGCGCTACATCCAGATAGCTTTCACATGCATTAAAACTCAGTAATATGACGGCAGAAAATATGCCGGTGAATATCTTTTTCATATCGCTTTTATATTTGAAATTAAATAATCAGAATGTTACATTCAAACCGAAAGAAAATACGCGCGGTACGGGGTATTGATAGTATCCGTTGCCCATCGTGTCTCTTTCGGGGTCAAATCCTTCATAGTCCTTTGTCACCAGTGTGAATACTTCGGAGACATTGACATAGGTATACAGCCGTTGCAGAGACAGTTTATTTGTGATTGCCTTGGGGACGGCATATCCCAGCTGGACGTTTTTCAACTTCAGCCACCACATGTCGGCCGTCCAGAACGAACTGGCGTAGTCGCGCAGCCATGCGTTGTTGATAGTGATTCGCGGCATGGTGGCGCTTGGTTTTTCGGGCGTCCAGCGGTCATGCCATCTGTTGAAGATGGGGCCTCCGGAGACGGCCAGCGGTTGCGACCATGCGTTGTTGAAGTAAGCCGTATATCCGGCCGAACCGGAGAAGGCAAGGTTAAGGTCGAAGTTCTTCCAACTGACCGAGCCGTTCAGTCCGTAGGTATATTTGGGGATGCTGTTTCCCAATACGGTCATATCGGCGTTGTCTATTTTGCCGTCGCTGTTGATATCTTTGTATCTCAAGTCGCCGGCAACCGGTTTATAGCTGTTGGCATGTAAATGCTGCGCGCCTTCTTCGTTGCTCTGGTATACGCCTTCGCAAATGTATCCGTAGATGGAGTTGAAAGAATAGCCTTCGCGTATCAGCCATAACTGGTCGGGCGATTTCCCGCCTTGAAACTTGGTCACCTTGTTATTTACCAGCGTAAAGTTAGCTCCGATCCGGTATGAAAGGCCTTGCGATTTAACGCGATCCTGCCATGTGGCGTTCAGTTCGAAGCCTCTGTTTTCGACTTCTCCGATGTTTTCGGTCGGCGGCGTCAGGCCTCCCATCGTTTGCGGAAGCGGAAGGGCTACCAGAATATCGGATGTCAGTTTGTAGAAATAGTCGGCTTCGATATTCAGTCTGCTGTTCAGCACGCTTGCATCCAGCCCGATGTCGGTAGTCGTGGTAGTCTCCCACGTCAGGTTGTAGTCGGACAGTCCCGTCACGGCGGCGCCGGGCGCGAACGTGTTGCCGTAGTTGTAACTCCGGTTGTTATCCTGGGTTACAATCGTCAGGTAGGGGAAATAATCGGAATTATTCCGGCTTCCCGTATTTTGATTGCCCAGTTGCCCCCATGAGGCGCGCAGTTTAAGGTTGCTGAAGATATTCAGGTTCTTGATAAACGATTCTTCTCCCAGACGCCATCCGGCGGAGAAAGAGGGGAAATAGCCCCAGCGATTCTCTTCGGCAAAGCGTGAAGAGGCGTCCGCACGCACATTTACTTCAAACAGATACTTGCTCATCAAAGCATAGTTTACGCGCCCGAAGTACGAGAGCATACGCCATTCGTATTTGTTTCCTTCGCCTTCGATATTGCCCGTACCGGCGCTCACCTGATGCAATTCGTTTTTCGGCGGGTCAATCCGGCGTGCCAGCGTGTAGCGTTTGCTCAGGCTTTCCTGCTGATAGCCTGCTACGCCGCTGATTTCGTGTATTCCGTTGAACGTGCGGTTAAAGTTCAGGTTGGCAAAGAACGTGTCGTACCACTCGTCGTTTGTCCGGCGCTGGTTGGTAACGGTCGTCACGTAGTCTAACGATTTGGTCATTCCGTTTCCTTCCAGATCCAGATAGCAGTAATTGGGCTGGTTGTACATGTCGCGTGTATTATTGGTATACTGTCCGCTATAGTTTGCCGTCAGGTTCAATCCTTCCATAAAGGTTACGGTTGCAAACACGTTTCCCCGGAAAAAGTGGTTCAATGTGCGGCGTTCGCCGTTGTACAGGTCGGGGAAGGGGTTGCGGGTGTCTACAATCGGCTGTCCTGCCCGTTCGCCGGACAGGTATACGGCCTGCGACGCGCCGAAAGTCTCGCCGTCCTGCAGGTAAGGCGTGGCAAAAGGATGCCCGTTGGCCACCATATACAGGGCGCGGTTGATGCCGCTCATTGAGTTGCCGGTAGTTTCGTTTCCTCCCGGTTCCAGATTGACGCGCCGTTGCATACGTGCCCTTGCGCCGATGCGCAGCCAGTTGTTAATCTTCGTTTCGTTATTTACATTAAGGCTGTATCTTTCGGCGGAGGTGTTGTACAGGATGCCGTTGTTGTTCATGTAGGACAGCGATACGTACGTAGTGGCGTTTTTGCTTCCCATATTGGCCGACACCGTGTGTTGCGTGGTAAAGGCTTCGCGGAAAATTTCCCTGCTGAAGTCCGTATTCGGATATTTGTAGGGGTCTTTTCCGTTACGGAAGGCTGCAATCACATCGTCGGGAAACAGCGCCGAGCCGCCTGTGTTGGTAAGCGCTTCGTTCCACAGGGTCATGTAGTCGGCGCTGTTGGAAATAATATCCACACCGCGCGCCAAAGCCTGTACACCGGCATAGCCGTTATAGGTCAGCGACACTCTGTCGGCCTCGCCCTTTTTCGTCTCAATCAGGATGACTCCGTTGGCTGCACGCGAGCCGTAAATGGCGGCCGAAGCGGCGTCTTTCAATACCGTCAGCGATTCGATGGCATTCGGGTCTACTTCCGATATTCTGCCTTCGATACCGTCGATCAGCACCAGCGGATTCGGGTCGCGGCTGTTGGACGATGTGCCTAACGAGCCGTATCCGCGGATACGGATAGTGGCGCCGTCTTCGCCCGGATTACCGGAAAACTGTGTAGCCCATACGCCGGGGACTTTCCCCTGCAACACTTGCGAGACATCGGTGATCGGACGGTTTTCCAACTCCTGGTCGTACTTCACGGTAGTTACGGCGCCGGTAAGGTTCACTTTTTTCTGTGTGCCGTAGCCTACTACTACTACCTCGTCCACATTCACGGTCGCGCTTGCCAGTTCTACATTAATTACCGTGCGTCCGTTGATGGGGATCACCTGGGTTTCCAACCCGATGTATCGAAATTCCAGCGTCCCGTTTCGCGGCGCGCTGATCGAATAATTGCCGTCCACGTCGGTAATCACCCCTGTCGAAGTGCCTTGTACGGCGACGGTTCCTCCGATAACGGGAATATTACCCGTTTCGGTCACTTTCCCGGTTACATTAATCGTTTGTGCAAACAATGGGGCGATACCCCACGACAACATAACCGTAAACAAAAAAAGTACTCTCTTTGTCATTTGCTTTCAATTTACTGTTAAACATATTAGAACTAAAAAAACATTACATACTATGATAAAAAAGGCTATTGCGCCTGTACGGTGCAATAGCCTGATTATGGGCAAAACGAAACTTGCGAATATAATTGATTGATGTGTAGTTAATTGTGCATGGGGGGGGGCGATTTGACACATGCACATCCGCATTATACGAACAGTCGTATGCTTTGCAGACATTGCAATATGGCAGTCAAATACTTTCCAATGTTTCATTTTGAAGCGGATTTATATTCCGTTGGCAAAGATATGTATTTTTTTTCGACAGGCAAAAAATAGAAAATTTTATCCGTTTCTTTTTCCGGATTTCCGGGGCGCTGTGAAAAACATAGATTAATCTGCGCCGTAAAAACCGGTTTGCAAAGCGCTTCCCGCCCGGCGTCCGCGTCGGTCATGTTTCATTTAATGTATCTCGGATTCATTGCCTGACAGCCTGAAAGGCGATATTTCCATAACCGCAATGCTTGCGGTGCAGAGATGAAAACTGCTCCTTGAGGTATCACATCCAGTATACATATAATTATTTTTCGGGTGTATGGATGAAAAAAACATGCAGGAGATGGTTTTCATCTCCCACGAGATGGTTTTCATCTCCCACGAGATGGGTTTCATCTCCTACGAGATGGTTTTCATCTCCTGCATGTTTTCCGGCGATTGCCGGGAATATGCTTGCTTTTTTCATATTTACTGTTTACGTTTCTGTTCATCCGAGTTCATCTTTATCCATAGGAGACTTTTTTTTAAAATGCAATATCCGTGTACAGAATATTGCCTGTTTTCCTGACTTTTACCGTTGTCTTACGCCGGCTCCGCGTGGATTCCGGCGCTTGGTTTCATACGGAAAAGCATTACTTTTGTCCGCAAAAACGAATGTGTTATGAAAGAATTTATCATTACGGAAGAAAAGACCGAAAACGCGGCGCTGGTCGGACTTGTTACGCCCGAACAGAGTGAACGTCAGGCAAAGGAATACCTCGACGAACTGGCTTTTCTGGCGGAAACGGCCGGTATCAAGCCTGTGAAACAGTTTTCGCAGCGTCTGGACAGACCCAATTCCGTCACGTTTGTGGGAAGCGGAAAACTCCGGCTAATCAAGGAATATGTCGTCGAAAACGAGGTGGGAGTCGTGATTTTCGACGATGAACTGACGGCCAAACAACTGCGCAACATTGAGAAGGAACTTCAGGTGCGTATCCTTGACCGTACGCACCTGATTCTCGATATTTTTGCCCGCCGGGCGCAGACGGCGCACGCAAAGACGCAGGTCGAACTGGCGCAGTATCGCTACATGCTTCCCCGACTGACGCGGTTGTGGACGCACCTGGAGCGGCAGCGCGGCGGCGGAGCGCTTATGCGCGGCCCGGGCGAAACGCAGTTGGAAACCGACAAACGCATTATTCAGGACAAAATATCCAAACTGAAAAAAGACCTCGAAGAGATAGACCGCCAAAAATCGTCGCAACGCAAAAACCGCGGCAAAATGGTGCGCGTCGCGCTGGCAGGCTATACCAACGTGGGTAAATCTACGCTGATGACGCTCCTGAGCAAGTGCGACGTCTTTGCCGAAAACAAACTCTTTGCCACCCTCGATACTACCGTGCGCAAGGTGATTATCGACAATCTCCCCTTCCTGCTCTCGGACACGGTCGGCTTCATCCGCAAACTGCCTGCCGAGCTTGTGGAATCGTTCAAATCAACGCTCGACGAGGTGCGCGAGGCGGATTTGCTTCTGCACATCGTCGACATTTCGCACCCGACGTTCGAGGAACAGATAGACGTGGTAGACAAAACGCTTGCCGAAATCGGCTGTGCGGACAAGCCCGTCGTCATCGTCTTCAACAAAACCGACGCCTTCTCCTTTGTGCCTAAAGACGAGGACGACCTCACCCCGCGCGAACGCGAAAACATCCCTCTGAGCGAACTTAAAGATACGTGGATGGGAAAATTGTCAGGCAACTGCATCTTTATCTCCGCAAAGGAACGTACAAACATCGAAGCGCTGAAAGCCCTGCTCTACGAAAAAGTAAAAGCCATACACGTGCAGCGTTTCCCCTATAACGATTTCCTGTTCGACCATTACGGCGAAGACGACTAAAACTGAAAATAGATAAACGGTACGATTCCCGCACTTTTGAACTGCACTACCGTGAAGACGGCAATCACGAGGTAAAGCGTCTGCAGGAGCAGGGGCGAACGTTCGACAATCCGCCGCATCGCGCCGTCCGCCCGTGCAGGCAGAAAGTGAACGGCATAGCCCAGCAGAAGCAAAAGCGTTACCACGGGATAGCCCGCGACAAACTGCGGCAGTATTTCGGGATGAAAGGCGGTGAAAATCCGTTGCAGCACCTCGCATCCCGTGCCCGTCGAGTCGGCGCGGAAAAATATCCATCCGAAACAGACGAGGTGAAACGTCGCCGCGATGCCTGCCGCGCGGCGAAGGAACGACATCTTCCGCTGCCTCTTCTCCGCCCGCCCGGAACGCCTCGTTAACCACTTGTGGACGGCCAGCGAAACGCCGTGAAAAGCGCCCCAGAGCATGAATCGCCACGACGCGCCGTGCCACAGGCCGCCCAGCAGCATGGTCAGCAGCAGATTGACGTATGTACGAAATGCACCTTTGCGGTTTCCGCCCAGCGGGATATACAGATAATCTTTCAGCCAGGTGGAAAGCGAGATGTGCCAGCGTCGCCAGAACTCGGTGATGTCGGCCGAACGGTACGGCGAGTCGAAATTTATCCGAAAGCGAATCCCCATCCACAGCGCAAGCCCGATGGCCATGTCGGAATAGCCCGAAAAGTCGCAATAAATCTGAAGCGCATAGCCGTATACGCCGAACAGGTTTTCGAGACCGGTATACAGGGCGGGAGCGTCGAAAACACGGTCGACGAAATTGACGCTGATATAGTCCGATATGACGCACTTCTTCAGCAGCCCGCATATGATCAGGTACAGCCCTTCGCCCATATGCTCGCGCAGGAGGACGGGCTTTTTGTACATCTGGGGAATAAAATCGCAGGCGCGCACAATCGGCCCCGCAACCAGTCCGGGGAAAAAAGAGATATAGAACAGATAGTCCGCCCACCGCTTCAGCGGCACGACGCGGGCGCGGTAGACGTCGATGATGTAGCTCATGGACTGGAACGTGAAGAACGAGATGCCTATCGGCAGAAAGATGTCGACAGGCTCGAAGACAAGCCGTTCCCATGCGGCAATATGAAGCGCACTGCCCACGGACTGCAATATCGTCAGGACAAGGCTGTACACGAGATTGGCATACTTGAATACCGACAGCATACCGAGGTTGATGCACATGCTGGCGGCGACGAGCCATTTCCGCTTCCCGCCCGCGCCGCCACATGCCCCGATGCCGCGCGCAATGAAGAAGTCGGACGTTGCCGCGAATATCAGCAGCGCAACCCACAGCCCGCTCGTCTTGTAGTAGAAATAGAGCGAAAAGAGCGTGACGTAGACGATTCGCGCCGTCGTATTGCGGCGCAGTATCGTAAATATCATGTAGAAGACGATGAAGAGAAACAGGAAAAGCCCCGTGCTGAACAGTATCGGCGAATCGGGATGGTAGAGCAACAGGTCGCGGCACTTTTCAAGGTCGAATGTCGCCGACATGCCGCCGATGAAATCGTTCACGTAATTTAATGCGCGGTCAATCGCCTCCATAGGTTTCGTGCGGTTGATTCAGTTTAAGCCGGATCAGGCTTTTGTAGAGCAGCTTCCCCTGTTCGCAGTATCCGTCGATGCTGTAATGTATCCGGTCGCGTCCGAGCAGGTTGGCCTTTTTCCATTTTTCGCACGAGTTGACGCCGCCCGTCGCACCGTACATGTCGAAACACGCGATGCCTTCGCTGCCGGCATACTCGCAGATGGCCGTGGCGACTTTCAGGATGTTGCGGTTACGCTCGTGCCGCTTCCGTACGCGGCGGAACGATTCGGCAGGGGTTGTAATCAGGATGGCCGTTCCGGGCAGGATGTGTTTTACCAGTCGGACGAAGCTGTCCATTTGCAAAACGAACCGTTCGGGATGAAATCTCGATTCCGGAACAAACGATTCGTTCGTGCCCAGGGTGATAATGAGCAGCGAGGGTTTGAGCGCCGCCAGCCGCCGGACGTATTCCGGACGGGAGTAGTTGGCAAACATGGCGCCGTTTTGCCCCACGGCATGATACAGGATGCCCGGACGGCCGTTGGACAGCGAGAAACCGTAGTAGCAGTTCGTCGCCGGCGATTCGCGGCGGCCGGCGTGCAGGTGTATCCCGTCCGTTTCGCCGGCAATGCGGAACGTGTCGGCAACAACGTCCGTCCCGTCTCCCCAACAGACGTCGACGGAAAGGCTGTCGCCGCAGGAGGGCAGCATCGGGGCGGCTCCGCTGTCGCGATACATCACCAGCCGGTTGAACGTGTATCCGGCGCCGTTTACGGGCGAGATGCGTATGGCGAAGTCAACGTCGTCCGACGGCGTGCGGATGCCCATCCCGCCCGGTCCCAGCGGACAGAGGGGATCTTTCTGAATACATCGTCCGATTTCCCATTCCCGTATGCTTGAGGTGATGAAATAGTCTTTCGGTTCGTTGCTCTTTGCCAGCTTGAGCGGCGAGATCCATCCGCGCCCGGCATTGCCGAATGTCTCCTGAAGCATACGCATGATCTGTCCGCTGTAAAATCCGGCCTGCACGTGCGAATCGCCGAGATGCACTACGTTCACCACCGTATCTTTACCGGCCAGCAGCATTTCGAGTTCGTCCAGAAAGGCGTCCAGCGAGTGGGACGCATCGACAATGCGGCACAGCGAATCCACCGCAAAGTCAATTCGCGGGCAAACGCTGTCGACCGGCATTGCACGCGCATACGGCCGCTCGTCTTCAAACTCATTTGCCGGGACGTGCCCGTAAAACGAACCGGCAAACGCTGCCGCCGCAACCGGCAGGGCAATAAGCACGCCCGTGAGGTCAATCCCTAACTTCTTCCATTTCATCATATAATTTTTTTTCAAACATCAAAGCATCGTACAGCGCTGCGGCAATCTCGCGTCCGCCGCGGAAGCTCAGGTGCGTATAATCTTTTCCGGCCAGATGTTTTTTGACGAATCGCGCCATTCCGTCTTCGCCTCCCATTGCGTGGAAAGTGCTCCAGAACGGCAGTCCCTCCTTCCGGGCAATCCTGTACTGCGTATTCCACAAGGATATGATGGCGGGCATCGTGCGGTATGCACCGTCGTAGTAATGGCTCCGGTCGGATACGCTCAGCAGCAGAATGTCGCTATCCGGAAAACAGCGTTTCAGATGCCTGACCGTCTTCTCCATCTCTTCTTCGTACCACGTGTAGTTCTTCACATTTCCGGCAGCCACGTTCAGGCCGTATTGCACGACAATCAGGTCGTAGGTGCGAATCGCGTTCCATGTCCGGCAGACGTCTTCGTCCAGCGCCGTCCATACGATTCCCGCATTGCCGCGCAGCGAAAAGTTATCTACAACGATCCCCGTACTGTCCTCCAGCGCAATGCCCAGCGCCTGCAGCCCCTTCGCGCGGTAAAAACGGAATTGCCCGTCCGTAAAACTCCCGCGCTTCTCGTACTGCATGATTGAATCGGTTTCCGGCAACACGTCGTCGACCGTATCCTCCGCCTTGTTGCACGTCAGCCGCACCTTCGCATGAAGGTTGCGGGAGTAAATGAACTTCAGCGACGACACATTTCCCAGACACGGATAAGTATCCGTCGTTTCAAACGACACGGACGCCTCGTCGTTCCCTGCCTCAAACAGCAATCCGGACAGCACGTATTCTCCGTACGACCTGTTCGACAGGATGGAATACGTCTGCCAGCCCTTTGCACGCTGACGGATGGTCGGACGGTATTGCTCCACATGCGAAGCTATAGGTACAAACCCGACGCCATGCCCGCCGAAATGCGCCTGCATCATCGCACGAAAATCGGCTACAACAATATCGCCCTCAATAAACGAATCGCCCATAAAGGCAATACGCACGGGACGCTCCATCGTCCCCACGCGGTTCAGCGACCCGAAGAAACGGCGCAAACCCGTCCGGCCCACCGAAAAGTCCTTGATGCGCAGATTGGCCGTGTCCGGCCCGACGCCGGCCAGCAACGACATATACAGCGAGTCGCGCCTTAACAGCATAAGCGAATCGGATTGATGAATATATGCGGAATCGGGAATAAAAAAAAGATTCGCCGCCGGATTCGACAACAACGTATCTCCACTCACGTATCCCGTCCGGCGGCGAATCTCCGACAGCATGTCTACCTTTTTAATCGTCAAACCCAGTATTTCTTCCGGTAGCCTGTACAACGCCATACAAACGATCCATGTAACAATCAGTATGAAAAGTAACCTGCCGAAATGATTTTTCCCCGTCATGTACTGCTTTCTATAAAACGCGGCAAAGATAAACATAAATCGGTACTGCTACAAATCCGTTGCCTTCCCCGGAAGTTCCGTAGAGAAGAAGATAACCCTCATAGCATCCTGAATTATTTTTATAGTATGCGATTCACTATTGGGCGGCATTGCGCACTGATCCTGATCCCTGACCCGTTATATTCGGAGTGCGGAATGGTTTGTCATCCGCATTCCGATTTTTTTATGAAGCCTCCTTCGGGTGCGTTGCAGGGAAGATATTCTTCCTGTGGCCTGCGACAGATCGCAAAATGAAAAAGAATAGCACGAACAGGATGAAATTTCGCCCCACAGAAAAAGAGGCCTCAAATCCTTGTGGCCTTACTTCTCGATTTTTTTTGTTTTTTTGTGCGCAGTTTGAGAAAAAAGTTCTACATTTGCCGCGATAATAGTAAAAACATGCGTCGAGACGAACATAATCTTGCAAAATGCGTGAATACCCAAACATTCGGATACTCGCAGAGTGATCTTTTCCCATTGTACGGCGAAAAGAGCAAGTTCGTCCCCCCCCCTGTTAATATTATTTATCAAACGATATGATATGAATACAACTCCGTTACCGGACGGGATGTATTTGGTTTCCGGGCAAGTTTGTCCGGGAAAGCGAGGATATGCCTGTCTCCATGTGTTAATTTCCGGCCGCAGCTTGCAGGAAGCCTTTAGCCGCAGGATAATCGTCGGACGCAAACTTGCCGCAAACATTTATTCCCCTAATAATTACCTTTCGCAGCCTGCGGGAAGCCTTTATCCGCATGACGATCATCTCCCGCAGCCTGCGGGAAAACATTATCCGCATGAGAACCGTCCTCTGCAGCCTGCGGAATGTTTTTTACCGCATGCACACCGTGTAACACAGCGGCGCTATAATATATATGTATACGGAACGATTAACGGTAACTTCAAAATAAAATCATCATGACTACTTCAAGTGAAAAATTGACCAGAGTAAAAACGCAAGCTCTCCCGAACGAAATGCACTTTCGCTTCCACACCGAAAACGACGGTATTTATGCCCGCTACGGCATTGAGCCGTTAGGTATTCAGCATTTTATCGAGCCGTTTCGCTCCGGGCTTTCCGCACTGGATACGGCGCTGGAACGCATCCGCAAAAGCGTGAATACGGAACGCATCGCCGTTGCCGACCACGATTTCGACTTTACTTTTTCAGGCATGTTCGACTATACCCGTTCATGCCGTCAGCACTTTGATCCGCAGGTACGGCAGGCGGCCGAAAACCTGAGCGTCGTCTTTGAACACTACGGCAACATCGGTCGCGAAGCATACCGGCAGGAACTGGCCTCGTCGTTCAACCTGTTGCAGGACCTGCGGGCACGCGACGCCGACGTAAAGGCGTTGACCCTCGAACCGTGGCTCAAAGCGCATGAAGAGGCTGCCCGTACGCTGGCCGCACTCCTCGACGAACGTACCGGCGAAACGGCGCAGCAAACGGAACTGCGCGTAAGGCAGGTACGCCGCGAACTTGATGCCGTATATCAGCAGATCACCGACCGCATCGACGCAATGATAAACCTCTACGGCAAGGACTTCGTAAAAGGATTCGCAGCCGAATATAACGCACATGCAGCCGAATACAAAAATGAGCTTGCCCGGCATCTGGGACGGATACATGCGAAGAAACGCAACGAATCGCCGCTTCAAAATCAATAGCAATTAAATCACTTATACAAATTAAAACAGTATGAATTCTTTATTAAAACAGATTCTCTCATTTGCAGCTACAGTAGCTACATCGGTCATCATTTCCGTCATCGTTACGCTCCTTATCATTTATCTTTGGTATCGCAAAATCGTTTCTGATTTTGTCAAGGGATTTGATACCGAGTATGTTTCTCCTTTCTCACATTTTCAAAATGACATGAAATCTACCGTCACCGACGCGTTTAACACTCTTGCAGGATACACACTCCCTTCGGAGAGTTCCCCCGAGCAAATCAGGCATGGTAAGTCGAATACGGAGCAGTATCCTCAAATTATTGCTTCTTACGCTTCAAAATCACATTCGGAGCAAACAATAATCTTTCGAAAGGCTTTTAAACTGCTACCGGACAGCGGATTGTTCGTTGTTAATAAGGAGACAAATGAAGTGGTTTGGATTCCAAATCCTCACCTTATCTATAGTAGTATAGGTGGTGGCGGTACTCCTTATTCTAGTGGTACGCCTTTTGCTAATATGACGGACGATTTAACAACTGACAAATACTTAAGGGCTATGACTATAAAAGGTAGAGGAATATGGCTTGACTGCTATGAATGCAGGGAATGGAGTAATTATATTGACAAATGGGAAAAAGTAAAAAAAAAGAAATTCAGAGCAAGTCCGGAATACGAAAAGGAAAGAATGGAATTATTGAATGACCTTTTCGAGATGTATCGTAACCCCGAATATTCTTTTGGTTTCAGTAATGCACTGAGGAGGGAGTGTGTGGCTTACGATATAAATAATAGCGAAGACCAACTTAGTGAATCCTTTGAACCTATATATAAAAAAGATACAAGTGCTGTGCAATTTATTTCAGCCACGGAATTATATGCGGAATACAAAACGGATGAAAAAGCGGCAAACAATAAATACAAATTCAAAAGGCTTGCCGTAATCGGAGTAGTGGCTGAAGTGGGTTACGGTGAATATCAACACAGAAATAAAGTATGTGTGGAATTGATAACGGATAAAGAATTTGGGGTGTTCAATTTCATTCATTGCTATTTTTCGAACGAAATTGAAAAATATAAGGCGCTCAGAGATTTATCGGAAGGTGAAAAAGTAATCATTGACGGGATATGTACCGGTTTAAGTTTTGCATCCGTCGAAATAGATATTTGTTCCTTTTACCGGACGGATGGTATATTACATGAATATTAAAAAAACAGCAATATTATGAACAGAGAACAAATAACAAAAGAAAAAAAATCTTTTTATAAACAAGTCTGGTTCTGGATCGTGAATGGTATAATGGTTGGAATAGTGTTGATCATAATTGTCGGGCTAAACAGTGCAACCGAAACGACTGAAACATCTGAAACTGCAACACTCCGTACAATTGAAAGTGAACCTTCAAATGCTAAAACTACTGCAAGCAAAAAAGAAGTTGATTTGATAATCAATCGCGCCGAAGTATATACTAACGATTCATCCGTTATTAAACCGGATCCCGGAAAGAAATTTGTGAAAGTTATTTTTACGATCACAAACAATAATAAGAAAAATCCATATGACGAAAACTACATTTTCACTCTGGAGAATTTAGATTTTTTATTAGTAGTAGAGGGTGAAAGAATTCATGCCTTAATGGCATTTTTTGATGATACGGATAAAGCGGCGAATCCGGATTATTTATCAAACGAGCTTGAGTTTCCGATAGGCGCTACATATACCAAAAGTTTATTGTTTGAGGTGCCTGAAAATGCAACTGCCGGAACGTTGAGATGTATGGCGGAGGCTAAAGTTAATTTTTCCGGTTCCGGTGACGATAAAAATGAAACAACAACCCATACAATACCAAGAAAAACGTCAAGCCATGCCACTGCAAGCAAAAAAGAAGTTGATTTAATAATCAATAGCACCGAAAAATACAGTAATTATGAGTCAAACATTCAACCGAAGCCCGGAAAAAAATTCGTGAAAGTTGTTTTTACAATCACAAACAATAATAAGAAAATAAAAGGAATAGTTGAAGACTATGATCCTGTTATTGGGAGTTTGTATTTTTTATTAGAAGTCGGTGATGAAATAATTGATGCCAAAATGACACTTTTTGATGATGCGGATAAAGCGGCAAATCCTGATTATTTATCAAATACGTTTGAGTTTCCGATAGGCGCCACATATACTAAAAGTTTATTGTTTGAGGTACCTGAAAATGCGACTGCCGGAACGTTTAAACATACTGGTCATCCATATCATACTTATTATTATGAAAGCGAAGTAGAAGTGGAAGCGGAAGCTAAAGTTAATTTCTAACATGGCGGTAAGAAACAAAAACATTGTAAATAACATATGAATAAAAGACACAAGATTTAAAAAAAACAGCAACATTATGAACAACAAACAAACAACAAAAAAGGAAGAGCCTCTCCACAAACAATCCAGGTTCTGGATGGTGATAGCGATTTGTAAAATCAAGTTCTGGATAGTGAGCGGCGCAGTGTTAATCGGAATTTACGGGATAATTGGTGAAACAGGAATTTCAACATCCCATACAAGTAAAAGTAAAACTCCAAGCGCCGAATCCGACGCCGGGAAAAGCAAAAACAAAGTTGATTTAATGATCAATCGTGCCGAAGAATACAGTAATTACTCGTCGTATATTCAACCGGATCGCGGAAAGAAATTTGTAAAAGTTATTTTTACAATCACAAACAATAATAAGAAAAGCATATTCGGCAATCCTACTGTAGGAAACCTGGATTTTTCATTAGTGGTAAACGGTGAAAAAATCAATGCATTAATGATATTGCTTGATGATGCGGATAAAGCGGCGAATCCGGATTATTTATCCAACACACTTGAGTTTCCGACAGGCGCCGCATATACTAAAAGCTTATTGTTTGAGGTGCCTGTAAATGCAACCACCGGAACGTTGAAATATGGTTTATATTCAACCGAAGCGGAAGCTAAAGCCAATTTCCCCATTTCCGTGAACGAGAAAAATGCAACAACAACAGGTACAAGACCAAGGGAAACTTCAAGAGCCGAAACCGGCGCCGGGAAAAGCAAAAACAAAGTTGATTTAATAATCAATCGAGCCGGGGAATACAGTAATTACTCGTCGATTATCCAACCGGATCCCGGTAAAAAATTCGTAAAAGTTATTTTTACAATCACAAACAATGGTGAAAAAAGCATATTCGGCGACCCCACTGTAGGAAGCCTGGAATTTTCATTAGTGATAAACGGTGAAAAAATCAATGCCGTAATGATGTTGTTTGATGATGCGGATAAAGCGGCGAATCCGGATTATTTATCCAACACACTTGAGTTTCCGATAGGCGCCGCATATACTAAAAGTTTATTGTTTGAGGTGCCTGTAAATGCAACTGCCGGAACGTTGAAATATGGTTTATATTTAACCGAAGCGGAAGCTAAAGTTAATTTCTAACATGACGGGAAGAAACAAAAACATTGTAAATAAAACATGAATAGAATGAGAACTTTATTTTTAATTTGTATACTTATCTTGCCCTATGAGGTGGTTTCAGGTACATGTATAAACATGGAATGGAGAATTGTCCGCTCTCTTGCGGAACAGAACTGCGCTGTTAGTAATACAGGTGATGCAGCGGTTTTTAAAACGGTATTTCCAAACAACGGCAACATCGAAAATTGCGACACACCGCATCGTTATGCAACCGGATATTCGGCAAAGGATACTGTCGACCGGTTAAAATACGGGGAAGAGCAGGAAGAATTGCAAGAAGATCAGGAGAAACTTCGTCGTAAAAAAGCATATATCTCAAAATATGGAGAATACTACGGAAGTTTAATTAGTGAAGCGAAAGTTGATGTTGGAATGAGCAGGGCAATGGTAAATGAAATCTGGAATAAGAGCTTTTTCAATATCAGTATATCGGTACATAACGGCCTGTCAATTGAGATGTGGGAATTTGATCAGGAAAAAATGAATATGGAAATAATAAAGGAAGGAATGAGGAGAGAAAATGGAGTCGAAGAAGCCCTTATGATGTTATTTGCAACAACTATGGCATTGGAATTTGATAAATCGAGCGTACCCCGCTTATTAATATTTACAAATGACAAATTGACGGACATTTACCGATAAATGAAATATTTTATTAAAATAAAAAGGAATGTCGATGCCTTTACCAAGTAGACGGAATTAAATCATTTATTAAAACATTATGACAGAAGTAAAAGGAACTTCAAATGTCCCATTGATTATGGGAATTATCGGTGGAGTATTAGGACTCCCCTCGGCAATTTGCGCCGGATTATGCGTAGCTTTTATTGAAACAGCGGCAGAACAAGAAGAAGCGCCTTTAGGCGCAATTATTTTAAAAATTTTTTAATTCATTAAATATTGTTTATTATGCAAGGTTGTTTATGGGTCATCTTTCATACTTTTACTTGTGGTGTCTTCTTGATTCCTCATATCTTACAAAAGTATTTTAATAAAAAGTAGTCTATTTATAGCTAAATAGCCAAAATGGCTAAACGAGATTTTATTAATTTTGTATTGTTCGGTATTATCGGGTCAATTTTTGGGCTAATAGGTGTATTGCTCGGGAAAAAATACTTGAAGGTGCCGGCAGAATGATGATTTTAGCCGCTGTAATATTGGGAATTATAGCATATGTTAATTTGTTTAACATGTTGCCATTAATTGAAACTATTCTGTTTTTGATAGGCGGAATTTTCTGTTTCACTCAAAAAAAAGAGATGTCTAACTAAAGCACATAATGACTCCATAAAGTTCATAAAAACCACCTGTAAGCCCTTTTATGACTTTGTGGAGCATTTTGTTGCGAATGATTGTTTGCCATAACATCCCATAATTTCAAATGTATCGATATCTGCCTGTAGGAGATAATACGGTTATCCCGATGTACAATATGTTGATCGCTATCGGTGCGATTCTGGGTTTTCTGTATCTGGAAAAGGAAATAAAAAAGCAATGTATTGACTTTAAAACCGATAAAAGAATTTATATTTCGCTGATAATATCTTTGTGCTTTGGCTTTACAGGCGCTAAATTATTTGAATTGTTCTATCATGGGACTGCGTTAAATATGCAAACATTTCTTGCCGGCGGAATTACTTTTATGGGTGGATTTGTAACAGGTGCGACAGTCTTTATGTGCATAGCCACAATTCTTAAAATAAATAATTTGACTACATATAATTTGATTATTCCTTCCGTTGTTATTACGCATTTCTTTGGCAGAATAGGTTGTTTTTTGCAGGATGTTGCTATGGGAAACAGACAGATTCTATTTTTGGTGTAGTTTTTCCGGACAATTCGTTGCCTTCAGTGCATTTAGGGACAGATATTCATATACATCCGACGCAATTGTATGAAGCTTTATGTCTTGCCTTATTATTTGTCATAATGAGAACGACACATATAAAGTATAGAATGTCGATATATTTGATCGGATATGGCGTATCGCGTTTTTTTATTGAGTTTTTGAGAGCCGACGATAGAGGATACATACAAGCAAGCATTTTGACACCCTCACAACTGTTAAGCGTTATATTTTTTATAGTTGGACTTGTAATTCCGGTATCTTCTCTTTTCTATAAAAGACAAAATTAAATTTAACGAATATCGTATTCATTGCCTGATAGCCTGAAGGGCTATATTTTTATAACCGCAATGTCGGCGGCTTGCGGTACGGAGACGAAACCTGCTCCTGCTGCCTGAAAGGCAGGACAGGGAGCACGGTACGTTGTCTTGCCTTACAGGCCACGGTTGCGGAGCGACTTCCGTGGAGGTGCTCCCAAAACGCATAGCCTCATTTATATTTTATGCGGCGCAAGCCCTGTTCTCCCAACTCGGAGTGTTAAGTTTGACCGATTTTCGGCAAACCGAACGAAAAATAATGAAAAGATACAGGAAAAACATCCTGTTTTGCACTCCGGGCGGATTTTGTCCCGTGTTTTTACGCTTGCGGTGTAACTTCTGCAAATTGAAGGCTACGGCGAATACGGCAAAGTCCGGCATGACTTTGTCCGGTTCGGTATTGTTAAATCGGCGGAAGCAATTGTAGCCTTTGTCGGATTTGGCCTGTCCGAAGACGGCTTCCGGTTCCACCGAACGACGACGGCTGTGCATCCGTCCTTCTTCCGAGGTGAGTCTCTCACGCGCTCTCTTCCGGTGGCGGTTCCGGTTGTGGTTTATTTCCATTCGCCGGTTTCCATCCGCCGTATGACACAGGCATCGCAGAGGACAGCCCGTGCAGCGCTCTGCCTGATAAACGGAATGATGCAACACGTATCCGCTTTCGCTGACGCGCGTGCGCTCCCCGACTTTGTTCCCAAATTCGTACTGTTTTATGTGCTTTGCCCTTCGCAATACACTCCGTGATGGGTTTGTGCAGACTGTAAACCTTATTTTTATCGCTCTTCTGCCGATTGACTGCGCGTTTATAGAGTTCCAACCGCTCTTTGTAAGACGCCTTTTGGTTTTCCGCCATCCTGCGTTCCAATTCCCGCAACTGCGCATCGGCAATCGTTTTAAGTCGCTTTATAGCTTTCGTTGCCACTTTCGCCCGCTTCGGATGCTTGCCGTTGTAAGTCTGACGAAGCAGTTCTTTGCGCTCTTTTTTGCATTTGCATTGCTGGTTAATACATTTTTTTAGCTATCTGATTGCATTTATCAATCACTTTTTCGCACATCCTGGCGTCGGTCGGGAAGGTCGTGAAATTATCTTGAACGGTGGTGTCCGACAGCACAAATCCGGACTGTTTAATAACTTCTTTGCCGTGAAGATGTACGCTGTAAGCAAAAATCTTTTGAAAACCCGATTCGCCGATACGTTTGCGAAAATGAACAAAATCGCTACGAGCCCAATACTTCGGTATACGTTCATCACCAAGATTGTATAAATGCTTGAACATCAAAATACCAACCATAAACCGTATGGGCATTGAGGGACGGCTCGGCTTGTCGGAATACAAACTCCCGAACTTATCTTCAAGATACTTCCGGTCGATTTTATTAGCCGAAAGAACTGGTTCGTACTTCGAATTAATCAAATCCGCCAATCAGTTGCGAAACAGTTCGCGATGGTCGTCCACAAGTAATTTTCCTAACATAATTTTCCGGTTTTTGACTGCAAAGCCACAATAATCGGGCGAAAACGCCAATTTTTTTACAATCATTTTATTGACAGTCAATGTAATAATGAATTAATAAGGACTGACTATATATTTCGGCGAAAATTTATTTGCCATACTGTTGATAGCCTCTGTGTCATATAAAAATCAATTTAGGTTTAATAATGGATAATCATTTTTAAAAATCGTTTGCTGTCCTTTTACGGTAAACCTAACTGCAACCGTATCCCTGCTTACTTGAAACCGATAGGCTTCCACGGTTACCGATTCATTGCTGTTGTAATACGCCGTTAATATCCGCTCTTTAAACAACTCATCCGAATAAAATTTTCTTTCTCGTCTTACATATATTTACTATCTTTAGTATTTTTTACAAAACTATTTTAGGACAAGACAACTGCCTTAGCCCTACTGCAATTACTTAAATTTGTCGCCAAAACGGATTTGGGCATCGGCGATGAACTGCTTGATGCGTTGTTCGTCGTCTTTCCGGCAAATCAACAACACATTTCCTGATTCGACTACAATATAGTCCTTTAATCCTTGAATGACCGCCAGACGATCGGGCTTATCTATTGCGATAATAGAATTTTCCGTCTCGTAAGTCAATATTTTTGCTCCCCTCAGGATAGCATTGTTATCTGCCGACGTACGCGGTGCAATATCGAAAACCGAACCCCACGTACCCAAATCAGCCCAACCAAAATCTACCCCCAGCATATAGACATTATCCGCCTTCTCCATTACACCGTAGTCGATCGAAATATTCGGGCAAAATGGAAAATTTTCCTCTATAAAAGCGATCTCTTCCCGCGTATTGAATTTGTTCATTGCCAAATCAAAACGTGATGAAATATCAGGCAAAAATTTGCGAATAGCTGACAATATACTATCCACACTCCAAATAAACAATCCCGAATTCCAAAAAAATTCTTCACTCTCATAAAAAACCCTAGCCAATTCATAGTCGGGTTTTTCCATAAAAGTTTTAATCTTTACGAAATCGCCCAGACATTCATCGCCACGCTGTATATATCCATATGCCGTATCGGGACGACTCGGCTTAATACCCAAAGTAACTAATGCGTCTTTATCTTTCACAAAATCAATGCTTTTAGCAATAGAAGAAAGAAATACATCCTCTTTCAAAATCAAATGATCCGAAGGAGCAACAACAATATTCGCTTTCGGATTAATCGCCTTGATACGATAAGCCGCATAGGCAATACATGGCGCCGTGTTACGTCGCACCGGCTCAAGAAGGATTTGATTGTCGCGAAAAGCAGGAAACTGTTCTTTCACTAACGACACATAGCGTTTATTAGTAACTATATAAATATTTTCCACCGGGATAATTCCGGCAAAACGGTCGACCGTCATCTGCAGGAGAGAACGTCCATTACCGAAAAAATCAAGAAATTGTTTAGGCATGGATTCCTTGCTCAATGGCCAAAAACGGCTTCCAATGCCACCACTCATAATTACACAAAAAGTGTCTTTCATCATTTATACCTTTAATAAAACATGTTTTAATTGATAACGAAAGATATGCGATTTTATTCTCAAAAAAAACATAAAATGAATATGCGATTGTCAAACAAGTATATATCAACGCATAATTAAGGAGAATATTCAAACGGGCAAGTTCAATTAGTAAATGCAACTAAAAGTAAGAAAAAATCGCTGAGGCTGTATCAAAAGCAAAACGCCTCTTTATTTATTTTGTCATATCCATTAAATTCAGCAACTTAGCGGCAAAAAATAAAAGACATGGCTAAACCTGTATTTAAATCATATTCCCAGGGTCAGACAGTTCTTTTTCCTGCAAGCCTTGACGAAAAGTTACCCGAAGATTCACCCGCACGTTTGATTAACCACGTGGTGGACAGTCTTGACATAAGCCGCGTGACAGATACTTATCGCGGAGGC
>JAISNP010000131.1 GCA_031276175.1 Tannerella sp.
GTTTTAGCGATGCGGGATATATTAGGGATTGCGGGTTTTACGGCGTTTTTGGGTATCGTGTTCCTTGCGGGCTTTTTTGCAGGGACGCGCCATGCGGGGAACCGGGTGGTTACGGAGATGGAATATGTAAGGCTGCCGACGGTGTCGGACAGCGTTGTGCCTGTGCTGGTGAGCGAGGTGACGCCGGAGGTGTCCGCGCTGCCGGTTCGGAGGGATACGTTGTACCGCGACAGCGTGGTATATGTGCGGACGGTGACGGATACGGCGGCAATTCTTGCGGATTATGAACGGAGAAGGTCGTACATCGTGCAGTTGTTCGATAATCAATACGGCCGGCTGGATTTGTCTTTGTCGGCACGGTATAATCGCGTGGAGGGGGTGTCGTATGATTTCAGTCCGATGCGGGAGGTGGTGTATGCTTCGCGGACATGGGAGACGTTTGTGCTGGGACAGGCGAGTACGGTGGGGGGCTTCGGCGTGGGGGTCGGGGTGTTTCACCAAAAGACGGGCGTGTACTTGCTGTATTCGGGGGATTCGAAGAGACGTGGTTTTGGGGCTGGGGTGATTTATCGGTTTTAGGTTAGTCCCGGATTTAGTCCTTGTTTTTGGTATGTGCTTGGGTTTTAGGGGGGATTGTTGTCTCACCAGGATTCGAACCTGGACAAACAGAACCAAAACCTGTTGTGCTGCCATTACACCATGAGACAAAACGGAAAGAACTATCTTTTTAGGCGTTGCAAAGATGGGGCTTTTTCCCAAATCTGCAAAATTTTATCGGGAAAGATTACCGGGCTATCAGCAGGGAATAGTTTTTCTTGCCTCGTTGCACCAGCAGATATTTATTGTTCAACAGGTTGTTTGTGGTTACGAGCATGTCCTGATCGGAGAGTTTTTCTTTATTCAGGCTGACGCCTCCGCTCTGCACGAGTTTGCGCATTTCGTTTTTAGACTGGAAAACAGGCGCTTTCTCCGTACAAAGGTTGATGGCCTTGATGCCTGCCGACAATTCGTCGCGCGAAATTTCGAACTGTGGAACGCCTTCAAAAACAGCCAGCAGCGTATTTTCGTCCAGTTTTTTCAGGGTGTCGGATGTGGCGTTTCCGAACAAAATGCCGGAGGCTTCTACTGCCGCGTCGTAATCTTCCGGCGAATGTACCATGACGGTAATTTCTTTTGCCAGACGCTTTTGCAGAGGGCGAAGGTGAGGCGCAGCCTCCTGTTCTGCCGTGAGTGCGTCGATCTCCTCCCTGTCCAGCAGCGTGAATATCTTGATGTATTTGGCGGCATCCGCATCGCTTACATTCAGCCAGAACTGATAAAACGCATAGGGCGAAGTACGGTTTCTGTCTAACCAGACGTTTCCCGTTTCCGTCTTTCCGAACTTGCCGCCGTCGGCTTTGGTGATCAGCGGACATGTCAGGGCAAAGGCTTCTCCGTTCACTTTCCGGCGAATCAGTTCCGTTCCTGTCGTGATATTGCCCCACTGGTCGGAGCCGCCCATTTGCAAACGGCAATTCTCGTGCTCGTACAGGAACAGAAAATCGTAGCCCTGCATTAACTGGTACGAAAATTCGGTGAACGACATGCCGACGCTCGATTCGCCGCTGAGACGTTTCCTGACCGAATCTTTTGCCATCATATAGTTGACGGTAATATGCTTGCCTATATCCCGGATAAAGTGGAGAAAGGTATAATTTTTCATCCAGTCGTAGTTATTGACCAGTTTCGCGGCATTGGGTTTGCCGGAATCGAAATCGAGAAACCCGGCCAGTTGTTTACCGATACATTCCTGGTTGTGGCGCAACGTTTCCTCGTCGAGCAGGTTGCGTTCGGCCGACTTCATGGAAGGGTCGCCTATCATGCCCGTTGCACCGCCTATCAGTGCGATGGGACGGTGTCCGGCACGCTGGAAATGTTTTAACATCATGACGCTCACCAGATGGCCGATATGCAACGAATCGGCTGTCGGGTCAATACCCACGTATGCCGAAGTCGATTCTTTTTGTAACTGTTCTTCCGTACCGGGCATTATGTCGTGTATCATGCCGCGCCATTTTAGTTCTTCAACAAAATTCATCTTAATCATACTTGTTTTAGGGCGGCAAAGGTACATGAAATATTCGGATTTATGCACGAAAACGCCTTTGCATCGCACTCACGTTATAAAGGAACTGTTGATGTGAAAAAATCATGATCGTATTTTGCCATGTAAAATAATAAATATATTTTTGCAGTCATGATGTAACACTTAAAAATAATATAAAATGAATTCTCTTTCTGTTTTCTATGAGGATAAGTGTGATTCGGTTATTTATCCGGCAGACAGTGGCACGATATTTGCGGGGGGGGCGTATCTGCAACTGTGTTTATGTACGTGAGTACAAGAGTATATCGCACACGGCAAATCATCCGCCAAACAGAGAAATCGTCGCTGCTACGCATACCGGAGCGCCGCCTGAATTGGCAGTGAATCGTGCCCGTTTCCGGCCCTGCATTATAATCATGTTTTATCCCGATGCGCCATATGAAAAATAGCGAAGCACGCAAGCTGCTGTTTAAACGTTTGTATGGGGAAAATTTTCCGCCGCTTGTACGTTTCGCATGTCGGTTTACGACGGCAGACGCAGCGAAAGATATTGTGCAGGACGTTTTCGTGGAATTTTGGGAAAAAGCACACGTGCGCTACGATGACGCCTCTTGCCGCGCCTACCTGTTTACCTCCGTGCGAAACAGATGTATCAATCTTCTGGAACAGGAACTTGTCAGAGATGCGCATATCCGCAATATTCAAACCGACAATCGCCTGCTGGAACTTGATTATTGCGATTCTCCCGAAAAAAGCATGTTGGACGACGAACATATCCGACTCGTATACCGGCAGATAGAACTGCTGCCCGACAAATGCCGGCAAATCTTCCGGCTCGCCTACTGTGAAGACCGTAAAAGCCATGAAATCGCCGATATACTGCAACTCTCCGTCCGGACGGTTGAACATCAACTCTACCTTGCGCTCAAAACATTGCGGAAAAAACTGACCGGGAAATAAAAAAAGATGCGTTTCGCTTAAGTAAACCGGGCGGCGAAACTGTATTACCGGTTATACGGACGAAATATGTTGAATATACCGGAACATACTATTATCAGATGTTTGCAGAAGACTGCGAGCGCGGAAGAAGAAAAGCAGTTGAACCGCTGGTTGCGCGAAGACAGGGAGCATGTCGCCCTGTTCGTTCAACTGAAGGGAATCATGAACGCCGGACGCCGGATGACGGACGAAGAAGTCTCGCATTGTTGGGACGAATTGTGCGGCCGCATCGACGTCGGGCGGGAAAAAACGCCCGTTCGCGCCGGACGGAAACGCCCGATGCCCGCCCTGATGCGTTATGCGGCGGCAGTGTTTGCCGGCATACTGATTGCTTCGTCCGTTTGGCTGGGCGTTAAACCCGGCACGGATACAAAGACGCTTGTCAATAACGTGATATACAACCATACCGGCGTGCGGAAAACAGAACTGCCCGACAAGTCGGTTGTCTGGCTGCACGAAGACAGCCGGTTGGCGTATACGGATAATTTCGAAGACGACGTGCGTGCCGTCTCGTTTGACGGGAAGGCATTTTTTGAAGTCGCGAAAGATTCCTCCAGGCCTTTCGTCGTACAGTCGGGCGATATTCGTATCAAGGTAACGGGCACCTCGTTTTTTGTCCGCTCCGATATGGAAAACCGCACGATTGTGACGCTTGTTTCCGGCGGAGTGGACATCGGCAAAACAGGTGAAGGGGGAAATACCGCCTCGCTTGTACACCTGACGCCCGGACAGCAGGCCGACATCGACAGGACGACGGCCGACGTAGCCGTAAATACCGTAAATACGACCTTCTATACCGCATGGAAAGACGGAAGCTATCCTTTCACGAACGAAACGCTCGAAAATATCGCGCAACAGTTGGAATATCGTTACCAAATCGAAATCCGACTGTCTCCCAAACTCGTCAACAAACGGTTTACGGGACGAATCATGCCGGAACATCACATTAAGGATGTGCTGGAGATCATCCGCAAAAGTCATCCCGTCAGCTACCGGATTACGGAAACCACCGTATATATTAATGAATACAGATAAACATGATTCCCGACTCTTAAATACTGATGCCTATGAATAATACAAGTTGATTTTTCGGTAATTCCTCTTTTTACGAAAAGAGAAGAGACGCAATTTATCCGACCGGCCGGACTTTTTGCCGACAGTAATTCATTTATTGCCGACAATGACGAGGCAGACGTCGACAACCTTGGCGCAGACGTCGACATTCTTGGCGGAGACGTCGACACTTTCGGCGCAGACGTCGACACTTTCGGCGCAGACGTCGACATTCTTGGCGCAGACGTCGACAACCTTGGCGCAGGCGTCGACATTCTTGGCGCAGACGTCGACATTCTTGGCGCAGACGTCGACAACCTTGGCGCAGACGTCGACATTCTTGGCGCAGACGTCGACAACCTTGGCGCAGACGTCGACACTTTCGGCGGAGGCGTCGACATTCTTGGCGCAGACGTCGACATTCTTGGCGCAGACGTCGACATTCTTGGCGGAGACGTCGACATTCTTGGCGCAGACGTCGACATTCTTGGCGCAGACGTCGACATTCTTGGCGCAGACGTCGACAACCTTGGCGCAGACGTCGACAACCTTGGCGCAGACGTCGACAACCTTGGCGCAGACGTCGACACTTTCGGCACAGACGTCGACAACCTTGGCAGAGACGTCGACAATATTTCGGTGATTGTCGACAATAATTCATTCTACCGACACACGTTTTTGTTAATTCAAAACGGTTTCCGAGTTAAATCTGATTTTTTGCCGACATCTTTTGTTCATACGCAGGATAGAGGCTATAACCGTAAAAATTTAAAGTATGAAAAAATTAAAATCGTTCAAAATCGAAGGGATACACCCCTTAAAAAGACTGCTGATTATGAAAATCGCAGTATTTATTCTCGTTCTCGGACATTTTCCCGTCTACGCAGGCAACTATTCGCAGGAAACGCGGTTGACGGTAAAGGAAAATGAAATTGAATTAGGGAAATTATTGAATCAAATTGAAGAGAAGACGGAATTTTTCTTCTTCTACAGTAACGACGAGGTGGACAGGCACATGAAGGTAAGCGTAAATGCAACGAACAAACCGATTACCGACATCCTCGACCAGGCCCTTCGGGGCAGCGATGTGGCCTATCAGGTGAAAGACAGGGTGATTATTCTTGTCAAAAAGCACAAATTGGAGGAAATCATGCAGCAGCATCCCGTCATTACGGGAACGGTGACGGACGCCGCCGGCGAACCTTTGCCGGGCGTGAACATTTCCGTCAAGGGAACGACCACCGGAGTGATCACCGACGCCGACGGGAAGTACAGTCTGAACGTGACCGACGGCAGGGCAATACTTGTGTATTCGTTTATCGGCTATCTTTCCCAGGAAGTTACGGTCGGCGACCGGACGAAGATAGACGTTGCGCTGCGTGAAAGCCTGCAGGCGCTGGACGAAGTAGTGGTCGTGGGCTACGGCGTACAGAAGAAAGTGAATCTGACCGGCGCAGTAGGGCACATAAAATCCGACGTACTTGCGGGGCAACCCGTGACCAATATCCAGGAACTGCTGCAAGGCAAGTCGCCCGGATTGAACGTGACCAAATCAAGCGGCCAGCCCGGCAGCGGCGCTTCGATGGATGTGCGCGGCACGTCTACGATTGGCGGCAGTTCGGGCGTACTCGTCATTATCGACGGCGTTCCGGGCAATATCAACACCCTCAATTCAAATGACATCGAGAGCATCTCGATATTGAAGGATGCGGCTTCCGCGGCAATCTACGGCTCGCGTGCCGCCAACGGCGTCATTCTGGTGACCACCAAGGGCGGTACGGACAGGAAAGAGTTGCAGGTAACGGTCAATACAAGCGTCGGCGTACAAAACCCGTTGCATTTCATTGATTTCGTCGGTGCGGAAGACTTCATGAACCTCTATAATCTGGCACGTACCAACGAAGGCAATGACCCGCTGTACACGCAGCAGGATTTTGACGATTTCCGTACCGGGAAACGCAGGGAAACAATATGGTACAAGGAAATATTCAAACACAATCAGTTGATCAACAATAATCACGTAGCGTTCGGCGGGAAAACGAAAATGCTGAAATATAACGTATCGGCCGCGTATGACTATCAGTCGGGCAGCGTAGAAAGGAACAATTATAATCGTTACATAGTCAAACCCGACCTGACGTTTATCATGACCAAATGGCTGTCTCTCCGGGCAAACATACAGTACACGGAGACACACCTGAAGGAACCTCAGGGCGGCTCGGAAGGCTATCTGGTTGCATCCGCCCGCATCGAGCCTGTGGCGCAGGTCGCCAATTCGCAGGGGCAATACATGAACGGAACCGGTTTGGGAGGTAATCCGATCGGCGAGCTGATGCAGGGCGGCAGCAATTTCAACAAATACAAGGAGATGCTGTCCATATTCTCTGCCGACATTAATCCGGTTGCCGGCTGGCATATCCGTCCGATGCTTTCGTTGCGGACTACGGACAGGAGGCAACACAACTACACCCGCCCCATCACTTTTTATAATGCGGACGGAAGCGTCAATACGCCGGGCTTATTGACTACGCAGACCCTGTACGAAGCTACGAATGCCGATTTGAACCGCATAATGCAGGTCACCAGCGACTATTTCTTTTCGCTGTCGGAGAAACACAACTTTTCTTTTCTGGCCGGATATTCGCAGGAGTACAGCTACGACGAGTCCTACAGCGCGTCGCGCCGGAATCCGGCTTTCAACGACATTTTCGTGCTGGACGTATATCAGGAGAGTAAGGACAATGGCGGAACGGCCGGTCGTTCTTCCATGGCTTCCGGTTTCGGACGCGTTGCGTACGATTTCGACGGCAAATACCTGCTGGAGGCGAACGTGCGTATCGACGGCGCTTCGCGTTTTACGGAAGGCCGTCGGACGGGTGTTTTCCCTTCCTTCGCAGGAGGCTGGAACGTGCACAGGGAGCGTTTTCTGGAAGACAATCCTTATCTGTCGCGGCTCAAGCTGCGCGGCTCGTGGGGTATCCTGGGCGACGCGCTGAAGATAGGACGCTACGAGACGAGGGATTTGTTGAGCTTTAATTATAGAGGATATGCTTACAACGGGAATATTACCGCGTCGGCATGGAGTTCGGCATCGTATGATCCCAACATCACGTGGGAAAAAGCGGAAATGACCAATCTCGGCATCGAACTCGGCTTCCTTGACAACCGTATTTTTGTGGAAGTCGAATATTTCAACAACATCCGCAAGGATATTCTCTACCGCGCCCCCGTGCCGATGGAGTACGGACTGAGCGCTCCGTATATCAACGCGCTGAAGATGCGTAACCGGGGTATGGAATTTCTGGCCGGATATAACGACCGTTTCGGCGACTGGAAAATAGGAGCCGATGTCAACCTGAATTTCTCGAAAAACAGGGTGCTGGATTTGTACGGTACCGGCCCGTGGATCGGCGGCAATTCATTTACCGATGTAGGCCTGCAACTCGAAATGCCTTACGGATACGAAGCCATCGGGCTGTTTCAGGATCCGAACGATCCCGACCTCGCCAAACAGACCAACGTGACGGCAGGCAATATCAAGTACAAGGATCAGTTGACGGTGGATACGAATGGCGACGGCATACCCGACCAAAGTAACGGAAAGATTGACGGCGACGACCGAATCATCATCAACGACAACGTCCCGGTACGCTTCGGCGCCAACCTGAGCGCAGGATATAAAGATTTCGACCTCTCGGCTTCTTTCTACGGGAAGTTCAACAACAAGCGTTATATCAGCGGATACGAGGGATGGGCTTTTTATCTGACGACCAATGCCCGTCCGATGCACAAAGACTCGTGGACGCCCGACAATCCCGATGCCACCTATCCCCGCATCACTACGAATATGACGGGCAACGATACCAACTATTCCTCTTACTGGATGCGTAAGGCCAATTATCTGAAAATACAGAATGTACAGCTCGGATATACCCTGCCCGCTTCGTGGAGGAAAACGGTGAATGTGGATTATCTGCGCGTGTACCTGTCGGGTCAGAACCTGGGGATCCTTTCCGATTATATCGGATTCGACCCCGAAGGCGGATATTATCCGCTTATGCGAACATTTTCATTTGGTATTCAACTTCAATTTTAATTCATGATTATGAAAAAGATATTTTTAATTCTCACGGCAGTCATTCTTGCGTGCACGTCCTGCTCGGATGTACTGGATCAGTCGCCGCTGCATACGCCGGACGTGACTACTTTCTGGAAATCCGAATCGGATGCGCAAATGGCGCTGAACAGTTTATACGGCTCTCTTCCCAATCAGTACAGATACTGGACGGAATGTCTCAGCGACAACGCCATCATGACCAACGCCTGGGGCGAAGGCGGACTGGGGGAAATCAAACAGGGAAACCTTCATCCGGCGGTAGGAAATCTGACGCACGGCAATTTTACATTCTGGAAATACGACCATATCCGCAACGTCCTGTATTTTCTGGACAATCTGAAGAACGTCCCCTTTGCCGACGAGCACGTGCGTAAACGGATGGAAGGCGAAGCGCGCTTTGTGCTGGCCATAAAATATTTCTATCTCGCCCGCGCCTTCGGCGACGTGCCGCTGATTAAGGAGACGCCCGTGACGCTCGAAGAATCGCGTTCGATCGGCAAAAGTCCGCGCAGGGAAGTATTCGAGTATGTGATTGAAAACCTCGACAAGGCAATCGCCTGTCTGCCGGACGCAAAAGACAAAACCGGCAAAATCACCCGCCACGCCGCCCTGTGCCTGAAGACGGACGTCCTGATGTGGATGGCCAGCCTCGACCGGTTTCACGGGCAGAAGATGAGCGACAAAAGCAGCGAGCAGCTGTGGCGCGAAGCGGCAAGCACGATTCAAGGCGTAATCCGCTCCGGCGAATACGTGCTGGAAGAAGATTTTGTCAAACTTTTCGAAAGTACTACCAATAATGCGGACGACGAAACAATCCTGGCATTCCAGTACGTAGAAAACGAAATTACCAACGTGACGAACATGCTCGGCGTTCCCGGCGGCGTAAGTCTGCGCGGCGGAGGTTGGGCAAGTTTCAGCGCCCCGCGCAATCTGGTAGACGATTACGAATGTACGGACGGAAAAGCAATCAGGGAGTCGCCCCTGTACGACTTCGCGCATCCTTGGGAAAACCGCGACAAGCGCCTGAAGGCATGGTACCTCCTGCCCGGCGAACCGGTGCTGAGGGCTGACGGTTCGTACACCCCTTTCCAGTCGCATCCGGACTATAAAACGACCAACCGCGAAGCCATCGGCGGCGAAGGCGGCGGCGGACGCAGCGGATACTGGTGCATCAAGGGCGTGGAAATGGAATCTCTCTTTCAGAGCGGATTCCAGAACTGGATTATTTATCGCTATGCCGAAGCCCTGCTTTTCCTGGCCGAAAGCCTGAACGAGTGCGACCCGTCGAACGATTCCATTCGCTGGGCGATGGACGAAATACGCATCAAAAGGGGCGGTTTGCCCTCGGTAGCGCCTTTGCTCGGCAATCAGGCCGAAATGCGGGCGAAGATTTTCCACGAACGCCGCGTCGAACTCGTCAATGAAGACAAACGCTACTGGGACTTGCTGCGCTGCAAACAGGCCGAGGTGTTCATGAATCCTCCCGGCAACACGCTCTACGGCGTCAACGCAAGCTTCCAGGCCTATCAGGACAGTTGCGGGCATTGGGATTGCGAAAAAATCATTGCCGAACCGATTCGCTTCGACGCAACCAAAGGATACATCTGGCCGATACCACAGGAGGTACTGGACAGGAATCCGAATATTACGCAAGCGGATTCATGGAAATAGATTAAATTTGCATATCGGATTAAGTTTTATCGATATGCTTGTAAGTTTTTGTCATTCGGAGTTAACTCCGCGCCGCTCGAAGTTAACTCCGCGAGGCTCGGAGTTAGCTCCGCGAGGCTTCGGAGTCAACTCCGCGCGGTTCGAAGTTAGCTCCGCGCGGCTCGAAGTTAGCTCCGCGCGGTTCGGAGTTAGCTCCGCGTCGCTCGGAGTTAGCTCCACGAGGCTTCGGAGTTAACTCCGCGAGGCTCGGAGTTAACTTCGCGTCGCTCGGAGTTAGCTCCGAACGGCGCAAACGCAAGGCATCCGGTGAGGGTTTCATCTCCGCACCGCAAACTTAAGACTGTGAACATAAAACCCTTCGGGACTATCAGGTAAGAATACGGTATTTATTTTAAACAAACATAATCATGACTTCAATTTCGAGACGCAAATTCATCAAGCAGGGCAGCATGGTCGCAATATCCGGCCTGTCGCTGTCGCAAATCCCTGTCGCGGCAACCACATCCGCCGCCGCAAAACCACTGGACGAGGCGGACAACGTCCTGTATAAAAAAATCGACCCCGCATGGGTCAAATCATTATACGAACGCGGAACGCCGACGACATACGCCAAGTCGCGCAACGAACTGCGCTACATCGGTATGCCCGTAGGCGGAATCAATGCCGGAGGCGTCTATCTGGGCGGCGACGGACGGCTGTGGCTTTGGGACATATTCAACGACAACCGCGAAGGCGTCGAACCCAAACTCGTCGAATGGAAACAGCAGACCACCCATAGCCGGCATGTCCGTTCGCGCGACGGCGCCTGCTACGTCGAGCCGGCGCAGGATATTCGCCCGCTCGAACAGGGATTTGCCTTCCGCTTCGAATACGACGGAAAAACGATCGTCAAATACCTCCGTAAATCCGACTGGGACGAAATACTTTTCCAGGCCGGCTATCCGGTCGGTACCATACATTATATAGATAAACGCTTGCCGGTCGAGATTACTCTCCGCGCATATTCGCCTTTCATCCCGCTCAACGAAGACGATTCGGGACTCCCGGCAACCATACTCTCTTTCTCGTTCAAAAATACGGGCGCATCGCCGGTGAAGATCTCCGTCGCCGGATGGCTGGAAAACAAAACAGGCATCCGTTCCGTCCTCGAAATCAAAGGCGACTATTCCCGGGAAACAATAAGCCGGCGCGAGAACCGGGTTGTTACCGAAGGAAACTTTATTGCGGTCGACGAATCCCTGACGCTCTTAAACGACAAGGCCGAAGAATTAAAAAAATGCCCCGACTTCGGCAGCATGTGCATCGCCGCGTTCCATCCCGATCAAGCCCTTGCCGCCGTCGATCCCGATAATACGGACGAACTGTTCGACCTTGCCCCGATAACCGCATCCAACAAACCCGTACAGGAACCCTTGATCGGCGCAATACGCTCCGGATTCGAATTGATGCCGGAAGACGTAATATCAAAACACTATGTCCTCGCCTGGTATTTCCCCAACCTGAAAATACACGATAATATCAAAGACACAGGACGCTATTACCAAAACCGTTTCGCCTCGGCCACAGAAGTAGCGCGATACGTAATCAAACACTTCGACCGCCTCTCGTCGCAAACCCTTCTGTGGGCGGAAACATGGAAAGACTCCACCCTGCCGCACTGGTTTCTGGAGCGCACGCTAATCCCGATCGACACCCTGGCCACCTCCAACTGCCACCGCTTCGCCAACGGGCGCTTCTGGGCATGGGAAGGCGTAGGAGCCTGCCACGGCACATGCACCCACGTCTGGCAATACGCCCAGGCAATGGGACGAATTTTCCCCGCCCTCGAACGCGACTGCCGCGAACGCACCGACCTCGGCATCGCCCTGCGCGAAGACGGAGGCATCATCTTCCGCGCCGAAATGGAATCGCGCCCCGCCATCGACGGGCAGGCCGGATCGGTACTGCGTTGCTACCGCGAACATCAGATGAGCGCCGACAACGCCTTCCTGCAACGCAACTGGACGAAAATCAAACGCGCCGTGCAGTTCATCATCAATCAGGACAAAAACGGCGACGGCATGGAAGATACGCCGATGGAAAACACGCTGGATGCCGTATGGGATGGCGAAATCGCTTGGATCGTAGGCCTCTGCATCGCAGCCGTAAAAGCAGGACAACATATGGCGGAAGAAATGAACGACGCGGATTTTGCCCGCCGATGCGCCGACTTCGCAGCAAAAGGCAGCGCCAATATGGACAAACACCTCTTCAACGGCGAATATTACATTCACCGTCCCGACAAAGAAAAAGGACGCGCAAAACTCGGTTCCTACAACACCTGCCACATCGATCAGGTCATGGGACAGTCATGGGCATTTCAAACAGGCTTGGGAAGAATACTGGACCGCAAAAAAGTCCGTTCCGCCCTGAAAGCCCTCTGGAAATACAACTTCACCACCGACGTAAGCGCCTACATAGCCTCCCACCAGGGCGGCCGTCCCTATGCCCTGGACGGCGAAGGAGGCATGATTATGAACACCAACCCAAAGCGCGAACCGAAACCCTACGGCGAAGAAGTATCCTGGCAGATGGGCTATTTCCACGAATGTATGACCGGATTCGAATACGAAGTAGCCTCGCACATGATTGCCGAAGGCATGACCGACGAAGGACTGACGATGGTACGCGCCATCCACGACCGCTACCACGCCGCCGGACGCAACCCCTACAACGAAATCGAATGTAGCGACCACTACGCACGCGCCATGGCAAGCTACGGATCCTTCATCACCGCCTGCGGATTCGAATACCACGGCCCGAAAGGCTACATGCGCTTTGCTCCCCGATGGAACGCCGACAACTTCAAAGCGCCGTTCACAGCCGCAGAAGGGTGGGGGACTTACTCCCAGAAACGCTCGTCGGCGGAAATAGAATGTATCCTCGAACCGAAATACGGACAAGTGCAACTCGGCAGTTTTTCCCTCGAAATACCCAAAGGCCGGAAAGCCGGAATAGCCGTTGTTTCGGTAAACAATCAAACCGTTTCAGCTCAACCGACACAAAAAGACGAAAATATATTACTTACTTTTCAACATCGCATCACCGTCAAAAACAACGAAAAACTGACTGTCCGGCTGACAATAAAATAAGACGCCGGGCTATTTTCCGGATTGTGTCCGGAAGATACGTCCGTCTGTTCCGACTGTCCGGATTATATGTTTCCCGGTCGGAGTATATGATTTCCCGTCCGCATTACGGCAGGCATATTCTGCGAATGTCGGTCATCCTCCTGTCCTGGAAAGTATATAAAATTATGGTACGAAGCTCCCGCCGAAAACAGGATAGAGGCATTGCCGGCAGGAAACGGGCATTTCTCTGCCGAAAACAATAAAATAACCCTCTCCGGTGCCTATGCCGCTGCATTATAATAATATAAATCTGTCGCCACCAATTTCATCAATTACCGCGACATCAGTGCAAACCCCGGCGAACAGGCGGCAAATTACCTGACCGAAGTAGGGAAAACATGCGTATAACATAAAAATGAAAAGAAGCAAGTAACAGCAATGATTAGACATTCTTTTTCCTCGCAGACGACAGGATTTTTGATACATATTAATTCCCGGTTTTGTATGTATCGCAATTTCGGAAACGCATTTTTTGGCTGTAATAAGACGGAAGATACAGTGGAGAACAAAATCTTCATAAAAATATGTGTATATAATATTCTGTATTTAAGATATGTACGGGAAGCATGAAAAAAAGTCGAAAAAAAACAGCAAAATAATTTGGAAGTAAAAAAGCCAATTCATACCTTTGCACCCGCTTTTAGAGAAAAGCATCCGTTTAACGACAAATCGGAAACAGAAAATCGTTTTCTCGTTAGCTGTTTTGGAATATTCATTTCGTGAAATGAAAAAACGGAAATCATCTTGGTTTTTACATTCGGAATAACTATCTTTGTCATCCGTTTGTGAAATACAAGCAACAGTTTCGGGTTTTATAAACCCAAACGAAAAATCAGCGTTCTTTGAAAGATTTACACAGCACAGATGCGGTACGGTTTCCGAGAGAATCGGTTAATTATGGAAGAGAGCCGAGTGATTTCGGGGTACCGTCAAGAGGAAAGAAGCAGGA
>JAISNP010000018.1 GCA_031276175.1 Tannerella sp.
AAATATGGCATTCCATATTCCACGTAAATCATATTTCCTTTTTTTGCTTGCATTTGCAATACTTGCTTTATATATTAGTACTAGATAAAAACAGCTTTCTTATAGCGATCATGGTAACGGCAGCCAATATTCACGACAGTAAGGCGGCTTATCTGTTGATGCGAATATTAGAGGAGCTGTGTTCTTCTGTGAAGGTGATATTGGCTGATGGCGGATATCGTGGAGGAATGAATAATAGAAACAGTAAAGAAAACTTTTGGCTACGCTGTAGAGGTTGTGGTCAGCAATTTTAAAGAACAAGGCTTTCAGCCTATACATAAACGATGGATTGTAGAGAGGACTTTCTCCTGGTTTGACAATTACAGAAGACTGTGTCGAAACTATGAATTGACATTTGATTCGGCGGAGGAAATGGTCAAAATAGCATCCATAAGATTATTATTGAATAAAATTTAAACAGGCTCTAATAAATTAAAAATTAAACACAGAGGCACGAACGCACAAAGAGTTAACTCTGTCATCTCCTTTGCCGAACCTCTTTTGTGTTCTTGGTGTCTCCGTGTTTTAAATAAAAATAAGACACAGAGTAACGACTCCGGCGTACGGTACTGCAAAATGTCTTATAAGCTATGATTTTTTCATCACTTAAACAGGGTTGCAGGCTACCAGGCCGGCGCGAAGTCGAGCTGTTTGCGTTCGAGGTTGGCTCCGGCCACGATGACGGTGACGGCGTCGCCCAGACGGTACGTGCGTTTGCGGCGGCAGCCTTTGAGGCAGTAGTTTTTTTCGTCGAACTCGTAGAAGTCATCGTCGAGGTCGCGCATCGGGATCAGCCCTTCGCATTTGTTCTCGTTCAGTTCCACGTATAGTCCCCATTCGGTGACGCCGGAGATGACGCCGTCGAACGTCTGCCCCAGCCTTTCGCTCATATATTCCACCTGCTTGTATTTGACGGATGCGCGTTCGGCGCCGGCCGCCAGTTGTTCCATCTCCGAGCAGTGTTCGCACTGCGTTTGGCAGGCATCTTTGGCCACGCTTCGTCCGCCGGACAGGTAGTGCTCCAGCAAGCGGTGCACCATCATGTCGGGATAGCGGCGGATAGGCGAAGTGAAGTGCGAGTAGTGGCTGAACGCAAGGCCGTAGTGCCCGATGTTGTCGGTCGAATAGCGCGCCTTCTGCATGGAGCGCACGGCGAGCGTTTCGACGAGGTTTTCTTCCGGTCGCCCTTTGGCTTTGTCGAGCATTGCGTTGAGGCTTTTCGTCAGGTCGTTCGGGTTGCCGTTCGTTTTCAGTTTATATCCGAAGCGGCGGACAAAGGTGGCAAAGGTTTCCATCTTGACGGGGTCGGGCGATTCGTGGATGCGATAGACGAACGTTTTCTTTGCCTTCCCCCCTGTTTGCTTGCCGACGTATTCGGCCACGGTTTTATTGGCAAGGAGCATAAATTCTTCGATCAGTTTGTTCGCCTCCTTCGATTCCTTGAAACGTACGCCCAGCGGCTTGCCGTCGCGGTCGATGTCGAACTTTATCTCGTAGCGGTCAAAGTCGATGGCGCCGTTTTCGAAGCGCGCCTTCCGCATCCGCTGTGCCAGGCGATTAAGCGTAAGTATCTCGTTCTTGAAATCGCCCCGTCCCGATTCGATGACGGCCTGCGCTTCTTCGTAGGTAAATCGCCGCTTGCTTCGGATGACGGTGCGGCAGATGCGTGACGAGCGTATCCTTGCCGCATCGTCCAGTTCAAAAACGACCGAGAAGCACAGTTTGTCTTCGTCCGGGCGGAGCGAGCAAATCCGGTTGCAGAGGCGTTCGGGCAGCATGGGGATGGTGCGGTCTACGAGGTAAACCGACGTGGCGCGCCGGAAGGCTTCCCTGTCGACGGCGGCGCCCGGCTTGACGTAGTGCGTCACGTCGGCAATGTGCACGCCCGCTTCCCAAAGCCCGTTTGCCGTTTTGCGCAGCGAGAGGGCGTCGTCAAAATCCTTGGCATCGTCGGGGTCAACGGTGAAGGTCGGCACGGCGCGGAAATCCTCGCGCCGTGCAATTTCTTCTTCGTCGATGGCCTCCGGGATGCGCCCTGCAGCCTTTTCCACCTTGTCGGGATAGGCATGGGGCAGGCCGTATTCGGCGAGGATGGCGTGCATCTCGGTATCGTTCCGTCCGGCCGTGCCGAGTATCTCCACCACTTCGCCGAGCGGGTTCTTGGCGCTTTCGGGCCATTCCACGATGCGGACAACGGCCTTTTCTCCGTTCTTCCCACCCTTGAGCAGTTCCTTGGGGATGAAGATGTCGTTAGCCAGCGTCTTGTCTTCGGTGACGAGGAAGGCTACGCCGCGGGAGAGTTGCAACTTTCCGACAAAGACGCTTTGCTTGCGGGAAAGGATGTCAATCACTTCCGCCTCGGGCGCGGCGTCTTTGCGGCGGGCAAAGAACTGGACGCGCACGGCGTCGCCCTCCATGGCATGTCGCGAATTGCGTTCGGCCACGAAGACCGGCTCGCCGCCGTCGTCGGGCACAAAGGCATTCTTGCCGTTGCTGCGCCGGCGGAACGTGCCGGTAGCCACGCTGCCGAGGTTGTTGCAACTGAAGCGTCCCGGTTCCACTTCGACCAGTATGTTATCCTCCATAAGCAGCGCCAGCGTTTCCGCCACCTGCTTCCGGCGCTCCGGCGTCCGGGCATTTACGCCCCGGTTAATCTGCCGGAGCGAGAAGACGACGCCCGGCGCGCGGCGAAGCAGGTTGAGTACGGACGACTCGGCCTGCGACTCCGGCTTCGTCTCCGCTTTCCCGCGCTTCCCCGTAGCGCGCGCGCCGCCTCTGTGGTTGTGCTGTTTTCGTTTCATGATTATATATCGCAGATACGGATGCACTTTTCGAGCGAAGCAATCTTGTCCGGCTGCTTGGGGACAAATTCCTGCCCGACGAAACCCTTGTAACCCGTCTCCGCAAGCGCCTGCATGATGGCAGGATAGTAGAGTTCCTGCGTTTCGTCTATTTCCGCGCGCCCGGGATTGCCGCCCGTATGCACGTGCGAGAAATACGTGTAGTACTTGCGGATGTGCTCAATGATGTTGCCCTCCATGATCTGCATGTGATAAATGTCGTATAGGAGTTTAAAGTTCGGCGACCCGACGCGGCGGCACAGTTCGACGCCCCACACCGTATGGTCGCAGAGGTAATCTCCGTGTCCGACGCTGTTGAGCAACTCCATCGTCAGCACGACATGGTGCTTTTCGGCCACGGGGATGATTCGCTTCAATCCTTTTGCGCAATTCTCCCACCCCTGCAAATCGCTGACGCCGTTGCGCCGCCCGGAAAAGCAGATGAGATTCGTCAAACCGGCCTCGGCCACCAGGGGAATGACTTTTTCGTAGCTTTCGACCAGAGCATCGTGCAGCGCAGGATCGTTGAACCCGCGGTCAATGCCCAGTCCTGCGCCCTGCGCCATGGCGACGGTCAGCCCCTGGTCGGTTACCGTTTTCCAGTCCTTCGGGTCGAGGAGTTCGACGGATTCGATGCCGATGGATTTGCAGATGTCGCAAAACTCGTCCAGCGGATAATCGCCGAAGCACCATTTGCTGACGGAATGTCGGATGTTACCCTTCAGCGGCGCCTTAACCGGTTCTTTGGGTTGCTTTTTTTTCTGAGAAACGGCGGCCTGCAGTCCGCTTACTGCAAGCGCTACGCTTCCGGCAAGCGCAGTCTTCAATGCGGCTCTTCTTGAGATGTGATTCATTTTGTGTAATATTTAAATTGTGTAAGTCGTTTTACAGTACAAATGTACGGGATATAAATTAATTTACGGCGCGACGGGAGAAAAAGGCAAAAAAATCAGGGTCGGTCGCGGATTTCCCGTACCAATCCTTCGTGGTTGAGCAATGTCTTCTGACCGGAAGTATCGGCGATTGTTGCCGCAAACTGTTGCGGCGTGGCGGTCAAGGACAGGATGTTGGGTTTGCCTGCCACGAATACCTCTGCCGGAATATTCAGGTCGACGAGCGACGAGGCGTAAACACCCTTTTCCTCGTGATACCGCTGCTGCCGGTTAAAAATCAGCCACAGGTATTGCCGCTGCAGTTCGGCATACGGCAATTCAAAAGCGGGCAGTCCGGCGGCGCCCGCCTCCAGGGTCGAAAACCGTATGTAGCCCCACCGTTCGGGCATGTGCATGTTCACGGCTCCCGTCGGCGACCATACCCAGTTGCGTTCGGGCAACGTTTTGCCGTTCGCATCGGTCTGCTTCACGTATTTGCCGTCCGCGATGTACGTATCCCATTCCACACGCGAAAAGTTCAGCCGCCATATCTCGCCGTCTTCAGGCCGTTGCGCCATCTCGTCGAACGGGATGGCCATTTCTACCGTCCATCCCTCGTCCTCGTCGGACGGGTTATTCAGCGTGCCGTGTACCTTCACGGCATGTTGCAATCCCCTGCTGTCCCACGAGATAAGCATGTACGCCCCGGAGCGGTACGGCTTCGTCAGGAACAGGTCGAACATCGTGTTGTGGGCATTCACCTCAAACTCATAGTAATTGTGCGTCGTATTGGCCGGGTCGATAAAGACCTCGAAATCGTTGTCGGCATAGATAATTTGGTCGCGCACCGTCAGGGCTGCCCACACATGCTTGTCGGCCAGATGCGCGGCAATGTACAGGTAACGGTCGTCCCACAACATTTTTGCCCGCGTGGCATAATACGGCGCCGGCTTGTCTTCCCCCTCAATGTCGCGAAACTCGGTTGTCCATGCCGCCGCACGCCATGCCTCGTCGTCAATATCCCCGTCAATCACCGGAGGATGGGCGGCATACGTCGCTACGTAATTACGGGGAGGCGTAAAAAACGGCTCCCATCCTTCAAATGCAGCATCGGGCGTATGGGATTGCCGGGCGCATCCCGCAACAAAGAATAAAATGCCGGAAATAAACAGATAGTTCTTCATATCACATGCCTGTTTTATTAATGTCATTAAAAGCGTTCCTTACCGTTCCGCAGATTCAAGTAACGAATGCAACTTTTCTAAAGAAAATATCTTTAGGCGATTCGAAGTTAAGTAATTTTCTTGGTCTTCGATTGATTTTGAGTTGAAAAGATGTGATATCCGCATCA
>JAISNP010000035.1 GCA_031276175.1 Tannerella sp.
CATGCCGTGCCGGATGCCTTTAAAGGACTGTTCGGTATGAAAGCCCCTGCGGCAGCTACTCCTGCCGTTTTAATAAAATCTCTTCTTGAAAATTCCATAATATGTGCTTTTTAAAATAAAATGATTGTTATACTGAAATCCAATAAATTCATATCCGTATTTCTTCATATTGTATGTCGCAAAGGTAGTAATTTCTTGTCGGGTATGTAATACGATATTTATAAATATTGAAATAATTTCGTATTTTTTCCTGATAAACACGAGTTTATTGTCGAAAAACACGAGTCTTTTGCCGAAAGATACGAGTCTTTGTTTTCAATTTGTTAAGGAAATATACTTTTTAACGCCAGATCCGGTTATTTTTCTTAGCATCTCAAAATGAGATTTATTCAATTTTATTCATACATTTGTCGTTCTAATTAAAATGTATATTTATGGCTGATGACAAGAAAATAATTTTCTCAATGGTGGGGGTAAGCAAGATATTCCCTCCGCAAAAGCAAGTGCTCAAAAACATCTATCTTTCATTCTTTTACGGTGCGAAGATCGGCATTATCGGACTGAACGGTTCGGGCAAGTCGACGTTGCTGAAAATCATTGCCGGCATCGAAAAGGAGTATCAGGGAGACGTCGTTTCCTCGTCCGGTTACAGCGTGGGATACCTTGAACAGGATCCCGTACTGGGTGCTGGTAAAACGGTGAAAGAGATTGTGCAGGAAGGGGTGCAGGATATTGTCGACTTGCTGAAGGAATTTGACGAGGTGAATGAAAAATTCGGCGATCCCGACATACAGGACGATTCCGACAAGATGGAAGCCCTGATGAACCGGCAGGCCGGATTGCAGGACAAAATCGACGCGGCAGATGCGTGGAATCTGGACAGCCGGCTGGAACGCGCCATGGATGCCCTGCGATGCCCGCCCGAAGAGCAGATTGTCGATACGCTGTCGGGAGGCGAACGTCGCCGGGTGGCTCTGTGTCGCCTGCTGTTGCAGCAGCCCGACGTGCTGCTCCTCGACGAACCGACGAACCATCTTGATGCCGAGTCCATTGACTGGCTCGAACAGCATTTGCAGCAGTATCAGGGGACGGTTATCTGTATCACGCACGACCGTTACTTCCTCGACCACGTGGCCGGATGGATTTTGGAACTCGACCGCGGCGAAGGCATCCCGTGGAAAGGGAACTACTCGTCGTGGCTCGAACAGAAAACTCAACGTATGGCGCAGGAAGAGAAGCAGGCCGGCAAGCGCCGCAAGACGCTCGAACGCGAACTGGAATGGATTCGCATGGCGCCCAAAGCCCGGCAGTCCAAAGGGAAAGCGCGCCTCAACTCATACGAAACCCTGATGAACGAAGACCAGAAAGAACGCGAGTCGAAGCTCGAAATCTTTATCCCCAACGGCCCCCGGCTGGGAAACAAGGTCATCGAAGCCCGCCATGTGGCCAAAAGCTACGGCGACAAGCTGCTGTTCGACGATCTGAACTTTATGCTTCCACCCAACGGCATCGTAGGCGTCATCGGACCGAACGGAGCGGGGAAAACGACGCTCTTCAAACTGATCATGGGCATTGAACAGCCCGACAAAGGCGAGTTCGACACGGGCGAAACGGTCAAGATCGGCTATGCCGACCAGACGCACAGCGACATCGACCCCGCCAAAACAGTCTATCAGATCGTTTCGGGCGGAAACGAATTTATACGCATCGGCGGGAGGGAAATCAATGCGCGCGCCTATCTGTCGCGTTTCAACTTTGCCGGCGCCGATCAGGAAAAAATATGCGCCATCTTGTCGGGCGGCGAGCGAAACCGTTTGCATCTGGCCATCACACTCAAATCCGAAGCCAACGTGCTCCTTCTCGACGAACCTACCAACGACATCGACGTGAACACGCTGCGCGCCCTCGAAGAAGGACTGGAAAGCTTTGCCGGATGCGCCGTCGTCATTTCGCACGACCGCTGGTTTCTCGACCGCATCTGTACCCACATCCTCTCTTTCGAAGGAAACTCGGAAGTCGTCTTTTTTCAGGGCGCATACTCCGAGTATGAAGAATATAAACGCAAACAGTCCGGCTATGCCGAGCCTGTACGCATCCGTTACCGGAATTTAAACTAACAGAATATCAAACTTAAACACATTCACAACAATGAAAAAGTATCTATTTACGGCAATAATTGCCTTTGTATGCAGCGCCTCCGTGCGTGTGCACGCTCAAAAAGAAATCGCATTATTCAACGGAAAAGACCTGTCGAACTGGAAATTCGTTGTCGACGGCAACAAAGTTCCGGGCGAACAGGTATTTTCGGTCAAAAACGGAGTCATCGAGATTGCCGGCGCCCCCCTCGGCTACATGTATACGACGCAGGCTTACGGCGACGGAAGCCTCCATGTAGAATGGCGATGGGTCGACGGAGCCTCGAACAGCGGAATCTTCCTGCTTATCGAAGACCCTAAAAATCCCTTTCCTAACGGCATAGAATGTCAATTACATGCAGGCGATGCAGGCGATTTCGTCCTGCTCGGAGGCTCCGACCTCGCCGAATACAGGCAGCCCGAAGGACAGGAGCGCCCGAAATTTCCCGTAATCAAAAAACGCAACGCCTCAAGCGAAAAGCCCGAAGGCGAATGGAATCGCGCGAAGATAGAAATACAGGACGGCGTAATCACCGTCTATATTAACGACGTACTTCAGAACATTGGAACCAACAAAGTGAAGAAAGGATACATCGGTCTGCAAAGCGAAGGGAAAAAAATTCAGTTTCGCAACATCACGCTGACAAAGAAATAACCGCCGTATCTGCAACAAGCAAAAAAAAATAACAAAAAGATTTGCGGATTCGAAAACATGCAGTATTTTTGCAGCCGTAAAACGAAATGATAATGATAAAATCTTATATAAATACATGTTGGTGGTGGCGCTCGCAATTTCAATTTTGTGAGTAGCATACCCGATAATATTTATTATGTTTTTTGGTAAAAAAAGGCTTGTCATACTCACGACAAGTCTTTTTTTGTTGTCACAGGAATATACATTAATATATATACATGAAGAAAAAGTATCAAGTAGACGAAAACGGATATTACGGACGGTTCGGCGGGACATACGTTCCGGAAATACTCTACCGCTGCGTAAAGGATTTGCAGGAAAGGTATCTCTCCGAGCTTGAAGACGAAACGTTTCAACACACGTACCGCGAACTGCTGCGCGACTACGCCGGGCGCCCCTCACCCCTGTACCACGCCTCTCGGTTAAGCCGCGAGACGGGTTGCCGCATCTATCTCAAGCGCGAAGACCTGAACCACACCGGGGCGCACAAGATAAACAATGCCGTCGGGCAGATACTGCTGGCGCAGCGCATGGGCAAAAGCCGCATCATCGCCGAGACGGGCGCGGGGCAACACGGTGTGGCCGTAGCCACGGTCTGCGCCCTGATGAACATGCCCTGCGTCGTATATATGGGACGGACGGACGTGGAACGGCAGCAGCCGAACGTGCAGCGGATGCAGATGCTCGGCGCCACGGTAGCGCCCGTCACTTCGGGTAACATGACGCTCAAGGATGCTACGAACGAAGCCATCCGCGACTGGTGCTGCCATCCGGCGGACACGTTTTACATCATCGGCTCCACCACCGGCCCGCATCCGTATCCCGACATGGTGGCGCGCCTGCAATCGATAATCAGCGAAGAAATCAAATGGCAACTGCGCGAAAAGGAAGGGCGCGACTATCCCGACTGGCTGATAGCCTGCGTGGGAGGCGGGAGCAATGCCGCCGGCACGATCTATCATTATACGGACGACGAGCGGGTGAAGATCGTCCTTGCCGAAGCCGGCGGTAAAGGCATCTCTTCGGGCATGAGCGCCGCCACCCTCCGGCTGGGACGCGAGGGGATCATACACGGCACCCGTACGCTGGTGATGCAAAACGAAGACGGGCAAATCGAAGAGCCTTATTCCATCTCCGCCGGACTGGACTATCCCGGCATAGGGCCTGTACATGCGTATCTGGCCGAAATGAAAAGGATTGAAGCTCTGGCCATAGACGACGACGAGGCGCTGGAAGCTGCCTTTGAACTGACCCGGCTGGAGGGAATCATCCCCGCACTGGAAAGCGCTCATGCGCTGGGCGCGCTGAAAAAACTGCGCTTCCGTCCGGAGGATATCGTGGTGGTGACCGTCTCCGGGCGCGGAGACAAAGACATGGACACCTATATCCGTACATCCATGAATCAATAATTCAAAAAAAAACAACACCTTATGACCTATCATTTTACTACGGCTACAAAGCATCTGCTGGGCGACCTGCATACGCCGGCGAGCCTTTACCTGAAACTGCGCGATGTATATTCCAAATCCGCCCTGCTGGAAAGTTCGGATTTCCACGGCCACGAAAACAGTTTGTCCTTCATCGCCCTGTGTCCGCTGGCCGGCATCGGCATCAACCGCGCGGAAGCTACGCTGGATTATCCCGACGGCACAACGGAAGTGAAACCGCTCACGAACGCTTATCCGGCGGCAGAGGCAATACACCGGTTTATGGACACCCTGTGCGTCACGGGCGAGGAGCGGCAGCATTGCGGCCTCTTCGGATACACGGCTTTCGACGCGGTTCGCTATTTCGAAAACATTCCGGTGGCAGAGGTACATCACGAAGATTCGGATGCGCCGGATATGCTCTATATCCTTTACAAGTACCTGCTGGTTTTCGACCATTTCAAGAACGGGTTGACGATTATCGAACTGCTGCGCGAAGGGGAGCAGGATCATCTGCGGGAGATTGAAACCTTGATTGAGAACCGCAACTTTGCGTCGTACAATTTCCGCACCGAGGGGGAGCGCACGTCGAGCATTACGGACGACGAATACCGGGCAATGGTGCGCGAGGGAGTGCGCCACTGTCTGCGCGGCGATGTATTTCAGATTGTGCTCAGCCGTCGCTTTGAGCAGGCTTTTCGCGGCGACGACTTTAAGGTCTACCGCAGTTTGCAGAACATTAATCCTTCGCCATACTTGTTTTATTTCGACTTCGGCGGTTTCCGCATCTTCGGCTCTTCGCCCGAAACGCACTGCAAGATTACGGACGGACGGGTAAGCATTGACCCGATTGCAGGCACCGCCTTCCGGTCGGGTAATGTGACGATCGACAAACATCGCGCCGAGGCATTGCTCAACGACCCGAAGGAGAACGCCGAGCACGTGATGCTTGTCGATCTGGCACGCAACGATCTTAGCCGCAACGCGCACAACGTGCGTATTGATTTCTATCGCGAAGTGCAGTATTACAGCCACGTGATGCACCTCGTTTCCCGCATCAGCGGGGAGATTGATCCGGGAAGCAACACTGTCGGGACGTTTATAGACACCTTTCCCGCGGGGACGGTCAGCGGCGCGCCGAAAGTGCGCGCCATGGAACTGATCACGAAACTGGAGAGGCACAACCGCGGCGCATACGCCGGCTGCATCGGGTTCCTGGGACTGAACGGCAACCTGAATCAGGCCATCATGATACGCACGTTCGTCAGCCGCGGCAATGTGCTCTACTATCAGGCGGGGGCAGGCATCGTGGCGCTCAGCAACGACGAGCGCGAACTGCAGGAGGTAAACAACAAGCTGGAGGCGCTGAATCAGGCCATCCGGCAGGCAGAAACATTGATAAACTGAAAAAACGAAGATGATGAACATACTGTTATTAGATAATTACGATTCGTTCACCTACAACCTGCGGCATATACTGCTCGAACTGGGCGCCGGGGTGGAGGTGTATCGCAACGACCGGATTACGCCGGACGAAGCAGCGCGTTTCGACAAAATCGTCCTTTCGCCTGGCCCCGGCATCCCTTCGGAGGCGGGCATACTGCTGCCGCTGATTGCGCGCTGGGCGCCGACGAAAAGCATCCTTGGCGTCTGTCTCGGCGCGCAGGCCATCGGCGAAGCCTTCGGCGCACGGTTGCACAACCTCGCACGTGTATATCACGGCGTATGCAGCGACATCCGTACGCTGGCACCCGACCCGCTGTTCAGCGGACTGGAGCCGGGGTTCCGCGCAGGGAGATACCACTCGTGGGTCGTTTCGAAAGACGGCTTCCCCGATTGCCTGGAAATCACGGCGACCGATGCCGAAGAGGGAATGATCATGGCCCTGCGCCATCGCACGTACGACGTCCGCGGCATACAGTTCCATCCCGAATCCGTCCTGACCCCGCAGGGGAAGCAAATCATCGCCAACTGGCTGAAAGAAGGAAAACATTAAACATCACAATTTATACACACACGCTATGAAGCAAATATTATACCGGCTTTCCGAACACCGCTACCTGTGCCGGGACGAAGCCCGGACGCTCCTGCAGGACATCGCGGAGCATAAGTACAACGAAGCGCAGATTGCAAGCCTGATCACGGTATTCCTGATGCGCAACATCTCCGTCGACGAGTTGGGCGGCTTCCGCGATGCGCTGCTCGACATGAGCCTGCCCGTCGATTTGTCCGACTATCCGTCGATCGACATCGTGGGCACGGGCGGCGACGGGAAGAACACGTTTAACATCAGCACCGCCGCCTGCTTCACGCTGGCCGGCGCCGGATACCACGTCGTCAAGCACGGCAACTACGGCGCCACGTCGGTGAGCGGCGCCAGCAACGTGATGGAGCAGCACGGCGTAAAGTTCACCACCTGCATCGACGTCATGCGCCGCTCAATGGATGCCTGCCGCATCGCCTACCTGCACGCCCCGCTCTTCAACCCCGCCCTCAAGGCCGTCGCCACGGTGCGCAGGAACCTCGCCGTGCGCAGCTTCTTCAACATCCTCGGGCCGCTCGTCAACCCCACACGCCCCCGCTACCAACTGCTCGGCGTATACAGCCTCTCCCTTGCGCGGCTATACACGTATGCCTATCAGGACATCGGGCTGCGCTTCGGCGTGGTGCACAGTCTTGACGGATACGACGAGATTTCGCTCACGGGCGAATTTAAAATCGCCCTTCCCGACAGGGAAAAAATCTACACCCCCGAAATGCTCCGGCTTCCGCGCACGCAGGAATCCGACCTCTTCGGAGGCGACACGCCCGCCGACGCGGCGCGAATCTTCGACGCCGTGATGCGCAACACCGCCACGGCGGCGCAACGCAACTGCGTCATCGCCAACGCCGCCTTTGCTGTTCAGGTGATATGTCCGGAAAAGAAAATAGACGACTGCCTTGCCGAAGCCGCCGAATCGCTGGAAAGCGGCAGGGCGCTGGCCACGCTGAATAAGTTTATCGAAATAAACGGACGGTGACGGACAAAATATTCCATCCCCGACATATAAACGGTAAAAAAAGACATGGATATACTGGAAGCCATCGTAGCAAACAAACGCCGCGAAGTAGCGGCGCAGAAAGCAGCCGTTTCGCTTGAGACGATGCTGTCGATAAGCGGCAGCCATATGGAACGCCCCGTGGTCTCAATGCGCGCGGCGCTCGGCCGGTCGCCCTCCGGCATCATTGCCGAGTTCAAGCGACGCTCGCCCTCCAAAGGTCTGCTGCATCCGGAGGCAAAGGTCGAAGACGTGGCGACGGCATACGCACGCGGAGGAGCGGCGGCCTGTTCGATTCTGACGGACAGCGATTTCTTCGGCGGATCGCTGACCGATCTCCGCCGCGCCCGCGCCGCCGTCGGCCTGCCACTGTTGCGCAAAGATTTCATTGTCGACGAATACCAGCTTTTTCAGGCGCGGGCGACGGGCGCAGACGCCGTGCTGCTGATTGCGGCCATCCTGACGCCCGACGAGTGCGAGCGGCTGGCACAGACCGCCCATGCGCTGGAGATGGAGGTGATGCTCGAAATACACGCCGAGGCGGAATTGTCGCATCTCAATCCGCACGTCGACATGCTGGGCGTGAACAACCGTCATCTGGGCACGTTCGACACTTCGGTCGAAAACTCGTTCCGCCTCGCAGCACAGGCGCGGCGGCACGCGGGCGAAGGCGCCGGCGCTCCGCTGCTCGTATCCGAAAGCGGGCTGGCGGATGTCGCCGACGTGCACCGGCTGCGGCAGGCCGGATTTCGCGGCTTCCTGATAGGCGAAACGTTTATGAAAACGCCACGTCCGGGCGAAACGCTGCAAGCCTTTGTCCGCAACCTTACCGCTTTGAGCGAGGAATAAAATCATGTCTGCTCAGGAAATAAAAATTAAAGTGTGCGGAATGCGCGAAGCCGCAAACATCCGCGCGGTGGAGCGGCTGGACGTCGACTGGATGGGATTTATCTTCTATCCGCCGTCGCCGCGACACGTCTCCGGCTCCGAGGCGGACGCGGAAGCCATCCGCCGGTGCGGGCGGACGAAGGTCGGCGTATTTGTCGACGCACCTGTCGGCGAAATGGCCTACGCGGCGGCACGCTACGGATTAGACTGCCTGCAACTGCACGGCAGCGAATCGCCGGACACGTGCCGTGCCGTGCAAACGCTCGGATACCCCGTCATCAAAGCCTTTCACATCGCCGACGCCGACGACCTGAAGCGCACGGCAGACTACGACGGGGCAGCATCCTTTTTCCTCTTCGACACGAAGTGCGACGGCTTTGGCGGTTCGGGGCGGCGGTTCGACTGGTCGGCGCTGCACGCTTACGACCAACCCACACCCTTCATCCTCAGCGGCGGAATCACCCCGCAGTGCGCCGACGAACTGCTGCGCTTCCGCCACCCCGCAATGATCGGCGCAGACCTGAACAGCGGCTTCGAACTTGCCCCCGCGCTGAAAGACGCCGGCGCGCTGGACGCATTTATCCGTAAATTAAAACCGAAACATCACGCATCGAACCCACAAACCATTTAACAATTATCGCATGAATCGCATTACACAACTCTTCGAATCCTGCAAACAGGGCGGCATCCTGTCCGTATATTTCACCGCAGGCTATCCCGCCCTCCACGACACGAAGCCCATACTCGAAGCGCTCGAAAGCCGCGGCGTACATATGGCCGAAATAGGCATCCCCTTTTCCGACCCGCTGGCCGACGGCCCCGTCATACAGCAGTCGTCCGCACAGGCGTTGCGCAACGGCATGTCGCTTCGGCTCCTCTTCCGGCAACTGCGCGACATACGCCGCACGGTCAACATCCCGCTCATCCTCATGGGATACCTCAACCCCGTGATGCAATACGGCTTCGAAGCCTTCTGCCGCGCCTGCACCGACGCCGGCATAGACGGAATCATCATCCCCGACCTGCCATTCGACGACTACACGGCAAGCTACAAAGCCACAGCCGAACGTCACGGACTGAAAATCATCATGCTCGTCACGCCCGAAACGCCGGACGCACGCATCCGCCTGATTGACCGCCACACCGGCGGATTCATCTACGCCGTGTCGAGCGCCTCCGTCACCGGCGCGCAAAAAGAATTTGACGAAAACAGCCAAGCCTTCTTTCGCCGCATCCGCGCAATGCACCTGCGCAATCCGCACCTCATCGGCTTCGGCGTCGGCAATAAAGCCACTTACGACGCCGCGCTTGCCCACGCGCACGGCGCCATCATCGGAAGCCGGTTTGTCGGGCTGCTCCAACAAAGCGCCTCGCCGGAAGAAGCCGTCGACAGGCTGCTCCGGGCAATTACCGTCTGACCACGCCGGCCACCGCGACGCCCGGCGCTTTCCCATTCTTTTTTCATCCCGTAAAGGTATGCTTTTTTTTGATTGCACGTAACATGAGTAATAAAGATGAAGAAAGTAAAAATAACGAAAAAAAGTACCGAAAATCTCTGCGGAGATTTTTCGACTAAAATACACGTTTCCGACCCGTGGTTACGAAAATTTTGCCGTTCAGGCAAAGGGAGAAAAGACTAAACCTGATGCTGCGTAACATGAGTTAATGATTATCTTTGTCGGCGGATAAAACAATTGTCCGCAAAACGAAACGGGTACGACGCCTTGTTTCCTTTACAAAACAGATATGAACTACCGTACATTAGAATGGAAAGATTTGTCGGTTCACGCCCGGCTCGGCATTTTCAGCCGACCGGGGGCGAATATCCCCGAATATCACACGATACTCCGAATCACCAATACCACATACGACGCAGTGCGCCGGCACGAACGCATGGAAAGAGCCGTCGGACGGCTGCTTGAAGAATTGCCCGGCGCCGAAATCGTCTGGAAACGTTATCTCGTCGACGACGCTGCCGGCCAATACCCGCTCATCCCGCGCGGACAGGGCGACGCAGCCGTTTCCGTCGTGCAGCAACCGCCCGCCGACGGTAGCAAAGTCGCATTGTGGCTATACCTGATACCCGGCGGATTCCTGTCCGGCAATGAACGGGCTGCGGTTGTCACACACTCGGAGTACCGCCATCTATTTCACACACAGTTGTATGCGCCTGCCAACGACGAAGCGGAACAAACGAGGCTCATGTTCATGCAATACATCGACCTTCTCTCGACCGAAGGGTGCACACTGGCCGACAACTGTATGCGGACGTGGATTTTCGTACAAGCCATCGACGTGCGCTACGCGGGAATGGTGGCCGCGCGCAGGACGTGTTTCGAACGGGAAGGATTGACAAAAGATACGCATTTTATTGCCGGTACGGGCATCGAAGGGAAGCACGTACGTCCCGATACGCGGGTGTTTATGGACGCTTACGCCGTCGAAGGGCTGCTGCCCGAACAAATCCGCTACCTTCGCGCCCCGACGCATCTCAACCCGACGCACGAGTATGGCGTGACATTCGAGCGCGGCACGGCCATACAGTACGGCGACCGCCGGCACGTCTTCATTTCCGGTACGGCAAGCATCAACAATCGTGGAGAAATCGTACATCCCTCGGATGTGACGAAACAGGCCGGACGCATGTGGGAAAACATCCTGACGCTTCTCTGCGAGGCCGGCGCCGGTGCGGAAGATATTGCCTGCATGATCGTATACTTGCGCAATGCCCCGGACTACCGGATTATTCGCGACTGGCTGGCGGAAACCTGTCCGCACGTGCCCAAAGCAGTCGTATGGGCGCCCGTATGCCGTCCGGGCTGGCTGATAGAAGCGGAGTGTATGGCCATAACCGCTGCAGAAAACGGGCGGTTTGCGGCGTTTTGACGTCACTTGTTTTTGCGGTATCCCATCTCGACCGTTTCGATTTTCTGCATCAGTGAGAGGATGTCGGCCTGTCGCTTTTGTATATACGGAGATGGTTTTAAGGGATTTCGTTTGAGGGGATTCGGCAATATTGCCGCCAGCAGCGCCGACTCGTTTCGCGTCAATTGCGCCGCATGTTTGGCAAAATAGACTTGTGCGGCCGCTTCGACACCGTAAATACCGGCTCCCATTTCGATGGAGTTGAGATACACCTCCATGATGCGCTCCTTTCCCCATATCCACTCGGTCAGCAGCGTGAAGTATGCTTCCAGTCCTTTCCTGAACATAGTCTTACCCTGCCACAGGAATACGTTTTTTGCGGTTTGCTGCGAGATGGTGCTGGCGCCTCTGAGACGGCGGCCGCTTCTGGCTTCGTCGATGGCTTTTTGGATTTGTTCGCGGTCAAAACCGTGGTGTTCCATGAACCGATTGTCTTCCGACGCCATCACAGCCTGTATCATGGACTGCGAAATACGGTCTATCGGCACCCATTTGTGTTTTATCTCTTTGGCTTCCTTGTTGTATAATCGGATAAACATCAGCGGCGTATAATATACGGGAACATATTTGTACACGAAAACAAGCGCGATGCTGAACAGAAACAGCGCGATGAGCAGATTTCTGCACAGGACAAATATGCGCTTCAGTATTTTCATATGCCGAATCGGATGAGTGTAGCGCGCGTGCAGGAGGATTGATTGCCCGCGGCCAGTTTGCGTTACCTCAGACGGTTGAGCGAACGTATGAGCACTTCGTCCGCCCCAATATTTCTTATGGCAAGATAATTGAATATGAGTGCAACAAACGGAAAAGACAGCGCGATACGCACGCTGAACCCGAATGACTCGGACTGCCCCGCAATCTTCCAGACGAAAAAGGCGAACAAGCCGTAGAAAGCAATCATAAGAATTGCATTGAACACGCAGAGCCGAATCTGCAAGACACGCTTTTTATAAAGGAAAACGGTAGCCAGCGCAAGCAAAGCGATGATACTTGCCAAAACCATCAATGCCCATGAGGGATAAACAAGTTTGGCGGGCGTCGTCATCGTACTCATGCCGGAAGCGTCGAACGCATAAAACGCATCGCCGGAGCGAATCACAGCCAGCGGCAGGAAAAGCATTGCCATCGTCAAGCCGGCAACCAGAAGCAGATAAAGTGTTTGTATGCGCTGTATCATGGGAAACGCGCCGTCAGAAATTGTTTTTATCCTTTACGGGATTCTTGTAGAAAAGTTTGCCGTCTTCAAATTCCTGCGCGGCAATGAGGGTCGGTTTAGGCAGTTTCTCGTAGTAGCGCGAGATTTCGATCTGCTCCCTGTTTTCAAAAACTTCCTCAAGGCTGTCGTTGATGGAGGCAAAGGCCTGTAATTTCTGTTCCAAATCCTGCTTCATCCTTACGGAAATCTGATTGGAACGTTTGGCGATAACCATCAAGGTTTCATACACGTTACCCACCTCTTCGGTCAGTTTAATCATATCGCGCGTAACGGTCGTCAGCGGTGCATTGGTTTTACGATAATCCATAGTTATATGTTGTTCTATTTGTACGAATTAATAATTATTGCTTATTTGTTTGTCCGCATATTCATAGAATTTGCGGACTTGCTTAATATATTTTCCTTCCGGATATTCGTTTGTATAATTGTAATATTCGTCTACGACTTCGCGGTAGCGCCCTTGCAGGCGGTCTTCGATGCTGACAAGCGCCAACTCATATTTAGCCCGTATTTTCAGAAAGATAAACTCCTCGCGGTATTTGGAATACGGATAGTCCTTCAGCGCGTTTTCGGCGGTGATGACACACGCACGATAGTTGTTTCCCATATACGTGCTCAGGTTATAATACAGTCGCGCACTCAACAATTCCTTATACGCCAACTTCTCCTGCAATTCGAACAGGATGTCCTGCGCCTGTTTGGCGTGTTCGCTCTGCGGATAATATTCCATGTAGAGCTGGAGTTGGCTTATCGCTTCGTATGTTTGCTTTTGGTCTAAACGCGGATCGGGCGAATCAAGGTAAAGCCCGTAACCCGAATAGAAACGCGCCAATTCGACAAACTCGCCTTTCGGATAGGTCTGGTAATACTGTTTGAAATATTCCGATGCCGTTTGGTAATCTTTCTGCCCGTAGTAGCTTTGCGCCAGTAAATACAGCGATTCTTCGGCATTTGAGGTACCTCTGAAAACAAGTATGACTTCTTCGAGCAAGGTGGCCGATTTGACGAACTTGCCCTCGTTGAAATATTTCTTGGCATAAGAATACTTCAATTCATAATCCGTACTTTTCAGTATTTTGTTATATTCTCCACACGAAGAACACGCTAATACAATTCCTGCCCACAACAGAAATTTCTTCATTTTCCGTATTTTTTAGGTCGCAAAGGTAATGCTTTCCCGAAGAATCATCGCTGCACGAAACGTTAATAATGATTACAGTCGGTACAGCTCGCTGGCCGCAAGCAGTTCCAATTTATTTTCGGTCAGTACTTTTTCGCATTTCTCAATGTCGTCGGGACGGATAATCACGTGCGCCGATTCGCCTTCCGAAAAAGCATACATGTATTCGATAAATATCTCCGCTCGGGTAATAATATCCATTGCTTTACCGAGCGCGCCCGGCCGGTTCGGGCAATGCAGGCAAATCACATCGGCTTCCGATACGGCATATTTGTTGTCGCGAAGCACCTGGAGCGCCTTGTCCGTATCGGATACAATCAGACGCAATATGCCGAAATCCGAATTTTCGGAGACGGTAAACGCCGTCATGTTTATGTTTTCCTTACCCAGCAACTTGGCCACTTCCGTGAAACGACCCTGCCTGTTTTCCAAAAATATGGATAATTGTTTAATGTACATAATGCTTTATTTTATATTTAACGGTTAATCAAATTTTCGTTTGTCAATTACTCGTTTGGCTTTTCCCTGGCTGCGCTCAATGCTGCGGGGTTCTACCAATTTCACATCGGGAGAAATGCCCAGCACGCTTTGCAGACGGTGGGTGATGTGTTTTTTCAGGTCGAGTATTCTCGACATTTCGTCCGAATAGAAGTCTTCTTTTACTTCGACCTGTATTTCAAAGGTATCGAGATTGTTCACACGGTCGACGGTCAGGAGGTAATGCGGTTCGAGTTGCGGCAGTTCGCAGATGACCGATTCGACTTGCGAGGGAAATACATTCACGCCTCTTATGATGAGCATGTCGTCGCAACGTCCGAGAATCCTCGACATCCTGACGGAAGTACGTCCGCACGCACATTTTTCGTAAGTCAGGCTGGTGAGGTCGCGCGTACGGAAGCGCAGCAGCGGCATTCCTTCTTTGGTAATGGTAGAAAATACCAGTTCGCCGGTTTGGCCTTCGGGGACGGGTTCGCCGGTTTCGGGATTCACTATTTCCGGATAGAAATGGTCTTCGCACAAGTGCGTCCCGTTTTGATATTCACATTCGTGTCCTACTCCGGGGCCTATGATTTCGGTCAAGCCGTAGAGGTCGTATGCCTTGATACCCAGTTTTTCTTCGAGTTCCCTGCGCATACCTTCCGTCCACGGCTCGGCGCCGAATGCGCCGATACGCAATTTAAATTCTTCGCGCGGGATGCCCGAATCGAGCAGCGCATCGGCGAGGTAGAGGGCATACGAAGGCGTACAGGCCAGCCCTACCGAGCCGAGGTCGTGCATCAGCATGATTTGTTTTTCGGTATTGCCGCTCGAAGTGGGGAGCACCGTCCCTCCGATGGTTTCGACCGCACAGTGTGCGCCCAGTCCACCCGTGAAGAGGCCGTAGCCGTAGGATACCTGCACTACGTCGTTACGGCCGAGACCGTAGGCGGTAAAGCATCGCGCGCCGGATTCGCCCCATATACTAAGGTCATTGCGCGTGTATCCTGCGACAATCGGCTTGCCGGTAGTGCCGGAGGAGGCCTGCAGGCGGACGATTTCCGAAATAGGTACGCTCAGAAGACCGTAGGGATAGTAGTCGCGCAGGTCTTTTTTCGACGTAAAAGGCAATTTCACGATGTCGTCAAGTGTTTGAATATCGGCAGGCGTCACTCCTTTTTCCTGCATCCGCTTGCGGTAAGGCTCACAGTTGTGATATACGCGCTCTACCGTTCTTTTCAGGCGTATCCCCTGAAGTTTACGCATGTCCGTGCGGGACATGCACTCCATTGTTTCGTTCCAAATCATACCGATTAAAGATTTCCGATTAATTATGTTGCAAATATATGATTTAATTCCGCAGGATTATATGTTTTGCGGAAGGATTGTATGAAGACTTTTTTCGAGTGCGCGGAGATCTTCGTCCGTCGTGTCCCACGAGGTTACGAAACGGATTTCGCAGGCAGATTCGTTCCAGTAATAAAAGAAATACTCTTCTTCCAACTTTTTTGCGGCTTCGGGCGGCATGGTGAAAAAGAGCTGATTGGTCTCCGCTTTCTGCGTCGGGCGGATTTGCGGGAATTGCCGGAGTATGTCGAGCAGTTTTTCGGCCATCCGGTTGGCATGGCGTGCGTTCCGCAGCCAAAGGTCGTCGGAAAGATAAGCCGTAAACTGTGCGGAAAGGAACCGCATTTTCGAGGCAAGCTGTGCCGACTGTTTCCTGAAATAAGCCAGATGCGTCGCTATTTCCGGGCGGAAGGCGATAACGGCTTCTCCTGCCATCATGCCGTTTTTCGTGCCTCCGAAGCTGAGAATATCCACTCCGGCATCTGCCGTCAGCTGTTTCATCGAGCAGTCGAGGCAGGCGCAGGCATTGGCCAGCCGCGCCCCGTCCATGTGCAGATACATATCGTGCCGGTGGAGCAGGCGGGCGATGGCGCGCACTTCGTCGATGGTATAGACCGTGCCGAGTTCGGTGGCCTGCGAGATGTATACGGCTTTAGGAGAGGCGTGATGGCATACGTTAAAATGCTTCAGGTAAGGACGTATAATATCCGGCGTCAGTTTACCGTCGGGAGTGGGAACGGCCGTCACCGTGGCGCCCGTCATCCGCGCAGGGGCGCCGCACTCGTCGACGTAGATGTGAGCCGTCTGCGCGCAGATGATGCTGTTGAACGAACGCGCCACGGCTTGCAGGGCAACCGAATTGGCGCCCGTCCCGTTGAAAACGATAAACGGCTCGGCTTCTTCGCCGAATACTTCTTTCAGCTTGCGCACGGCGGTCGCCGTCCACGGGTCGTCGCCGTAACCGGGCGCATGGTCGCGGTTTGCTCCGGTGATGGCGTCCATAACCAAAGGATGTACGCCCGAATTGTTGTCGCTGGCAAAACTTCTCATTGTTGTGATTTTATTTGTGAATGATGTTACTGTTCCAAAGGGTCGAAGGGTAAGGCCGCGTCTTTCCGGTAGCCTGTGCCGTTGAAGGTGGCGACGAGTTCGCCACGTTCGTTCGTGATGCGCACTTCGCAGTTCGACAGGCGGGGGTGATTAAACATTTCGCGGGCTTCGGCATAGAGGTATCCCGACTTTTCGGACTTGAATATCTGTATGGAGGAAGTGATGGAAAACGTCAGTTTCGCATGGCTGTTTGCGGCAACGGCAAAGGCCAGGTCAGCCAGCGTAAAGAGGGCGCCTCCCTGACAAACGCCGCCGCCGTTGAGATGCAACGGCGTGATTGCCATCCGCGCCCGCGCATACCCGTTGCCCGCTTCGAGCAGTTCTACGCCGGCGGCCGCCGCAAAAGCGTCGTTCCCGAAAAAATCACGAATCGTCGTCACAGTCCCCATTCAAATCCGTCTTTCGTATCTTTTACCGTAAAACCGCAGGCCGCCAGTTCGTCGCGTATCCTGTCGGACGTAGCCCAGTCCCTGTTTTGCTTTGCCTGCAAGCGGATGCGGAGCAGCAGGTCGACGGCCTTTTCGTATGCGGCTTTGTTTTTCCCGTCGCCGTCGCCGGCCTGTTTCAGTCCGAGAATGTCTTCGAGGAAAAGGGCGAAGGTTGCTTTCAATTCGTCGATATCGGCAGCCGAAAGCGCAGCCTTGCCGTCGGCAGCCGCATTGACGACCTTGCCGGCTTCGAAGAGGTGCGATATGACAACCGGCGTGTTCAGGTCGTCGCACATCGCCTCTTCGCAGTGCGAACGAAGCTCACGCACGTCTGCCGTCGAAGCGGCGGCGGGCGCAAGCCTTTGCAGCCGCGCATACGTGTCGAACAGCCGCGCCAGTCCCTTCTCGGAAGCCTGCAACGCTTCGTTGCCGAAATCGAGCGTGCTGCGGTAATGTGCCTGAAGAATAAAGAAGCGTATTGTCATCGGCGCATACTTCTGCGTGAGCAGGGGATGGGCGCCCGTAAAAAATTCTTCCAGCGTGATGGCGTTGCCCAGCGATTTACCCATCTTTTGTCCGTTGACCGTGACCATGTTGTTGTGCATCCAGTACCGAACGATGTCTTCGCCCTGCGACGCCACGGCCTGTGCAATTTCACATTCGTGATGCGGGAAAATCAGATCCATCCCGCCGCCGTGGATGTCGAACCGTTCGCCCAGATACTTCCTTCCCATCGCCGTACATTCGCAATGCCATCCGGGAAATCCGTCGCTCCACGGCGAAGGCCAGCGCATGATGTGTTCGGGCTGCGCCTTTTTCCAGAGCGCAAAATCGACGGGACTGCGTTTTTCTTCCTGCCCGTCGAGGTCGCGCGTCGTATGCACAAGTTCGTCGATATTCCTGTTCGACAGGATGCCGTAGCGGTGACTCCGGTTGTATTTAACTACGTCGAAATAGACCGAGCCGTTGCTTTCGTAGGCAAGCCCGTTGTCGAGGATCTGCTTTGTCAGCGCAATCTGTTCGATGATATGCCCCGAAGCATGAGGCTCGATGCTCGGCGGCAATACGTTCAGCGCGCGCATCGCGTCGTGATAGCGGAGGAGGTAATGCTGCACGATTTCCATCGGTTCGAGCTGTTCGAGCCGCGCCTTTTTCGCAATCTTGTCTTCGCCGCTGTCGGCGTCGTGTTCCAGATGACCTACGTCGGTAATATTGCGCACATAGCGCACCTTGTAGCCCGCATGACGCAGGTAGCGGAACAGGATGTCGAACGTGACGGCCGCACGCGCGTGCCCCATATGCGGATCGCCGTATACCGTCGGCCCGCAAACATACATCCCCACATGCGGGGGATACAGCGGCGTGAAGCGTTCTTTACGCCGCGTCAGCGTATTGTAAACATGTAAATCCGGTAATTGTTCCATATTTTTTATCACTGTTTCGGTAAGAAGCGGCAAAGATAAGGAAATTTTTATACCTTTGCAGCCGTAAACAGCAGAACTGTTAGCTCAGTTGGTTTAGAGCGCCGCCTTGACAGGGCGGAGGTCGCCGGTTCGACCCCGGCACAGTTCACTCCCCCACCCCACGCCTCAAAGCGGCAGGTATACACTGAAAACCCCTCCCCTGTTCTCTATCCTTATCTTTTTGTTCAGCAGCAGTTCGTAACGATCGGCAAGGTTCGACAGTCCGAGGCCGTTGCGCTCTTCCGTATTGTCGAGCTTGTGATGTATCGGGTTCGAAAACACCAGTTCATCCTTGCCGTTCACACCGACCGACACGTGCATCAGGTTCTCGCTGTCAATCATATTGTGTTTGACGATGTTTCCCACCAGAGGAAGCAACGACAGGACGGGTATCAGCTTGCTTTTCTTCGATTCGGGGATATTAATATTGAAGCGCAGATTGTCGGCATAACGAATTTCCTGAAGGTAGCGGAACGATTCGAGGAAATCCAACTCTTCCCGCAGTTCGACCAACCCTTTCTTGTCGCTTTGCAGGCTGTACCGAAACACGTCCGACAATTTATTAATGTACTCCAGCGTCTGCTCCTTTTTGTTGCATCGCACGAGCGCCGCAAGGCTGTTCAGCGAATTGAAGAAGAAGTGCGGATTGATCTGGCTGGCGAGCGCTTCGCAGCGGCTTTGCAGTTTCTCGGTTTTCAGCTGTTCGATTTCCATCTCACGCTCGCGCTGTTCGGAATACAGCGAAAGCACATACCCCGTGAACGCACACAACAAAAACGTCACCACAAACTGGAACAGCAGCAACCCCGTAAAGCAATCGACGCGCTTGCTTATCAGCAGCGAAATCATCACGTACACACCGTAAGCCACAGCCGTAATAAGCGCCGTTTTGAGCAGTCCGCCCGGAAAGAACCGCGAAGGCCGCTCGCGCGTGTTTACCGTCAACAGCGTCCACGTCAGCAGGCAAAAAAACAGGTAACGGTATATAAAAAAGGAAACATGCCCGACGCTTTCGTGCCTCGCGGAGAAGCGGGACAGTTCGACGGGCAAATCAATAATCCGCGGATAAATGATAAATGCTCCGGCCACAAGGCTGATTATTATCAATATCTTATCCGACCTTAGTTTGTTAAACCATTTCTTTATCATACTCTATTAAAAACTCGCACAAAAGTATGAAAAAAAACCTTCCCCCCGGCACAAAAAAACAATCATCCCGTCCGCACCCGAATAGACAAAAACCGGACGTGTATAAAATCCTGCAACGCGATATTAAAAACGTGCTTTGTCGGATTAACAGCATTCCAGCTTGCATAAAAATCCCGAATGATTTTCTCGCGCTGCGCGATTTCTTCTCTTGTCTGCGCCCCCTTTGGGTATTTCCTGTTCGGTGTGATCCGTTCGCAACCGCTATTTTTTTAACGTGGCAATAATAATTGCAGGGTTGTTCCCGCCAACCGTGTCCTCTTCAATCGAAATAAGATTGCGTCTGTCTTCGGAAACGGCTCCGGGAATAAAGGCGCCTTCGTAGCCGTAGTCTCGTGGATATGTAAACCGGACGTTGTGGAGCGATTTGCGCTGCTTATCCCAGTAGTAAGCGTGTGTTTCCCGATTGATACGCACGTTGAAAAACAGGTACGAATCCGTTTCGCCTGTAATTGACAAATGCGCCATGTCATCCCATCCATAATTTACATCGGTGAGGGCATGTTTCCGTTCCAGAGTGGGCTGGTATCTTCCCAAATCAAATATTAAACGGGGTTCGAGTGTGTGACCGGGCTGTATCGTAAACAGAGTATCGCTGTACTGTTCCTTGAAATAATCCTTGCCGTCATGGCTGTATACGTGCCCTTCCATTTCGAAGATGAGCAGGACGTTTTTCGGTTTGGCATACTCCCGGTCATAAGGAATGGCGTTCAACTCCTTCGATTCATCAAAGAAAATCAGTTTTTTCTTTTCCTTTCCGGATATGTTCAATTGGAATGCCACGTAATCGTCATCTTGCAGGGGGAATATCAAATTGTAGTAATTCCCGGTGGAGAAGGAGCGGACAAATTCTCCGCCGAAAGTGAAAACCGATACTTCCTTGTGCGACGTGTCATACAGATAAAACAGGCTGTCTTTGATGAATATGCTTGATATGCCGTTGAACTCGTGCGGCCCCTGGCCTTTGCGACTGATGTCGTTCAGGTATTTGCCCTCCTTGTCGAATACGGATATGCGAAACAGGTGCATCACAATGAAAAATTCGTCCGTCTGAAACACTTTGTAGATTTCTGCAATGAGAATACTGTCGCTCGTCTCCAGCTGCACTTTTTTGACTGAGGCGGCAAAGTCTTCCAACGGAACTTCTTCTACTTTATTCAGGTATGATGCCACGGGAAGATGCAGTATCTCATCTTTTTCGCGGCAACGGCAGAAAATAAATGCCAAACAGATCCACAGTATCAGGGGAGGATATTTCCCGGAAGAAAAGCGCAATTGTGGTTTTGCGCAGGGAGATGATTTTGAAGACGGCATATTGCCGTCACGGGATTCGACTGCGTTTTTTAATTTCTTTGCCATGATATTTCAATTAAATGATTTTTGTTGTAAAGATGAACATTCCGGGCGAAACGGCGGATTGTCATAAAAAACAATCATCCCTTTTTGAAGGATGATTGTTTATGCGCCGAAACGAAGGGGTGAGCATCGTTGTTTCTTTTCCTTTTCCTGTATTTTTTACGGGATGACGGCTGCTTGAATGTCGCTCCAGGGGCCTTTCTCGCCGCGTGTGTTTTCCCAGCGCAGGGCTACGTAGAGGGTTTTGCCGGCGTCGGGGAGGTCGAATGTGAACGTGTAGGGCGACGCGGTGTCGAAAGCGCTCTTCGTGAGGTCGCTATACGACGCGGGCGGCGTGTCGAGGATGGAATGGATGAGTTCGACTCCGTGCACGCCGTGGGGTTTTGCCACGCTGCTTTCGCTTTCATGATCGTGGGCGTGGTAGTGCACCAGCAGCCGGTGGCCGAGGGCTTGCTCGATACGGAAATCCGGCACGTCGGTGGGGATGGGGACGTGGGGATAGTGTTTGCCCTGACGGCGTCCGTAAACGCTCATCGACTCCAGATCTGCGTCCGTGACGTTAGGGTTGCCGATCAGCATGTTGCACAATTGCCTGATCATGGGTTCATAGAGTTCGCGGGCGGCGTTTTTGAGAAACGTGATGCGTTGGGTGCGTTCGGCGGGGTTGGCGTTATAGGCCTCCCACGCGGCATCCCATTCTTTCTGTGCCGGGAGGACGGTCGATGAAAACCAGGGTTCGGGGATGCTCCATGCCGTTACGTTGGGGGTAACTTTGCTGATGATGACTCGTTGTTCGATGTCAAACTGTGCGTCTTTTGTACTTAGTGTCTGTGCCATTTTTTCGTGTTTTAGTGTGTTATCAATATGTTTGATTGTACAAAAGTAAGTATTTTTCCGATAGATGATGTTTTTTTACGGAATTTTTTTTTGCCTAATCGGTATATTGCTGACTTTGAGCATGATATTTTTAAGTCTTCTTCATTCGGAGTTAACTCCGAGCGGCTCGGAGCTAACTCCGAATGGCTCGGAGTTAACTCTGAATGGCTCGGAGTTAGCTCCGAGAGGCTCGGAGTTAGCTCTGAATGGCTCGGAGTTAACTCCGAATGACTCGGAGTTAACTCTGAGAGGCTCGGAGTTAGCTCCGAGCCGGTATTATTCGCATGTTATGCCGTTGATTTCGCGTATTCGTTTTGCGACTTCTTCCATGAGCCACTTGGGGGTGGAGGTGGCGCCGCAAATGCCGACGGTGCGGATGCCGGGGGTGAGGGGGGCGGTGATTTCGGCGGCTTCGGTGATGAAAATTGCGTCCGGGTTGGCTTTTTTGCATTCTTCGAACAGTATCCGTCCGTTGGAGCTTTGTTTTCCGGCGACGAAGTATATGCGGTCGTGCCGTGCGGCAAAGGCGCGTATGTTGGGGAGGCGGTTGGCTACGTGGCGGCAGATGGTGTCGTGGTAGCGGAAGGTGGCGCGGGGCGAAACGCGCCGGGCGATTTCGTCTACCATTTCCCGGAATCCGTCCGGCGGTTTGGTGGTTTGCGAGAAGAGGATGATGTCTTTTTCGAAGTCGAGGGTGTCGAGGTCTTCTTTTTTTTCGACTACGAAGGCCGTGCCGTTTGTCTGGCCTACCAGTCCGTTTACTTCGGCGTGTCCTTTTTTTCCGTAGATGACTAATTGTACGGAGGCGCCTTGCAGGGCGCGATAGCATCGGCTGATGAGGCGTTGCAGGCGGAGGACGACGGGGCATGTGGCGTCGACGATTTTAATGTGCCGCTGTTCGGCCAGCCGGTAGGTGGCCGGCGGCTCGCCGTGGGCGCGCAGCAGCAGGGTGCGGTGTGCCAGCCGGGGCAAGTCGTCGTGGGCGACGGTTTTGAGGCCGAGCCGTCGGAGGCGTTCCATTTCCGGGCTGTTGTGCACCAGTTCGCCGAGGCAGCACAGTTCGCCCGTGCGCGCCAGCTCGTGTTCGGCGCTTTGTATGGCGTTGACTACGCCGAAGCAGAAGCCTGAATTGCGGTCTATCGTGATTTTCATCATGCCTGTTCTTCGCGTTCCGCCGCGCGGTTAAAGTGTGCGAGCAGCCATGCTTGCTGTTCGCGGACGGTCATATGCGAATTGTCTAATTCTATCGCGTCGGGGGCTTTTGTCAGGGGGCTTTCGCTGCGGGTCGTATCCGTCAGGTCGCGCGCTTTGACGTTTTCCAGCACTTCTTCGAAGGAAACGTGCAAGCCTTTCAGTGCGTACTCGCGCATACGTCGCTGCGCCCGGATCGCGGGCGAGGCCGTGACGAAGATTTTCAGTTCGGCGTCGGGGAATACTACCGTCCCGATGTCGCGCCCGTCCATCACCACGCCTTTGTGTCGCCCCATCGCCTGCTGCTGCGATACCAGTGTGGTGCGGACAAATCCCAGCGAAGCAATCAGGCTCACGCGCGAAGCGACTTCCATGCTGCGGATAGCGGTTTCGACATTTTCGCCGTTCAGATACGTTTCGGTCAGCCCCGTTTCGGGATTCATCGCAAACGTAATGTCCGTCCGTCCGACGGCATCGCGCAATCCGGCCTCGTCCACGCCGTCGCCTGCAAAAAGGCGCCGCCGGAGCGCATAAAGCGTCACAGCCCTGTACATCGCGCCGCTGTCTATACAGGTATAGCCTACTGTGCGGGCGAGGTCTTTGGCCATCGTGCTCTTTCCGCAGGATGAAAAACCGTCAATCGCTACGTTTATCTTTCTCATTCGCGTACATTAATAATATATGATATAAAATCAGGGTTCGAAACCCGTCAGGGTGGTTGATACGCTCACCATCAGCGAATATGCCGACGGATGATGGCGCGCCGCGGAAACGCCCACGTCAAACCGGCTGACGCGCAGGCCTGCTCCGGCGGAAAAACCGTTCAGGCTGTTTCCGCCGTTCCGCAATTTCATCTCCACACTTGTTTTCGGATTAAATCCTGCGCCCAGCCAGAAGTTCTCGGAAGGGATCCAGTCTACTCCGAACACCAGATGCTTGATGAGCGTCTGCACAAACCGGTCGTCCGCTTCCTTCTCTGCCGACGCGGCGTCGGTATACTTGAATTTCCAGCGATTCAGGTGCACGGCCGTGACCGAAAAGCGTATCGGGGCATGTGCCATCTTCTTCGTGAAGCCCGTCTGTATGTCCCACGGCATTTTTTCGCGTTGGGAATCGTAGCTTTTCAGTTGCGCCCCGGCGTTTTTTATCACCAGCCCGTACGAGAACTCCCTTTCGGGATCGTAATAGCTCAGCCCCGCATCGACGGCGATACCGAACGACGAATATTCGGCAAGATTCGAATAAAGCGCCTTGAGCGAAACGCCTCCCCGCCAGCTATCCGTCAGATCATAGGAAAAAAACCCGTTCAGGCTCAAATCCTTGGGCGAGAAATTTCCCATGACCACATGCTCGGCGCTTACCTCCTTCATGTTGCCGTAGCTGATAAAAGTCGCCCCAATCCCCCATGCGCTCCTTTCCCTGAGCGCTTTTGTAAACGCGACGCTGCCTACGTGAATATCCGAATAATAATTCATGTAATTCAAGTTCGCCATGCCGTCCGTTTCGCCCCCCAGCAATGCCGGATTATGAAAAGCCAGCGAAGGATCGCGCGCAATCAACGAAACGGAATGTCCGCCCAGCGCATTGACATGCGCAGACGACGGATAGCGCAAAAATGCAAATACCCTGTCCCCGTCCTGTGCCCGGAGCATCAGCGGAAGCAACAATCCTAAAAAAACAGCAATTCCTGTATGTCTCATTTTCATTTTCAATCGGAAAGCGTACCGAAATACGCCTTTTTGCGACGGCATGTACGCCGCCGGTTGTATAATAACGCATAAATCCGGAAAAAGGTATATCCGGTTTCTCCTTTTTTCGATTTCCCCAAAAAAAGCAAAATCGTATTTTTTTTCCATCCCCCCGCGCATCGAATTAAATTTATTCCTATCTTTGCTTCCACATTATAATTAAAAAGCTATGGAAATTAAGAAATCGTCTAAAGCAGACTTGGAAAAGACCAAAGGCACCGGTCTTTTGATGGGTTTGGTAGTAGGTTTGGCCATTTTGTTCGTGGGCTTTGAATATGGGCAGAAAGAACTGAACATATCGAAAGATGAAGGGATTGCCGACATTATTGTCGAAGATGACATTGAAATGACTACGCAAAACGAACCGCCGCCGCCACCGCCGCCGCCGCCGCCCGTGCAGGAAATTGCAGAGGTGTTGAATATCGTGGAAGATGATGCAAACATTGACCAAGTGGACATCCTGTCTTCGGAAGATACCCAGACGGATGCGCAGGTGCAAACATATGTTCCGCCTGCCGCGGTAGAGGAAGAGGAAGAAGATGAGCAACATATTTTTCAGGTAGTGGAAAAGATGCCCGACTTTCCGGGCGGACAGGCTGCCATGTTGAGCTTCATCCAGAAAACGTTGAGATACCCGGTTGTAGCCGCGGAAAATGGAATTCACGGACGTGTGACATGCTCGTTTGTCGTAAACAAAGACGGCACCATTGTAGACATTGAAGTGCTGCGCGGCGTAGATGCGTCGCTTGATAAAGAAGCCATACGCGTGATCAGCGCCATGCCGAAGTGGCAGCCGGGTGAACAAAGAGGTAAACCGGTACGCGTGAAATTCACCATACCGATTAACTTCAGATTACAATAAGACTTTTTGTTTTCCCATACTTTTGATTTGAAATTTATTTACCGAAAGAAAAGGTCGCGTGGAGGCGACCTTTTTTAATGCGATATATAATTAATTGCATGTGATTGATGTTTTCGTTTGAAGAAATATTGAAGATCATCGACGAGGCTATCGGGCGGTTCACGTTCGACGGTAAAGCCCAAAACCTGTTCGACCCGATAAAATATACCCTCTCCAATGGAGGCAAGCGTATTCGCCCTGCCTTCGTATTGATGGCATGTGACTTATACGGCGGGTCGACGGACAAAGCCTTGCCGCTTGCGATGGGGCTGGAAATCTTCCACAACTTCACGCTGCTGCATGATGACCTGATGGACGAAGCCGACATCAGACGAAATCGTCCGACCGTGCATAAAAAATGGAATCGAAACACTGCCGTTCTGTCGGGCGACGCCATGCTCATTTCAGCCTGCCGCCTGATAGGCGAAACGCCCGCCGCCTATCTTCGGGAAATACTTTTGCTGTTCACGCAAACTGCCATTGAAGTCTGCGAAGGACAACAGTTTGACATGGAATTTGAATCGCGGGAAGACGTGACGGAAGCCGAATACATTGAAATGATACGTCTGAAGACAGCCGTGCTGCTGGCATGTTGCCTTAAATCGGGGGCAATCGTCGGAGGTGCGCCGAACGTCGAAGCGGAAAAGTTGTACCGGTTCGGATTGCATCTTGGGCTTGCGTTTCAGTTGCAGGACGATTTACTGGATGTATACGGTAATCCGGAAACGTTCGGGAAAAGCATCGGAGGCGATATCCTCTGCAATAAAAAGACGTTTCTGCTCATACACACATTGAAACAGGCATCCGCAGCACAGAAAAGCATCATCAATCGCTATCAATCCGCATCCGACGGTTTTACGCCTGCCGAGAAAATTGCAGCCATCACCTCCGTATACGACCGGTTGCGGATAAAAGAACTTACGGAAAACAAAATTACGTACTATTATAATAAGGCGATTGACGATTTGGACAGTCTGGATGCACCGGCAGAACGCCTTGCCGCCATACGCGATGTGGGCATGAGCCTGATGAAGCGTGAATCATAACCTTTTGCCTGCATGAAAATAATAGATACCCATACACATATATATCTGGAGGCGTTTGACGAAGATCGCGGGCAGGTGATTCGCACAGCCAAAGAATCGGGAATAGAAGCCGTATTGCTGCCGAATATCGACGCGTCGACAATTTCTCCGCTACTGCAATTGTGCGATACGGAACCGGATTTTGCTTTCCCGATGATGGGATTGCATCCGACAAGCATTGACCATACGTATGTTTCGCAACTGAAAACAATCGAATCGGCGCTTACGCAACGGAATTATTGCGGAATCGGCGAAATCGGAATCGACCTGTACCGGGACAAAAGCCGGCTGAAAGAGCAGAAAATCGCGTTTGAAGAGCAGTTACGCTGGAGTATCGACCTGCGTTTGCCCGTGGCCATCCACACGCGGGAGGCTTTCGACGAAATACTTGATTCCATACACAAGGTTGGGGCAAGCCGGCTGAGAGGCGTCTTTCACTGTTTCGACGGAACGCAAGCCGACCTCGACGAAATAAAGCGATTAAACAGCTTTAAAATAGGGATTAACGGTATATTGACATTCAAGAAATCTCATTTGCCCGAAATCATCGGCCGCACACCGGTCGAGATGCTTCTTTTGGAAACAGACGCCCCCTATCTGGCGCCTTCGCCGTATCGCGGAAAACGGAATGAACCGCTTTTTTTGTGGGAAACGGCAAAAAAACTGGCATCTGTCCTTGACATTCGCCCGGAAAACGTCGCAGCACACACAAAAAAAAATACTCTTGAATTGTTTAATATCCAGATAGATAGTTTATGAGAGGGAAAGAAATTTTCATTAGGAGTGCATTTTTTTTGATTAAATTGCTTTTTCTTTCGCGTAAAAAACTGATATTTGTGCACTGAAAAAGTGGGTATGACATATATTTTGTGTAATTTGCACTCGTTTTCGAGACGATGCTTAATGAGCTTTAAATGGAGAGATGCTCGAGTGGTTGAAGAGGCACGCCTGGAAAGCGTGTATACGCCTAAAGCGTATCGCGGGTTCGAATCCCGCTTTCTCCGCATGTATGCAAACAGATTAACAGATTAAATTATTGACAATAAAAAACGAACTAAATTATTAATTAAATTTTCAAACGTTATGAAAAAGTTATTTACAAAAACATTTTTGGTATTGTGCGCTCTGGGAACTTCTGTAGCCGTATTTGCACAGGAAGTTGCAGCAGTTGAAGGTGAGAGTATGCATCAGGCTCTCAAAACTAAATTTATTGAGGGTAGTGCAGACTTTATGAGTCTGATTGCCATTGCTCTGATTTTAGGGTTGGCATTCGTGTTGGAACGTATTATCTATTTGAATCTGGCCGATACCAACGCCAAAAAGATGTTGGAAGGTATTGAGGCCGCGCTTGTAGACAAAGGCGATGTAGAATCAGCCAAAGCAATTGCCCGCGATACGAGAGGCCCGATTGCATCAATTGCTTATCAGGGATTATTGAGAATCGACCAGGGAGTCGATATAGTAGAAAAATCCATTATTTCTTACGGCGGCGTACAGGGTGGTTTGCTCGAAAAGAACTTGTCGTGGATTACGCTATTCATTGCCATGGCTCCTTCTCTGGGATTTTTGGGAACGGTAATTGGTATGATTATGGCATTCGACAAAATCGAACGTGTGGGCGACATCAGCCCTACTGTGGTTGCCAGTGGTATGAAAGTGGCGTTGATCACGACTGTAGGAGGTTTGGTTGTAGCTCTTATCCTGCAGATATTTTATAATTACCTGTTGAGCAAACTGGAATCCATCCTGAACAAAATGGAAGATGCATCCATCTCCCTGCTCGACATAATTATCAAATACAACGTGAAATACCAAAAGTAAAAAGCCATGGCTGTAACTAAAATAAGAAAAATTTCAAGTTGGACGCTGCTCCTCGTCATGATAATCAGCGTAGGCGTATTGGCGCTGTTTTATCTGGGAGGAGTCGTTGACCCTGCTGCAGAGGTTAAAGCGCCGATATACACATCCGAATTGCTGTATTGGTGTTATCTGATGAGTGTAATCACAATCGGAGGGTTATTTATTTTCGGGATACTCCAATTCGTGTCGTCCCTGAAAGCAAAACCTAAGGCAGCGCTCGTGTCGTTAATTGTCCTTATTGCCTTTGCTGCGCTTATGGGCGTTGCTTATGGAATGGGTGATGCTACGCCGCTGCCCAATATCAATAGCGATTCCGCGCATTTTAATACGGAGGTATGGTTAAAGGTTTCGGATATGTGGATTTATGCCACCTACGTGTTACTTTCTCTGTGCATACTGGCAATGATTGCCGGCTCGGCTAAGGCAATATTTAAGAAGTAAAACACTAAAAGCAAAGAAAATGGGAAAAAAGAGAAAAGTTCCCGGTATTAACGGGTCTTCTTCTGCCGATATTGCTTTTATGCTTCTTCTGTTTTTTCTGTTGACAACGTCAATGGATACCGATCAGGGGTTGGCAAGGCGTTTGCCGCAACCGCCTAACGACGAAAAGAGGTTGGAAGAAATAGATGTGAAGAAGAGGAATATTTTGCCTATCTTTATCAATACGCACAACCAAATAATGTGCGGAGACGAAACTGTGGAACTTGACGAGTTGAGGGAAAGGGCGAAAGAATTCATTGCAAACCGTAATGACGAGCCTAATCTGCCGGAAAGAGTAGAAGAAGAGGTGCCGTTTTTCGGTGTGGTGAAGACAAGTAAATCGCATGTGATCTCGCTGATGAACGACCGGGGCACGCAGTATCAGAAATACATTGACGTGCAAAACGAACTGGCTGCGGCATACAATGAACTTCGTGACGAGATTTCCAAGGAAAAATTCGGAGGCAAGACTTTTGCCGAATTGAAAGAGGAAGAACAAAAGGCCGTGCAGATGATTTATCCGCAAAAGATATCGGAAGCCGAGCCTAAAAAATATGGAGACAAAAAGTAATGGGAAAGTTCAATAAAGCGGGCGGACGCGAAATGCCCGAATTAAATACATCATCATTGCCCGACCTTGTTTTTGCAATCCTGTTTTTCTTCATGATGGTAACAAGTATGCGCGAAGTGACACTCAAGGTGCAATTCCGGGTGCCTCATGCCACGGAACTTCAAAAGTTGGAGAAGAAATCGCTGGTGACGTTTATTTATGTCGGCAAGCCGACAGCAGAGTTTTCTGCAAAAATGGGTACCGAGCCGCGACTCCAGTTAAATGACCAATTCGCCGAAGTATCGGAAGTCGGTTCATACATTGCGCAGGAAAAATCGAGTATGAAAGAGGAGGATCAACCCTATATGACCGTTTCCATCAAAGGCGACTACGAAACAAAAATGGGATTGATAACAGACCTCAAACAAGCGCTACGAAAGGCCTACGCACTTAAAATCAGCTATTCCGCAAGAAAACAGATAGATTAACATCAAGTGCGTTTACAATAATGAAGCGAGGTTATCCGGAAAGGGTAGCCTCGTTTTTGATTGATAACCGATGTGAACTGCGAAGTTGTGCTATTTTTCTTCGAATCGACGTCTGCCTGAACACGGCATTTTGCAGGTAAACCAAAAGAGACGAAACCTGATAAGCCGGCTTTATTTTCGTAAGGGGCTGTATCAAAAGTCCAAAATTTACAATTTTACCCCTCCCACAACACATTGTAGCAGGGGTAATTTGCTTGAAAAAGAACTTTTGATACAGCCCCTACGGAGATGAAACCTGCTCCTGCAATGAAAGAGTATGGCGCGTTGTCTTGCTTTACAGACCACGGTTGCGGAGCGACTTCCGTGCCCGGTTATGAAGATTGCAACTTTCGGCTGATTGAGGTATCATATCCGATATACATTAAAAAAACAGATGGAATCTAATGGGATGGCAGGAAAGAGATAAAATTAATCACCATATCACAATACATCCTAAAATTTGACTAAAGGTATCCTATACGGTCCCTGTACACATCCTATACGGATCCTGTACGAATCCCATATCCCGTGAATTAAGCGTTTTTTTATCAAAAAACGCAAATTAATGTAGATTAGACGTGAGAAAAAGGCAAAAAAGAACAGGAATAGAGATAAGATATTAGTAGATTTATAGCCTGAAAACCAAATAATGAAGAACTCTAAAACATGTGTCGGATTAAGCACATGCGCCATCGCAACTTTGCGAACTTCATCATACACATGATTTCCGCGCTTATTGCTTATACTTTCCTGTCTGAAAAACCTTCTCCGAACCTTGACATCGTGTATACGAGCGCTTTACAGAGGATCGCTCAGGTCGAACTCACGTTATTGCGTGAATGACTCACAACAAACGGGAATCGTGTGCATACTGAAATCTGAGAAAATCTGCCCGATCTGCGTCATCCGCGTGCTTTTGATACAGCTCCATCCGGAATATACGGATCGAATCCCGCAGAATAAATCGAACGGGATAGAATCTCGTCCGAACGAGAAGTCCATTCAAATCGCCGCATTTCACTTCTCCGAAAATTAATTTCCCCTCCGGAATACATTATTGCCGAACATTTGCTACCTTCGCACCCCGTAACAACAACTATTGAAGTTCTTTTATATAATGATTAACAGGATTCTAATCCGCATTAAAATATTGCAGATTGTTTTCGCTTTCTACCGGAACGGAAATGACGACCCGAATGTGGCGGAACACGAACTGCTTTTTAGTTTGCGAAAGTCTTACGACCTGTACTATTACTTTCTCTTACTGATAATCGAGGTCACCCGTATGCAGGAACGCAGACTGGATGTACGCAGACACAGATACCACCCGACGGAAGACGAACTGAATCCCAACATTCGCCTGGTGAATAACCGGTTTGCCAGCCAGCTTGAAAGCAACCTGATGCTGCAGCAGTACGTAAAAGAGCATAGCATTTCGTGGGCTAACGAAACGGGATTCGTCAAGAAAGTACTCTCCCTCATACTGGATTCCGATTTTTATCACTCCTACATGCACAGCGCGGAAGATACCTACGAAGCCGATCGCGAATTTTGGCGCATGGTTTTCAAAAAACTCATTTGCGGAAATGAAGAACTGGAAGAAGCGCTGGGAGACATCAGCATCTACTGGAACGATGACATAGAAATCATCGAATCGTTTGTAATAAAGACCATCAAGCGCTTCGACGAATCGGAAGGCAGTCGGCAGGAACTGATGCCCATGTTCAAGGACAGCGAAGATTACGATTTCGCGCTCAACCTGTTCCGCCATACCCTGCGTGACGGCGATGCCTATCGCGAACGAATCATCCGCCACCTGAAAAACTGGGAAATGGAACGAATTGCCGGCATGGATTTGATTATAATGCAGGTAGCGCTTGCCGAAATAATCCACTTCCCCAACATTCCGATTAGCGTGACGCTGAACGAATACATCGACGCAGCCAAATATTACAGCACGCCCAAGAGCGCCACATTTATCAACGGACTTCTGGATTCGGTCGTAAAGGAACTAAAAAAAGAAAAACTATTGCTGAAAGACTGATTTTTTTCGTACTTTTGCCGGATAATACATTTTAAATACAACTGTTTATGAACTTACTTAATGTGATACTTCAGGTGGCGGCCGCTCAGGACCAGTCGGCTTGGGGAAAATACAACGGAATCCTGATGCTTGTTGCTATCGTAGCAATATTTTATTTTCTGATGATCCGACCGCAACAGAAACGTCAAAAAAGCATCCAGAAAGCGCGCGAAGCCATGAAACCCGGCGACAAAGTGGTTACGGCAGGCGGCATTCACGGCCGAATCAAGGAAATAGCCGACACTACCATTCTGATAGAAGTAGCCGACGGTGTCCGTATCCGCGTAGACAAAGCGTCGGTATTTGCTTCGCCGGAGGACATTCACTCCAAATAACTCTTCGCTGAAATATGGCACGACTTGATATTTCGTTTCTTTTCAAGTCTGTTTATCAAGAAATCCGAATCTTTTTCCACAAGCAACAATGGGAAGAGATTTTGATTTTCTTGGGTTTTTTATTGCTCTCGGCCGGTTTCTGGTTTCTTGAAAGTCTGCAGGAAGAATACGAAATAGAGATTTCGATACCCGTCAGATATAAAAATGTGCCGAGAGATATGATTCTCGCCGACAACAATCCGCAAAACCTGTTAGCCCGAATAAAAGACAAGGGCACCGTGCTGATTAATTACATGTGGTTTAATTCATTTTCGCCCATCGAAATAGATATGAAAGACGTCCTTCCCGCAAAAAAACAGCACGTCTTTATGGAAAAGAGAACCATTGAATCCTTCATATCGCGCCAACTGATTTCATCCACTTCATTGCTGCATACCGATCCGTCTGCCATTCAGGTCGATTATGCGGCATTGACGCACAAGGATGTAGTCGTATATGCCTGCGTGGACATCCGTACCGAGCCGGGCTTTCAACTTTCGGACGCCATCCGTATCAATCCGCCAAAGGTACATGTGTATGCCCACAGTGCCATTCTGGATACTTTGTCTGCGGTCGAAACGGATCTTGTCGAACTCAGGAGAGCCAACAAGACCGTAACGCTTTCCGTTCGGTTGAAGCAGATTCCGAACGTGCAGATTGAACCCGAAAAAGTGGAAATCACTGTTCCCGTCGAAGAATTTACGGAAAAACGCCTCCGGATACCTGTCGGATGCCGGAATCTGCCCGGCAACTACACGCTGCGAATATTCCCCTCCTCGGTCGAAGTCACATGCAATATCCCCATGTCCAAGTATAAAAATTTGAAAAACAATGACATCAGGATACAGATTCCGTTTCAGGAATTTGATTTGAATCGCGCTTCCGGCGAACTACCCGTTCGCCTGACACATTGTCCCGAATGGGTTGCAAATCCGCTGATAAACCCCGCTACGGTAGAATTCATTCTGGAACAGAAAACGCGATGACCACGATCGGCTTAACCGGAGGAATCGGAAGCGGCAAGTCGACCGTCGCCTCTTTATTTACCGTATACGGCATTCCGGTCTACGTGGCCGACGAGGCGGGAAAAAGACTTGCGAACACCTCGCCGTACCTGCGCAGCCGTTTGACGGACTTGCTCGGCAACGGCATCTACGGCGAAGACGGGCTGAACCGCCGTATGATGGCTTCGCTTATATTTAATGATAAGCGCCTGCTGGAAATGGTGAACGCCCTTATTCATCCCGAAGTAGCAACAGACTTTGACCGCTGGCTGACACGGCAGACAGGGCGGTATGCCGTGCTTGAATCGGCCATCCTGTTCGAATCCGGATTCGACCGCAAAGTCGATATACGCCTGACCGTCCATGCGCCCGAATCCCTGCGGGTGCAGCGCGTGATAGCCCGCGAGCAGGCAAACGAAGCCGAAGTACGGCAACGAATGAATCACCAGTTGCCGGACGAAATAAAATTAAAAAATGCCGATTACGTAATATTTAATGACGACCGGCAAGCGCTGATACCCCAAATGGAAAACCTGCTCGCCCGGCTTGCATAACGGTAATCGCTTTTTGTCGTTTTTTTAACACGACTGATTCCCGATTATCCTGCTGTTTTTGCTATATTTGCCACTCAAAGAATTACAAGATTTAATAACGGACACAAATTACACGGATATGTTAAAAGAAATACTTTCGGTTTCAGGTAAACCCGGTTTGTACAAGAAGGTTTCCCAAGGAAAAAACATGTTGATTGTAGAGTCGCTGACGGATAAAAAGCGAGTACCCACATATAGCAGGGACAAGGTCATCTCGTTGGGCGACATCTCGATTTATACCGTCGAGACGGAGGTTCCCCTTTATCGGGTGCTTAACAGCGTAAAGGCAAAGGAAGAAAGCAAACCTGCGGCGATAGACCTGCATAAGGCCACGGCAGACGAATTGCGCAGCTATATGGCCGAAGTGTTGCCCGATTTCGACCGGGGGCGCGTCTATCCGACCGACATCAAGCGTATGCTCAACTGGTACAATATTCTGCTGAGCGTCGGGATCACCGACTTCGAGCCTGAAAAAGAAGAAAAGACGGAAGAAGAAAATGAAGAAACGGTAAAGGAAGAACTTAAAAAAAACGCAAAAACGGCAAAAGCCGCCGCGCCGAAAGATGCTTCCGTACCGAAAAGAACCGCAAGGACACAACCGCCTGTCGCCAAAACCACGCAACGTACCCGACAGAAATAAGACCACCGGTTTACAGGACGACAGGAAAAACGGCGTTTCCTGTCGTCTTTCCGGTGGTGTTTCTCCATCCGCATGAGACTGTGATGCGCATCGCGTGTATCCTTTTCGCCCGTATACTGAGAATGAGAGAGTGATGTACAACAAAAACAATATATTATGGAAAATCAAATCGCAATTTATATGTTGCATAATTACCGTACCATTCCGCAGACGGCATCGCTGCCTGCCGAAATGATGCGGCATATCGAAGTGGTGGGAAGAGTACTCCCCTTTAAAACGAACAATTATGTAGTCAATCAGTTGATCGACTGGTCGGACGTGGAGCACGACCCGATTTTCACGCTGAACTTCCCGCGACGGGAAATGCTGGACAAAAGACATTTTGCGACCGTCGACAAAATGCTTTCGCAGGGAGCAGGGAAAAAGGAAACAGATGCCGTTGTAGAAAAAATACGCCTTGCGCTGAACCCCAATCCGGCAGGACAGGAACACAACGTCCCCTGGCTGGGCAAAATCCGGCTGAAAGGCATACAGCATAAGTATCCGGAGACGGTTTTGTTTTTCCCAAGCCAGGGGCAGACCTGTCATGCCTATTGCACTTTCTGTTTTCGCTGGCCGCAGTTTTCGGGAATAAGCGCGCTGAAATTCGCGATGAAGGAAGCCGACCTGTTCCGAAGCTATCTTCGCATACATCACGAAGTCACCGATATATTATTCACAGGCGGCGATCCGATGGTGATGAATTCCGACATGCTGAGCGCCTACATCGAACCGCTACTGTCTCACGAATTCACGCATATACGGTCTATACGCATCGGCACAAAATCACTGTCATACTGGCCGTACCGCTATCTGACCGATACGGACAGCGACGACATCATGCGCCTGTTCGACAAAATCATCTCAACCGGACGAAACCTCTCCGTGCAGGCGCATTTTAACCATCCGAGGGAGTTGTCGACCGGGACGGTCAGGAAAGCCATCGCACGCATACGCGCTACCGGCGCACAAATACGGACACAGTCGCCGCTACTGCGTCATATCAACGACAAGCCGGAACTGTGGAGCGAAATGTGGCGCACGCAAGTCGACCTCGGATGTATTCCCTATTACATGTTTGTCGCACGCGATACGGGCGCCAAGCCGTTTTTCGAACTGCCGCTGGAACGATGCTGGAACATCTTCAGACGCGCATACCGACGTGTGAGCGGGCTTTGCCGCACGGTCAGGGGGCCGGGAATGAGCGACCATGCGGGAAAGATTCAAATACTCGGCATTCAGGAGGTGAAGGGCGAAAAAGTGTTCGTACTTCGCTTCCTGCAAGGGCGCAATCCCCTATGGGTCGATATTCCCTTCTTTGCGCAGTACGACCCTCATGCCACATGGTTCAACCAGTTGAAACCCGCTTTCGGCGAAAAAAAATTCTTCTTCGAAGAACACGGCACGCGCCGAATCGACACAAAACCTTTTCTTTTCGAATAAATCCGAACTTTCCGCCATCCTGCCATAAAAAAAGCAGGGGCAACACGCGAAACCGAAACGTATCCCCCTTACACATTCATAGTAATTAGTCAGTCCTTATTAACCTTTCATTTAACTGAATATCAATAAAATAATTACGAAAAAGTTTGTCGGTATCAACCGGTTTTTGTACCTTTGTCGCATAAAAACCGGAAAATTACCTGTGGATGACCATCGCGAACTGTTTCGCACCCGATTGGCGGATTTGATTAATCCTGAGCACGAACTTGCTCTTTTGGCCGATAAAATCGACTGGAATTACTTTGAGGATGAGTTCAAACATTTGTATTCCGGGAAACCG
>JAISNP010000057.1 GCA_031276175.1 Tannerella sp.
TTAAACGCGAAGCCGGACGCACGTCCGTCCGTTTCGATTTGGAACAGGCGGGTTCGTGTTTCGTGGTGTTCGGCAAGTCGATAAAGTCCGCAACAAATCCGGCTAAGACGGGCGCGCCGACAAAAGTCGAAACGCTTTCGGGCACATGGACGCTTGCTTTTCCGTCGGGATGGGGGGCGCCGGCTTCGTTGGAAACCACCGAACTGAAAGCTTGGAAGGACTTGGATATGTCGCCCGAAGCAAAGGCGTTTTCGGGAACGGCGACTTATTCTACTACATTCGATATCGACAAGGTAAATAAAGACGTCGCCTATTCTCTCGATCTCGGTCGTGTGGAAATGATTGCGGCAGTATCGCTCAACGGTAAAAAACTCCGCACTTTATGGACGCCGCCGTATCGTCTCGACGTCACCGACGCCATCAAATCAGGTAAGAACACTTTGCAAATCGAAGTGACAAGCGCCTGGTTCAACCGTCTTGTTTACGACGCCAATCAACCCGAAGACCAACGCAAAACATGGACTATCAACGGACCATCAAAGGATGCGGAGTTGAGAGAAAGCGGATTGTTGGGACCGGTAAGGTTGTCGGAGAGATAAGCGGCAGCTACCGCACGAGATTTTCACTCGATTTCCTTCGAAACCGAAAAATTCAGGCACATTTGCACCCGATTATATCATAATTAATGACACTGCACATCATGCGTAAAAAAACATTTATCATTTTTCTGCTGCTTTATTCTGCGGCTTCAAAATCAGGAAACGTCATCGACTATTCGCTGCACGTCCCGCCGGAATATGAGGTGAAAATCGACAATCGCAGCACGGCAAAGTTGAACGCTTCGCTGACGGGCAATGCCCCGACGCGATTCGGCGTATCGGAATCGTTATGGACGGATTTTGCGGATGCCACGCGCCACAGAATCATAACGGCGTTGGACAGTTTATTATCCGGCATCGACAGACAAAGCATGGATACGACTTTGATCGACCGCGACAACTATGATTTTAACCGCTACTTTTTTTCTTACCTGCGGAATATAGAATCGAAAGATACCGTGCGGCATTATTTTAAGGGACAATTAATCAATCTGTATCCCATCGCGCCGGCGCAATATTCTCTGACGTTGCTGTACGCGAATAACGGCGAAATCGGTCGCATCTACACGTTTATCGCAAAGGACGACAACGGGAAATTCGTCTTTTCATCTCCCGTAAAATACAATACGCAACATTGGAAAACAACTGCGGCAGACTCAATCACAATTTATTATCCCGACACGATAAATCTCGAACGGGCACGGGAGTTTGACCGGAAAAATGTGTTGATGGCTTCGAAATTCAACCTGCCGGTCAAGGATTTTGAGATGTATATGTGTCGCAACTATCAGGAAGTTCTGCAATTGCAGGGCTGTTTATACGAGTCCGGACGTAACGGCGTCGTCAATGAGGGCGACATTATTGATCCGAAAACACTGTTTTCCATCAAAGACGACGAAGATTTTTCGCACGATGTGCTTCACATGTACGCAGCTCACATTCGCGGCAAAGTCCGCAATCGCGCTGCCGAAGAGGGACTGGCCTATCTTTGGGGCAACGCCTACTGGTATATCGACGGTATAGGAAAAATCCCCGACCAACCCGAAATGGTCGCGGCATTGCGGCAGTATCTTGCCGAGCACAGCGAAGCTGATTTGCTGAATCTGTTCGACGAAAGTCCGTATGTGCTGACCGAATACGGCTATCCGAAACCCGTATATTTGAAATACATCATTGCCGGCGTCATCTGCGAAGCAATCGAAAAACAAAAAGGCGTATCGGCAATTATGGAACTGATAAAATGCGGACTTACCGAAGACGATTTCTTCAAAGCCACCGATAAACTGATTAATATCAATCGAAACAATTTCGATGTAAAAGTGCGGAAACTGCTGTCGGCACAGTGATTTGACGGCAAAGAAACAATCTGTTCGCACTTTGTTTTATAATGCTTCTGCTTTCTTCTTTTTTTACTACCTTTGTCGCGACATAAACGGGGGTGCCTTACTTTCAGGCTGAGATCATACCCTTACAACCTGATCCGGATAATGCCGGCGTAGGAAGATGTAAGATACGAATCTTTATATCCCCTTTTTTATTTGTTTAATTAATTATTAAGGTAAAATGAAAAAGGTATTTTTTACATGCGGTGCATGGCTTGCCGGGCTGACGGGCTTCGGCGTGCCGGTTATTGCACAAGTGGTTGATACGAGCAAGGTGTATCAACTGAACGAGATTGTTGTTTCTGCCGTAGCGGCGAAAAAAGAAACGCCCGTCGCTTTCCAAAACCTGTCCGGCCAGGAGTTGAACCGGAACAACACGGGGCAGTCGATGCCCTATCTGTTTGCCGGCACGCCCTCGCTGACGCTTACGTCCGACGGCGGAAACGGCGTGGGATACATCAATTTCCGTATCCGCGGGACGGATGCAAACAGGATTAATTTCACCGTAGACGGCGTGCCGGTAAGCGACAGCGAGAGCCACGGGGTGTTTTGGGTCAACATGCCCGACTTTGCCTCGTCGGTGGGGCAGGTGCAGATTCAGCGCGGGGCGGGCGCTTCGACCAACGGCGCGGCAGCTTTCGGCGCAACGGTCGCCATGCAGACGCAACGGCCGTCGCTCAAGCCGTATGCCGAAGCCGTTTCGTCGGCAGGCTCGTTCGGGACTTTTACTCACACGTTCAAGGGCGGGACAGGGCTGCTGTGGGAACGGTTCATGTTCGACGCGCGCTATTCGCACGTGCAGACCGACGGCTACATCGCCCGCGCGAGGGCTGAGATGAGTTCCTACTACGCTTCGGCGGCGTATTATCTCCGCGAGACGGTGGTGAAGTTCCAGACCTTCGGCAGCAGCGAAGTCAGCTATCAGGCGTGGAACGGCGTGGATTCCGCCATGCTTAAAACAAACCGGCGGTACAACAGTTGCGGCGCGTATGAAGAAAACGGCGTCACAAAGTTCTACGATAACCAGACGGACAACTATTGGCAGCATCATTACCATCTGCAGGCCACCCGCCGGTTCGGCGAACGGATGGATGCAAACGTCACGCTGCATTATACCGACGGGAAGGGTTATTACGAAGATTACAAGGAAGACGCCAAGTATGCGGCCTACAAGCTGCCGGACTATGCGGACGGCGCCGGCGCGGTGCAGAAGCGTACCGATCTGGTGCGGCGCAAATGGATGCGCAACGATTTCTACGGCGGACTGTTCCGGCTGAACTATACGCACGGCCGGGTGCGGGCAACGGCCGGCGCGTCGGTCAACAACTACGTCGGCGACCACTTCGGACGGGTGATGTGGGCGAAAACGGCGGCGCTCCTTCCGCAACCGGACTACGAGTATTACCGCAACCGCGGCGAAAAGCTCGATTTCAATGTCTACGCCAAAGCCTCTTACGCCTTTGCGGACGGATTCAACGCCTACGCCGACATGCAGTATCGCGGCGTGGATTACCGAATCAACGGCAGCGACGACAAGGCGGGAGACCATGTGCGCGTCGACCGCACGTTTGCGTTTTTCAATCCCAAGGCAGGGCTGAATTTCTCGCGCAACGGGCATAACGCCTATGCCTCGTTTGCCGTGGCACACCGCGAGCCGAACCGCGACAATTTCACCGAAAACGGCCCTTCGGCGCAGCCCGCCGCCGAGGCGCTCTACGACTGGGAAGCCGGTTACAGCTATTCCACGCCGCTCTTCGGCGCAGGCGTGAACCTGTATTACATGGACTACGACAATCAACTGATATTGACAGGCAAAATCAGCGAGATAGGCGAGGCGCTGACGTCGAACATCAAAGACAGCTACCGCGCGGGCATCGAACTGACGGCCGGCGTGCGGCTCGCTCCATGCCTCCGGTGGGAAGGCAACGCTACGCTGAGCCGCAACAAAATCCGCCATTTCACCGAATACGTGGATACTTACGACGCCGACTGGAACGATATGCCCCAGACGGAAAACTATCTGGGGACGACGGACATTGCCTTCTCGCCGGATGTGATTGCAAACAGCCGTTTCGATTTCGACCTGAAAGGCTTTTCGGCCTCCTTCACCTCGTCATACGTCGGTCGCCAGTATATGGACAACACCTCCTCGCGGGCGCGAAGCCTCGACCCGTATACGGTCTGCAACCTGCGCGCAGGATATGCGTTCCGTCCGCGTTTCGTCAGGGAAATGGCGTTTGACGTGACCGTCAACAACCTCTTCAACGAAGCATACGAAACCAACGGCTGGGTATGGAGCTACATCCTCGGCGGCACACGCACGCAGGACATGGGCTACTTTACGCAGGCGGGAACGAACATGATGGCGCGGGTCACGCTGAAATTTTAAACGCGCGGGCGAATGACAATTGTCGAAATCATCGGAGCCGTCGTCGGCCTTATCTACCTCCGGCTCGAATACAAGGCAAACATCCTGCTGTGGCCGGCGGGCGTCCTGATGGCGCTCCTCTACATATATATATTCTTTGTAAGCAAGTTCTATGCCGACATGGGCATACATGTCTACTACCTGTTTGCAAGCATCTACGGCTGGTTCAGATGGAAAAAAGACGCCGCCGCCGTCGGCAAAGTGCAGGTACTGTCGTTCCCCCGCCGGCAATGGAGCGCCGTGCTGGCGGTTTTCACAGGGTTATTCGGACTGATTGCCGCAGCGCTGTACGCCTGCACCGACAGTCCGATACCCTTTGGAGACGCTTTCACGACGGCGCTCAGCATCGTAGCCATGTGGCTGCTGGCGCATAAATATATGGAGCAGTGGCTGTGGTGGATTGCGGTAAACGGCATTTCGACGGGGCTGTACTTTTGGCGCGGACTGTATCCCACGGCAATCCTGTTCGTCATTTACACCGCAGTCTCGGTTCTCGGATACCTGAAGTGGAGGAAAATGTGGCGCGAAGCCGCCGGTCACGTTTTGTGACCGGCGTTGCGGGAATGTACCGGGTACATTTCCGGTGTCGCAGCCCGGACAGGGATAAAATGCAGTGTCTTTCCCGGAATATTATCCGGACAAAACCGGGAGAGGAA
>JAISNP010000117.1 GCA_031276175.1 Tannerella sp.
TCGCGACATGATCCTTACGCTGACGCCGCTTGCCTCGCTGCCGTCCGGCTACGTGCCGCAGGTGACGACGGATCGCCGGCTCGTGCCCGACAGCGAGCAGAGCATCGAGATACTGCCTGATGCCGACGGCACGTACACCGTCCGCATCCGCAGCGTGCTGGAGGCTGCCGTCGTCACGGTTACGGCCGTAGCGTTCCAGTCTGCCGAACAGGCTGTGCCGGCGCAGGTGTGGAGCTACGGCAGGCAATTGTATATTGCGTCGTCCGTTTCCGGCCGTGCGTATATATATAATGTAAGCGGCCGGGTGGTGAAGATCGTCCCGACCGTGGCCGGCGAAACGGTTGCGCAGGCGCTATCGCCGGGGATATATTTCGTCTCTACGGGCGGGAAAAGCTTTAAGGTGGTGATTACCGAATAATTTTTTTTCCATTTTGTTTTTTTGGTTTGAAAGGGAGAGGGGTGGCTTTCGGGCTGCCTCTCTTTTTTTTCCGTCAGCGGCAACAAGGGAACACATCTGCCTCCAGGCCCCGCAGGGGCGACACTTTATTACTATAAAAAACATGCGTACTTTTGCGCACAAATATCAATTGTGTCGGGAATGAATCATCGTATTACTTTTTTCGAATCGGTTCTTGGGGAAAAGATTATTGTTTTTCCGTCGCATCGAGGTTGTGTACGGACGGAATCGGGGCGTGTTTACTTTTTCAAGAGCGGCCCGGAAAGCCGTACTTTCCGTTGCGAGGCTCGCGGATTGCAGGAACTGGCATCGGCCGGCGCCATCCGTGCGGCCGATGTCGTGTCGGTGGGCGACGATTATATCCTGACATGCCATGTCGACGATACGCGCCCCCGGAACGGATTTTTCGAGCAGTTCGGACGTGCACTGGCACAACTGCATCGCCATACCGCCGCATCGTTCGGGTTTTGCGAAAACAATTTTATCGGCGCCAACCGGCAAATGAATGTGCCTTCGGAAACGGAACGCAACGACTGGACAACATTTTATTTCAACAAACGGTTGCTCTATCAGTTCCGTTTGGCGGAACGGAGAGGATATGCCATCCCTGAATTAAGGAAGGGGTTTGCCCGTCTGGAATCGAAAATCGAAAGTATCCTGAAAGGCAGCGACGATCTTCCCGCTCTGCTGCACGGCGATTTGTGGTCGGGTAATTTCCTGTGCGACCCGTTAAACCGTCCGGTACTGATTGATCCTGCCGTGTATTATGGGCACAGAGAGGCCGAGCTTGCAATGACGACGCTTTTCGGCGGCTTTCCGCAGGAGTTTTACGATGCCTACTCCGAAGCCTTTCCCCTGAAACCGGGCTATGACTATCGCCGGGACGTGTATACGCTCTATCACGTCTTGAATCATCTGAATATTTTCGGCGAAGCGTATATGCACGAAGCGTTAAGCCTGCTGAAGAGGTACGAATAGCCGCGCCATGCCTTTTTAAGCTATATGCCGGCGATTGCCGCTTTCCATGTCCTCCCGTGTATTGCGACGATATATACGCCCGGAGGCATCGAGACGGCGGCGGTCTGTCCGGACGTGAATGTAACGGTTTTTATCAACTGTCCGGCCACGGTGTACACCTGTGCCTGTCCGGACGTCGCGCCTGCGATATACAGTTGTGCGCCGGATGCCCATACGCGGACGGCGTCGTTTCCCGGAACGGATTCGACGGAAGAAGCGGGAAGTTTGTTGGGGTAGAGAACGATATATTCCGAAAGCAGGCTGTCGTAATACGTATAACAGGCTCCCGGTTTTCCATCCGTGCCGTATTTCCACTCGTGTGCGTAGCTGTGGCTTTTATCATTGTATATTCTTGATGAAAAATAGTTTTCGTCATAGTATTTGAAGAGTTCCCGGTATTCCGTTTTACCGTATTCGTACAGCGCTTTGGAAAGAATTTTTCCCTGTGCGTCGTACTCGGCTGTTCCCTTGACGCGACTTGTCCATGTAGCGTTTTCTTCATCCCGGTCATAGCTGTCGATCAATGTGACGTATCCGTAACTGTTATATTCGTAATGCGCTTTAAAGAACAGTTTATCTTCGCCACCCGAATGTTGCTGTCCTTCTATGGATACGGGATTGTTTGCGGCGTTGTATGCGAACACGAATTTGTTCCAACTGTTGTTGCCGTATATTACCTTGAAAGATGTCAGATTCCGGTTTTTATCATATTCCGGTTCAAACTCCCTGCCCACAGGACATGGAAGAGCAAAACGACCGGAGCCGATGCAGGGAATGTTGAACCATACTTTACCGTCGCTTATTTTATATGAAATCTTCGACGACTGCGCGTTGAATTTTTCCCTGTTATACCTTGGCGAAGGAATTATCCATACATCCGGCATCTGCGATATAAGTTTCCATGAATTGTTTTCCCACACATATCTTCCGTATTCTTCGCCCAGCAGGTAAACCTGTTTACTGCGTTTTTGTCCGTCCGGGCTAAAGACGATGATGCTGTCCGGCAACGTTTCGTCCTCCTGAAACTGTCTTTCCCGTATGGAATCGTTTTCTACCCTGTCCGTTCGCACGGCAGCCTTTTCCTGTCCCGCTACTGTCGGGACGCACATGCTTGCAAGCGCCAGCATCACTCCTGCCGACGCGACTGTGAATTTTCTTTTCATAAAAATGTAATGTTTTAATCGGATTGTAACCGGGTTAATGTGTATCGCCGTATGCGGACATGCGACTTCATGCCTGCCTGCATTTCGTGTATTTCCGTTTGCCGTTTTCCGCGCAGGGAAATGCTGACTAAAATTAAGTAATTTCATTTCTCACTCTCTCTCTTAATGTTGCAAAGATACTCATATTCTTTTATTTGAGCAACATTTTATTCGCAGTGGGTCGAAGGGAACAATCCTTCGATAAGGCACAAAAAAACGTGCGACGGGAAAGCAGAATCTTGCTTTTCCCGTCGCACGCGTATCAATCGGCGCCGTTATCCCTGAATGGCGGCAATGCCGGGCAATGTTTTGCCTTCGATGGCTTCGAGCAGTGCGCCTCCGCCGGTAGATACGTACGAAACCTTGTCGGCAAGCCCGAATTTGTTGATGCAGGCCACCGAATCGCCGCCGCCTACGAGCGAGTATGCGCCGTTCTTCGTCGCTGCGACGATGGCTTCGGCTACGGCGCGTGAGCCGTGCGTGAAGTTCTCGAACTCAAATACGCCGGTCGGGCCGTTCCACAGTATGGTTTTCGACTTTCCGATTATTTCGGCATAGAGGGCTTCCGTTTTCGGGCCGATGTCGAGGCCTTCCCATCCGTCGGGTATCTTGTTCACATCGACATATTTCGTATTGGCGTCGTTACTGAAGCTGTCGGCAATTTTGGCGTCGATGGCAAGTACAAGATTCACCTTGTTGGCTTCCGCCTTTTGCAGCAGTTCGAGGGCAAGGTTCAACTTGTCGTCTTCGCAGATGGAATTACCGATTTCTCCGCCGAGCGCTTTGGTAAACGTATACGTCATGCCGCCTGTAATAATCAGGTTGTCTACTTTACTCAGCAGATTTTCGATGATTTCGATTTTCGACGATACTTTAGACCCTCCCATGATGGCGGTAAACGGCCGCTGGCTGTCTTTCATCACCTTTTCAATGGCGTTCACTTCATTTTTCATCAGAAAGCCGAACAGTTTGTGGTCGGCGTCGAAATAGTCGGCAATCAACGCCGTCGAAGCATGTGCGCGGTGCGCGGTGCCGAATGCGTCGTTCACATACACGTCCGCATACGATGCAAGGGTTTTGGTAAAACTCTTCTGGCTCTCCTTCACTTTTTTCTTTGCAGCCTTCTTTTCATCCTCGGAAACGTCTTTGGCCAATCCGCGCGGTTTGCCTTCTTCCTCCGCATAGAAGCGAAGGTTTTCGAGCATGAGGGCTTCTCCGGGTTGCAGGGCGGCAGCTTTGGCTTTGGCTTCTTCGCCGATGCAGTCGCTCGCAAACTGCACGTCGACGCCCAGCAGTTCGGATACTTTCGGAAGGATATGTTTCAGCGAAAACTTGTCCGACGCGCCTTCGGGACGCCCCAGATGCGAACCGATAATGATACTTCCTCCGTCGGAGAGGATTTTTTTCAGCGTCGGGAGCGCTGCACGGATACGTGTGTCGTCCGTAATGTTAAAATTGTCGTCGAGCGGGACGTTGAAATCCACCCGCACAAATGCCTTTTTACCGGCAAAATTAAAATTCTCAATCGTTTGCATAATAAGATTATTGATAATGTTATAAGATATTCCTAACTGTTGCAGTTCATGGTGCAAATGTATGAAGGAATTGTTAAACCGCCATGAGTAAATACATTTTTTTCGTGTCGGCACAATTTTTTTCAGTCATGCAGCGTTTATAGATAGAACGCATCAAAAAAGAAAAACAGTATGGATATGAAACCTTTGTTATTATCTTTCTTTGTGGTGATATTGTGTTACTCATTGTTCTTTAACGACGACGAGATTCATAATCATGTAGATGACACAAATTACACGATTCGTCCGGAGGCACACAAAAGTTTCCTGACGCCGGATTCGGCTTCTTTCTATGCGAAAATGACAGGAATTTCCAGATAAGCATACCATTGAAAACGCCTGTTTTCCTTTTGTTTTTCGCCATCGTGTCGTGTGTGCATCATAGCAGTATGCCGTTGTCCGGCGTATATGACAATCCTGATGTAACGGAACGTTTATCCTCTATTGCCTGCAAGGTTACGGCCGTGCCGCTGGAGACAAGCGCCGCATGTCCTGTCGACAAACCGGAGAAGGTGATTTGTATAGATAATAGTGTGTTCGTACTTTGCAATAACCGGATTTACCGCTTCAATCGCCACGGAGATTTTCAAAACAGCATTTCGGCAGACGCCAACAGCCGGATTCATGATTACACGGTTAATCCTCAATGGAAACAGTTGATTGTGCTCGACAATTTCCGTCAGGTTCATTTTTACACGTTCGACGGCATCAAACAAAGGCAGGAGGATTTGAGCGCGCCGACCGGCATGCAAACGGTGCATCGCATGTCATACTATTCCAATTCCCTGTGGTTTACGTTTGAGAGCCTGTCTCCGGAAAGCGCCTTCGAAAACAGATTGCTGCGCTTCGACCTTGCAGACCGGAGTACGGAGAGTTTCGGCCTGACGGATGTGGAGTTGGGACACAACAGTCTGCATCGCCATTTTGCGACCGAATTTGCAGTATCGGAAAATGTGCCTTATGTGTATTCTCCGTTTGTCGGCAAGGATAATATCCTGCGAGATACGCTCTATCTGCTTTCGCACGAAGCGTTCGACCGTCGTAAGCGCGCCGAAAAACCGTTTTGCATCTATCCCGTACGCATCAACCGCCGCTATCTGATCGCTTCGTATTGCGAGAATGTGACGAAACAATCGAATTTCCTGTTTATCTATGACCGTAAAAACCTGACTTTTTTCGATATGGCCGGGTTTAAAGATGATTTCTTCGAAACGGGAGTCGTGACCGATATGCAGCCGCTGAATATGAACGACAGCGAATACTATTTCTACAAAACGGGAGGCGACGCCATGAAACTGTTTCCCGAACGTGGAGAACACGACAATCCGGTACTCTTCTTCGTTTGTCTGAACGGGTGACGATTGCGGGTGGTTCCGCACGGCGGAACTTACCGGTTCCATGCGGCTCACCTTATAAGGTGAGTGCGGCTAACCTTGCAAGGTGAGTGTGGCTAACCTTATAAGGTGAGTGCGGCTAACCTTGCAAGTTCCGTTCCGCTCCTTCATTATACACATTCCTCCAGTTGTTCGATTTCGTTCAGACTGCGGCAGGCTGCGGATACGCCGGTAATATTGCGGATGACGATGCTGCGCTTGTTGCCATGCTCGCGGAAGTTGCAGGCGCGGGGATGAAACCGGACGTAGGCGATGATTTTGCCGAACGTGCGGCTTTGATAATAAGGGCTGTCGGGCGCAGACGGCAGATACATGGTCATCGTGCCGTTCTTGAGCGCCAGCCTTTCGATGCCCAGCTTCTTTGCCGATTTGCGCAGGCTGACGACGCGTATCAGTTCTTCGCTTTTTTCCGGGATTTTGCCGAAGCGGTCGGTGAGTTTGTCGACGAATACGGCAAGCTGCTTTTCGTCGGTTATCGAATTCAGTTCGCGGTAGATGCCGACACGTTCGGAATCGTTCGGGATATAGGTCGGCGGAAACATGAGTTCCAGATCGCTTTCGATAAACGTTTCACGCACGTAACGTTCGCCCGTGTCGCTTTCCGGCGGAAAAAGTTCCGGAAATTCGTCGGCTTTGAGTTCGTCGACGGCTTCTTCGAGGATTCTCTGATACGTTTCGTAGCCCATGTCGGCAATGAATCCGCTCTGCTCGGCGCCGAGTATGTTGCCTGCGCCCCGTATGTCGAGGTCTTGCATGGCGATGTGGATGCCGCTGCCAAGTTCGGAGAGGTTTTCGATGGCCTGCAGGCGGCGGCACGATTCGGAAGAGAGCGTCGGGAGAGGCGGAGAAAGGAGATAGCAAAACGCCTTGCGGTCGCTGCGCCCGACGCGTCCGCGTAACTGGTGCAGTTCCGAAAGGCCGAACCGGTGGGCGTCGTTCACGATAATGGTGTTCACGTTCGGTATGTCGATGCCGTTCTCGACGATAGTCGTTGCAATCAGCACATCGTATTCGAAGTTGACGAAGTCGAGGATGATTTTTTCCAGTTTCTCCGGTTCCATCTGTCCGTGTCCGACGGCGATTCGTGCGTCGGGTATTTCGCGGCGGACGATTCTTTCTATCTCCGGAATGTTGCTTATGCGATTGTTAATGATAAACGTTTGCCCGTTGCGGCTCATCTCAAACCCGATGGCTTCGCGGATAATGTCCGGGTTAAAACGCTGTATCTCCGTCTGCACGGGATAGCGGTTGGGAGGTGGGGTATGAATATTGCTCAGGTCGCGCGCGCCCATCAGCGAGAACTGAAGCGTGCGCGGGATGGGCGTTGCCGTCAAGGTCAGCGTATCGACGTTCGTCTTCATGCGGCGGAGTTTTTCCTTGACCGCTACGCCGAATTTCTGTTCCTCGTCGATGACGAGCAGTCCCAGATCCTTGAATACAACGTCGCTTCCGACCAGACGGTGCGTACCTATCAGGATGTTCAGTTTGCCGTCTTTCAATCGTTTGAGAATATCTCTGATGTCCGACGCCGGGCGGGCGCGGCTGATGTAATCGACCGTGCACGGAAAGTCTTTGAGCCGTTCGGTAAATGTCTTGAAATGCTGGAAGGCCAGCACGGTAGTAGGCACGAGCACGGCCACCTGTTTGTTGTCCGTCACGGCCTTGAAGGCGGCGCGGATGGCCACTTCCGTTTTGCCGAACCCTACGTCGCCGCAAATCAGGCGATCCATCGGGCGGTCGCTTTCCATATCGGCTTTCACTTCGGCGGAGGCCTTCATCTGGTCAGGCGTATCTTCGTAGATGAAACTTGCCTCCAGTTCGTCCTGAAGGAAGCTGTCGGGGCTGAAGGCGAATCCCTTCTCCTGCCGGCGCCGGGCGTAGATGCGAATCAGGTCGCGGGCAATGTCTTTGACTTTTTTCTTTGTGCGGTCTTTTATTCGTTCCCACGTCCCGCTCCCAAGTTTGTGCAACACGGGCGGCTCGCCGTCTTTCCCCTTGTATTTGGACAGCTTGTGCAACGCATGGATACCGACAAAGATAATGTCGCTGTTGCGGTATACGAGTTTGACGGCTTCCTGCTTACGGCCGTTCACTTCGGTGCGGACAAGCCCTCCGAACATCCCGATGCCGTGGTCTGCGTGCACAATAAAATCGCCTGTCGCGAACTGATTCAGTTCCTTCACCGAAAGCATCATCTTTCCGCTGCGCACCCTGTCGCTTGCAAGGCTGTACTTGTGGTATCGCCCGAAAATCTGGTGATCGGTAAAGACGCATATCTTCATCGTATTGTCGACAAAGCCGGCATGGACTGTCCTGTCGATATGCGTGAAGGGAATATCGTCGCCCCTGTCGGCGAAAATGTCGCGCAGCCGCCCGGCCTGTCGGGGGCTGTCGGTAGATATATATAATGTATACCCGCTGTCGAGGTATTGACGAAACGAGCGGGCGACAAGATCGAAATTTTTCCGGTACGGCAGTTGCGGTTTGTTGTCGAAGGCCACCACCGCATCGGCCGTGTCGAACGCACGGTTGCCCGTCTCCAGCCGGTTGAACGACGTCACGGATTCGAGAAACTCCGTTTTGTTTATCAGCGCCCCGCGCATGTCTTCGACGGAGGCGAACGACTCCGTTTCGCCGGCAACGGGCTTTTCGTTCCACAAACTCTCTATCCGCTCCGCGCACCAAAGCAGGTTGGGCGCAACGATAACGGCATCGTCGGGCAAAAGGCCGAACAGCGATACTTTGCGACCCTGCCGGTTCGTTTCGGAAACGAGGGTGACGGCTTCGCGTTTTTCCCTCGACAGTTGCGTGTCGATGTCGAACGTGCGGATACTGTCGATCTCGTTACCGAAAAAGTCGATACGGTACGGATATTCATGAGAAAAAGAAAATACATCCACAATGCTGCCGCGCACGGCATACTGTCCCGGCTCGTACACGTAGTCCGTCTGCTCGAAACCCAGCGCGTCGAGCATTTCCACGACAAACAGGATGTCGACCGTTTCGCCGACGCGCACTTGCAGCATGTTTTCCTTCAGCGTTTCGCCGGAAGATACCTTTTCGGCCAGCGCTTCGGGATAGCTGACGATGAGCGCATCGAGACGTTTCGCACCGCCGTAAAGCGCCATGAGCGTTTCGGTACGCAGGATTTCGTTCGGCGCATCGGGATGTCCGTACTTGATATGCCGACGATAGGCGGACGGAAAGAAAAGGACGTGCCGGCCGGTCATTTGCACAAGGTCGTTGTAGAAATACCCTGCATCTTCGGCGCTGTCGAGCACGCATAAAACACATCCCCCCCGCTTCATATAAAGCGAAGCTACCGTCATCGCCGTCCCCGACCCGTGCAATCCCTTCAACAATACAGTCTGTCGCCTGCTTTGCTGTTCATACAGGGCACAAATCGCTTTCACCTGCGGATGATCGGAGTATAACCGTATCAACTCGGAAAGATTCAAGCTCAAAATGTTAAAATCGCCGGCAAAGATACCATTTAATCCGAAATAAAGGAAAAACGGACAAAAAAATTTATTTTGCCCTGCCGATTAATAGCTTTATGTTTTTTGCGACGGGAAATACACCTGACGCCGGAGGCGTTTCTCTGAAACAGGGGACATTTCCGGGGAAGGCCGTGGATGAAAGGTTAACGATAAACGATGACCTGTAAACGATGAGTGATGGACGGCTATCGGTTAGTTTTAACGCCTGCGGCGTTAAGCATCTCTTTACACGATTCTTTTTGCCCTGCACTGCGCTATGCCTGTACGGGGTTATCGGAAGGGAAACGCCGCAGGCATACGGTGCAGTATGTATGTCTCCTGTATCAAGATATAAAATTTTGCTCGAAACTCAGGCAAGAATACCGTGCGGCCACAACTTGAAAACGCGAATTTATGACTTGTAAATTCGAATCTATGACTTATAAATTTGAATTTATAACTTGTAAATTTGAATCTATGACTTGTAAATTTGAATTTATAACTTGTAAATTCGAATCTACAACTTGTAAATTCGAATTTATAACTTTAAAACTTGAGTATAAAACCTGAAAATCCGCGTTTACGACTCAAAAACGTCCGTGATTCACTCATCGTCCGTGATTTATTGTTCGCTGTTTTTAAAAAAAATGCTCCCCCGGCCTCCGGTGCGTGGAGGAGGGGCGGGAAAGTTTTCGGGAGGGGGAGGAAGAAATGTTTTCACGAATGGTGCGCCATGCTGCACACGGCACGGGAGGGAATGAGGGCTTTCAGTCGGGACGATGACGGTCGGGACGGAGAAAACAAGCGAATCAGTGCATTAATGCCGAAGAGATAAGCATGTAGATAAGCATCCCGATGATGTCGTTGGTGATGGAGATGAACGGCCCGGTGGCAAGGGCGGGGTCTATGCGCAGGCGGTTGAGGAGCATGGGTACGACCGTTCCGAAGATGCTGGCGAACAGTACTACGGAGAAAAGGCTTGCGGAGACGGAAATCGTGATGTTCTGGTCGCCCAGCGTAAAGACGTTGTAGAGGAAAACAATCATGCTGATAATCGTTGCATTGATAAGCGCGACGGCGGCTTCTTTTGCGATCTGGCGGAAGATGCGGTTTTGCTTGAGGGAGTTGTTTGCCAGTCCCTGCACGACGATGGCGGAGGACTGAATCCCGACGTTTCCGCCCGTTCCGCCGATAAGGGGGATAAAGAGCGCCATCTTGGGATTGTCGGCAAAGCCGAGTTCGAATCCGCCAAGTATCACCGAATTGCTCAGTCCGCCGATCATCCCGATCAGCAGCCACGGGAGGCGTGCGACGGTTTGGAGGAAAACTTTGTCGGACGATTCGACGTCGTGCGAGATACCCGAAGCCAGCTGGTAGTCGCGCTCGTGCTGTTCCTGCATTTCGTCCATGACGTCGTCCACGGTGATGTGCCCCACAAGGCGCCCGATGCTGTCGATTACGGGGAGCGAGACGAGGTCGTATTTTTTAATCATTTCCGTCACGGTCTCGATGCTGTCGCTGTCGTGCACGAGGACGGGGTCGCGCTGCATCACGTGTTTGATTTTGGATATCGACGGGTTGGTGATGAGTTTCTGCAACGGCAACATGCCTCGCAGCCGGTCGTCGTTGTCGACGACGTATACATTATATATTTCGTCCATCTCTTCGGCCTGCTTGCGCATTTCTTCGATACACTGGGGCATACTCCAGTTTTCGTTTACCACGATCATTTCCGTGCCCATAAGTCCGCCGGCGGTATCTTCGTCGTACTTGAGCAGGTCGACGATGTCTCCCGCCTGCTCCACGTCCTCGATGTGCGAAAGGATTTCTTCCTGCGTATCTTCGTCGAGGTCGCGCATCAGGTCTACGGCGTCGTCGGTATCCATTTTGTCGATAAACCGTTTGGCGATCTGTTCCGAGGGGATTTCCTTGAGCAGGCGTCGCCGGTCTTCCTCTTCGAGTTCCATAAGCACGTCGGCCGTCTTGTCGCCGTCCATGAGCATGTAGAGGTAGATGACTTCCTGAAGGTCCAGTTCACGGTACAGTTCGGCAATGTCGGCCGCATGCAGTTCGTCCAGCAGGGCAAGCGCCTTTGCATCTTCTTTTGCGGCGATAATGCGCCGGAGGTTTTCGATGTATTCTTTTGTAAATTCAATCATGACTGTCGGGTGTTTTTTCCGCCTGCCGCTTTTCCTTTTCCAGAAAGTCTTCGGCGATAAGCGTGAGTTCGACAAATTGTTCGACGGAAAGTTGTTCGGGACGCTTGTCGAAAACGGGCATATCGTAGCCGGGAAATTCCGTACCGAGCACAGGCCTCATTGAGTTTCGCAACATCTTGCGCCGCCGGTTGAACGACGTCTTGACCACCTGCCGGTAAAGCGTTTCGTCGCATCCGAGCGTCTTCCGGTCGTTTCGCGTCATCCGTATGACGGCGCTTTTGACCTTCGGCGGCGGATCGAAAGCCTCTTCGTCGACCGTAAAAAGGTATTCCACATCGTACCACGGCTGTATCAGTGCGCCGATGATTCCGCACGTCCTGCGTCCGGCCGGCGGCGAGGCAGCCAGCCGTTCCGCCACTTCCTTTTGCACCATTCCCGTGCAGCAGACGACCTGTTCCCTGGCGTCGAGTACCTTGAACAGAATTTGACTGGAGATATGATAGGGATAATTGCCCGTGATGCAGCACGTGGAGGGATAGAGTGTGTGCAGGTCGAGACGGAGGAAATCGGCGGCGATGATTCGCCCTTCGAGTGCGGGAAAATGCCGGCGGAGATGTTCGACCGATTCCGTGTCGATCTCCACTACCGAGAGGTCATGCGCTTCTTCGAGCAAGAAACGGGTGAGCATACCCGTTCCTGCCCCCACTTCCAGTACGGGCAGGCCGCGATACGCGGATAGCGTCTCCGCAATACGTCGCGCAATTCCCGCGTCTTTCAGGAAATGCTGTCCCAATGCCTTCTTCGGCCGTATGATTTTCATCCGTTTTCAATGTTTTCCGCGTTTATCCGAAAAATATATTTATATTTGCGGCCACAAAGGTATGAATTTTTTTTAATAGCTTGATATATTCATGAGTTTAAAGACATTCCTCCGTAAAGTTATTCGGATTGTGCTTCCTCTGGGGCTGGGTTGCCTGCTGCTGTGGTACTTGTATCAGGATCAGGATCTGTCTCAGATGATGACTACCGTAAAGACCGGCGTACGTTACGACATTATCTTCTTATCGCTCCTCTTCGGCCTTGGCGCCAACATAGCGCGCGGGTTCCGCTGGGGGCTTTTAATTGATTCGCTCGGGAAAAGAGTAGGGCGGCTCAATACCGTACTGGCCGTGCTCGGCAGCTATGCCATCAACATGGCGTTGCCGCGCGTGGGCGAGATATGGCGTTGCGGTATCATTTCCAAATACGAAAAAGTATCGTTCTCCAAACTGCTGGGCACGCTGTTTATCGACCGCGTGATGGATACGCTCATCGTCGGCCTGCTCACGCTGTGCGTCGCCGTGTTCAACATCAGCTTTTTCAACCGCTATTTCTCGGAACATCCTGAATTTCTTACCGGCTTCAGCGCCTTTTTCTCGTCCGTCTGGATTTATGCGGCGCTTATCGTAGCGGGTTCCTGCCTGTGGCTTATGTTTACAAGGTTGAGCCACCTCTCCTTCGTGCAGAAAATCAAACAACTGCTGCTGAACGTCTGGGAAGGAATCAAAAGCCTCTGGAAAATGAAACATAAAGTGCGTTTCATCCTGCAGACGGCAATGATATGGGGGGGATACTTCCTGTACTTTTACATCACGTTCTACGCCTTCGACTTTACCCGCGATCTCGGCCCGCGAATCGGGCTGATTGTCTTTACCATGAGCAGCATTGCGGTCGCCGTACCCGTTCAGGGCGGAATCGGCGTATGGCATTTTGCGGTGATCAGCACGCTGATTTGCTTCGGCGTCTCGGAAAGCGACGCCTCGGCATTTGCCCTCGTCGTATATACGGTTCAATCCGTATTATGGATTGTCTCGACAGGTATTATCAGCATTTTGACCCTGCCGGTCATCAACCGGGGAAAATAATCCTGTTCGGAATTATCTTAAACTATATATCAAACAAATAAACAAAAGAATTATGTCGGCAGAAATAAAAAAACTTGCCCCCCTGCCCGTGTGGAACTATTTTTACGAACTCACGCAGATTCCCCGTCCGACCCACTCGATGGCGCGCATCACGGCACACATGCTTGCTTTCGGGAAATCACACGATCTGGAAACCCGACAGGACGAAGCGGGAAACGTCTTGATCCGCAAGCCTGCCGCACCGGGCTACGAACATCGCCGGACGGTCGTGATGCAGGCGCATTTGGATATGGTGCCGCAAACCCTCGTCGAGCATGATTTTCTGAAAGATCCGATCGATGCCTATATCGACGGCGAATGGGTGAAGGCGCGCCAAACGACGCTCGGCGCAGACAACGGCGTAGGCGTGGCGCTGATAATGGCCGTACTCGCCGACAAGTCGCTGAAGCACGGGGCGCTGGAAGCCCTGTTCACGACGGACGAGGAAGAGGGCATGACGGGGGCCAACGGTCTGAAACCGGACTTGCTGAAGGGTCGTATCCTGCTGAACTGCGATTCCGAAGAAGAAGGATCGCTGTTTGCCGGCTGTGCAGGCGGAGCAGACCTGAACATCGCGTTCCGGTACAGGAAAGGCGCGCCGCTGATAGAAGGCGACGTGGCCGTAAAAATCAGCCTGAGCGGACTGAAAGGCGGTCATTCGGGCATTGACATTCATCTCGGACGCGCCAATGCCAACAAACTGATGTTCCGTTTCCTGAAAGTGGCCGTCCGCGATTTCGGCGCACGTCTGGCGTCCGTCGACGGCGGCACGTTGCGCAACGCCATCCCGCGCGAGGCCGTCGCCGTCATCACCCTGCCCGGCGACAATGCGGAGGCGCTGTGGGAACTGGTAGCGGACTATCAGGAACTCTTCGCGACGGAATATGCGGGAATCGAAACGGACATCCGTTTTACTGTCGAAATGGCCGAACATCCGTCATGCCTTATCCCCGAAGAAATTCAGGACGATTTGATCAATGCCGTCGAAGGCTGCCCGAACGGCGTAGCCAGCATGTTGCACGACTTTCCCGACACGGTAGAATCGTCGTCGAATCTGGCATCCGTCAAGTCCGGGAAAGGCACGATTGACATCAAGATACTTGTACGCGCCTCGTCGGACAGCAGGAAAGAATGGGTTTGTTCGTCGCTCGAAAGCGTCTTCTCGATGGCCGGAGCAAAGGTCGAATACGGCTCGGCTTACGGCGGATGGCAACCCGACGTCTGCTCGCCCATATTGAAAACGATGCGGGACACGTATCTGAAACTGTACGGGCGGAAACCTTCCGTCAAAGTGATACACGCCGGACTGGAGTGCGGCATCATTCAGGAAACATATCCCGATATGGACATGATTTCGTTCGGCCCCGACCTGATTCATCCCCATTCGCCCGACGAAGCCGTAAGGATCGCTTCCGTGCAAAAACTGTGGGATTTTACCATCGCGGTTCTGGAAAATATTCAATGATTCGATTAAACTTCGGCACGTCACAGGAGGCGCCGAACGGCATTTTTTAAGCACATGCGAAACGATACCTGCATACATATAAAGGGCGCACGGGTGAATAACCTGAAAAATATCGACGTGGACATTCCGCGCGACAAGTTGATAGTCATCACCGGACTGTCGGGCAGCGGAAAATCTTCGCTCGCCTTCGACACGCTGTATGCGGAAGGGCAACGCCGATACGTGGAAAGCCTGTCGGCCTACGCCCGGCAGTTCCTCGGAAGAATGAGCAAACCGGAATGTGACTACATCACGGGCATCCCGCCCGCCATCGCCATCGAGCAGAAAGTGAACGTCCGCAACCCGCGTTCGACGGTCGGAACGTCTACAGAAATATACGAATACATCCGCCTGCTGTATGCACGAATCGGCAAAACCATATCGCCCGTATCGGGACAGGAAGTAAAAAAACATCAGGTGAGCGACGTGGTAAAAACGGCGTTGAGCTATCCCGAAGGCACACGTTTTGCCGTCTATGCGCCGGTCGTCGTCCCCGAAGGACGCACGCTGAAAGAGCAACTGGAGATTCTGCTGAAAGAAGGTTATACGCGGCTGGAAGCGGACGGTAACGTAATGCGCATCGGCGAAGCGCTGAACGACGGCGAAGCGTTGCAATCGAAAAACGTAGAACTCCTGATAGACCGGCTCGCCGTTTCGGATGACAAACTGCTGAAAAGTCGGCTTGCCGACTCCGTCGAAACGGCATTCTACGAAGGGCACGACCTGTGTCGCCTGCGGGTATACCTGCCCGGGGAAACGGTAGTGCACGAGTTTTCAAAGAAATTCGAAGCCGACGGAATCACATTCGAAGAGCCGTCCGAACTGATGTTCAACTTCAACAACCCCGTCGGCGCATGTGAACAATGCGAAGGATTCGGGCGCGTGCTCGGTATAGACAAGCATCTGGTAGTGCCCGACGAAAACCTGTCCGTCTACGAGGGCGCTGTCGCATGTTGGAAGGGCGACAGCATGAGAGAATGGCAGCGCGACTTTATTCAAAAGTCGGTACTGCACAATTTCCCGATACACCGCCCTTACCGCGAATTGAGCAGTGCGGAGAAAGATTTGCTGTGGCACGGCGCGCCGGATACGGATATGCCGTGTATCGACGAATTTTTCCGCTTTGTAGAGAACAACCTCTACAAGATACACTACCGCGTGATGCTGTCGCGTTACAGGGGGAAAACGATATGCCCGTCGTGCCACGGAAGCCGGCTGAAAAAGGAGGCGCTGTACGTGCGCGTCGGGGAGCAGCCGATTGCCGCGCTGATGTGTATGCCCGTTTCCGAACTGAAGGTGTATTTCGACAATCTGCAATTGAACGAGACGGATGCCGCCGTCGCCAAACGACTGCTGGTAGAAATAAAAAGCCGCCTGCAGTTTCTGACGGACGTAGGATTGGACTATCTGACGCTTGACCGGCTGTCGTCGTCGCTTTCGGGCGGCGAGAGTCAGCGGATAAATCTTGCCACGTCGCTCGGCAGCAGCCTGACCGGCTCGCTGTATATCCTCGACGAACCGAGCATCGGCCTGCATCCGCGCGACACCGATCGCCTGATCAAAGTCCTGCACCGGCTCCGGGATCTGGGCAATACGGTGGTCGTAGTCGAACACGACGAGGAAATAATCCGCGCGGCAGACTACATCATCGACATCGGCCCGAACGCAGGGCGGCTGGGCGGCGAAATCGTCTTTCAGGGTACGATAGACAAGATGGACAAAGACAGCGACAGCTATACCGTCCGCTACCTGACGGGACGGGAAACCATTGAGATGCCTGAAGTCTCCCGCAAATGGAATGAGTACATCGAAATAAAAGGCGCGCGCCTGCACAACCTCAAACGGGTGAACGTGAAATTCCCGCTGCACGTCATGACGGTCGTATCGGGCGTAAGCGGCTCCGGCAAAAGCACGCTCGTGCGCGACATACTGTACGAAGGCCTGCGCCGGATAATGGTGTACTCGCCGCCGTCAGTCGAATGTGACGAAATATCGGGAGACGTGAGGCGCATCCGCTCCGTCGAGTTTATCGACCAAAACTCCATCGGGAAAAGTTCGCGCTCCAACCCGGTCACTTACGTCGGGGCATACGACGAAATTCGCAAACTCTACGGCAACCAGCCCCTTTCGAGGCGGATGGGATACACCGCGGCGCATTTCTCGTTCAACAAAGAAGGCGGACGTTGCGAAGAATGTAAAGGCGAAGGAAAGATAGTAGTCGAGATGCAGTTCATGGCCGACATAACGCTCGAATGTGATGCCTGCCACGGCAAGCGTTTCCTTCCCGACATACTGGAAGTCGAAGTGCTCGGAGCAAACATCTACGACATACTCGAAATGACGGTCAACCGCGCGATTGAATTTTTCGAATCCTGCCACGAATACGGTTCAAGAAAGATTGTAAAAAAACTCAAGCCGCTGCAAGCCGTCGGACTGGGCTACATCAAACTGGGACAAACCTCCTCCACGCTCTCCGGCGGCGAAAACCAGCGGGTCAAACTGGCTTGCTACCTGGGAATGGAGCGGCACGATTCGACAATGTTTATCTTCGACGAACCGACGACGGGACTGCATTTCCATGACATCCGAACGCTGCTGAACGCCTTCTCTGCGCTGATTGCCCACGGACACACGGTAGTCGTCATTGAACACCATCCCGACGTAATCAAAAGCGCCGACTACGTAATCGACCTCGGCCCCGAAGGCGGAAAAAACGGCGGCAACCTCGTCTGCGCCGGCACGCCCCGCGAAATAGCCGCCTGCGAAGCCTCGTATACGGGGCGGCATTTAAGCCGGAAGCAGTAATCGCCCCGCGCGAAATCATAACAACCCGATCCTGTCCTGCGTACGGCGCCTGCAAGAATTACCGGAACAAGCTGCATCCTTCGTACCTTTGCGTCAAGAAAAAAAGGTACAAGACAGGCATGGGTGTAGCCTCGTCATTTAAATTCGTCCCAAAGGTCGACGGCAATGATTTGCCTCACGTTGTCGGCAAAAGTCTGCAGTCCATTTTTTTCATTATTCACGTGCTCGTCTATCCGCACGGGTGCATGTATCCACATTTCCATCCTGTGAGGATGGGCAGTCAGCGTACCTTTGGGCAGTATTTTGTAAGCGCCGTTGATGGTGACGGGGACGATGGGGAGGTGTTGCGACATGGCTACGAGGAAGGCTCCTTTGTGGAAACGATTCACCTTCCCGTCGCGGCTGCGAGAGCCTTCGGGAAAGATTATCAGCGATGCGCCGTGTTGCAGGCAAGTTTTCGCTTTGGCGATACTGCGTTGGGCTGCTTGTGGTGACGAGTGATCTACAAAGACAAATCCGGCTGCACGACAGGCTGTTCCGACAAAGGGGATTTTTGCAATCCCGCGCCTCAGCATCCATTTAACGGGATGCCGCAGGAATCCATACAGCAGGAAAATATCAAAAGCGCTCTGGTGATTTGCTACAAAAACGTAGGATTGTTTCCTGTCCAGCAACTCCCGTCCCTTCACCTTGACGGGGCACAGCGCCAGATAGCAGGTGAGGCGCGACCAGATCATGCCGGGATAATAGGAGAAAAAACGTTCGCCTCCCAGCAGACAACCAATCATGACCACCGATGCGGTCAAAATGGTAATAATACAGAAAACAGGCATTACGACGAGCCAAAAGTACAGACTGTAAAGTATTTGAAGCATATTATTTTCTTTTTCGCGAATGTAAATGTACGTAAAAATTACCATTGTCGTGATTTTTATCCGAAAATATTTTTCGGTTCGGATTATTATTGCGTTATTTGCAAGCATAAATTAATCAATAAAACATTATAAATAATGAGTGCATTGAAATACTTGGGAATACTTGTACTCCTTGTCGGAGTTGCAATTTTGACGATCCCTACGATAATCGGGGCATCGAGTAACACGATTTTGCTGGTTGGGTTGCTGGTTGTCATTGCAGGGTTCTTCTGTCATATTTTATTGAACAAAAAATTCGAGTGAAATCTTTATTGAATTTAGGTTAGTGGTTGAAAAACCGGACTGTCGCAGTCCGGTTTTTTTGGTGTGTACCGTGCATGACATATAATTAGGTGGTGTAAGTCCACTATGGGTGGGGGTAGGTAGCGATCAACCGTTAGCTGAAAGCAAGGGTGTCCATAGCGATGTGGAATCCGAAGGAAGCCTGCGACAAAATCCCGGCTGAGGAACACGAACATCATATAAGGCTCAAGTCGCAGGATGAGTTTGCCGAACAAAACAAAGTCCGAAAGCTATCCGGAACGGCGGAGTAAATGATGCGGATATATGGGATGAAGGTTATTAATCTTACCACGGGAGATCTCACGGACGTGCGGACGTTTTTTTCGGAAACATGGCTAACAATTGCAGTGAGAAGTCAGCCGAAGTCATAGCAGATACGGACACAGGCCTGCAAGAGAAAAAGAGCAGGACGTCTCACGAAGTATTAAAGAACAGAACCTTATTGTAAGTGAGTAGTAAAAGAATGTTACCTGAGTGTAAGAACGGATGCAGAGTATATCAGTATCGAATGATAGCTACCTTGAAAAAGACAGGACGGAATCCGAAGTCAATCAAGGAGTGCAGACTTTCCTTGGGATAACAGCAAACAAACTCTATATTTTTCAACCTGTCCGGCCGGAAACAAGACCTTTCTCACAGAATATTTTTATCTTTGCACACTTAAAAAATAAGTCACTCATGTGCGATAAAATTATCATCCTTGATTTCGGTTCACAGACTACTCAACTGATCGGACGCCGAATCCGAGAATTAAACACGTATTGCGAAATACTGCCTTATAACCGTTTCCCGGAAGACGACGAACACATCAAAGGCGTTATCTTTTCCGGCAGTTCCTGTTCGACGGACGACAGCAATGCATTCAGAACAGATCTGACGGCCATTCGCAAAAAATATCCGGTATTGGGCATTTGCTACGGCGCCCAGCTGATGGCAAACGATTCGGGCGGAAAAGTCGAACCGGCTACCGTACGCGAATACGGCCGGGCGCATCTTTCGTACATTGACGGTAGCGACCCGTTACTGAAGGGCGTGAAAAACGGCTCGCAGGTATGGATGTCGCACGGCGATACCATCACCCAACTGCCTGCGTCGTTCGGGATTATCGCAAGCACAAACGACGTAAAGATCGCCGCATACCGCATCGACGGCGAACCGACGTGGGGCGTACAATTCCATCCCGAAGTGTTTCACACGGAAGACGGGATGCACATTCTGAACAATTTCATTCATATATGTGGGTGCGCAAAAGATTGGACGCCCGCATCTTTCATTGAATCGACGGTGTCCGCCCTGAAAGCGCAACTGGGAGACGACAAGGTAATTCTGGCGCTGTCCGGCGGTGTAGATTCGTCCGTGACGGCCATTTTACTACACAAAGCTATCGGTAAAAACCTCACTTGTATCTTTGTAGATCACGGATTGTTGCGCAAGCATGAATTTGAACACGTCATGCACAGTTACGAACATCTGGGGCTGAACGTAATCGGAATAAAAGCCGGCGAAAAGTTTTACCGCCGTCTGGCAGGCGTGACGGAACCCGAACAAAAACGAAAAATCATAGGGCAAGGATTTATCGACGTTTTCGAGGAAGAAGCACAGAAATTAAAAGACATCAAATGGTTGGGACAAGGCACTATTTATCCCGACGTAATCGAATCCCTTTCCATCACAGGCATGGTCATTAAGAGCCATCACAATGTGGGCGGCCTTCCGGACAGGATGAAACTCAAACTGGTAGAGCCTTTACGCCTGCTTTTCAAAGACGAAGTGCGCCGCGTAGGCACGGAGTTGGGCATGATGCCATACCTGATTAACCGCCATCCTTTTCCCGGTCCGGGACTGGGTATCCGCATACTTGGCGACATCACGGAGCAGAAAGTACATATCCTGCAGGATGCGGACGATATCTACATCTCGCTGATGCGCGAATGGGGATTATATGATACGGTCTGGCAGGCAGGCGCCATCTTGCTACCGGTACGCTCGGTGGGCGTGATGGGCGATGAACGGACTTACGAAAATACCGTTGCCCTGCGTGCCGTGACTTCGACCGACGCAATGACGGCCGACTGGGCGCAACTGCCATACGACTTTCTGGCCAAAGTGTCGAACGAAATCATCAACAAGGTCAAAGGCGTCAATCGCGTAGTTTACGACATCAGTTCCAAACCGCCGGCCACAATCGAATGGGAATAACTTTTAAATCACTTAAACATATTCTACAATGGGCTTTATAAGAAATGAAACGACAACTTCGGACATGTTTAAACATGTCTACACTAACGTATCCAAAGATGAATTGGAACGAAAAATCAATACATTGCTGACAAGCTGGGGTTACAAATCGAAAGGAATTGAAAACGAATCGACGATTTTCGAGAAAGGAAACCGCACGGCGCGGATACTGCTGGGCGCATTCGTGAAGTACTCGAAAATATCCGTCCGCGTGACCGTAATCGGGCAGAACGAATTGATATGCGAAGTACGCAGTCTGTCATCGGGAATATCCGGCGGTCTGATTGGTATCAATCAAGTGAAAACCGAAATAAGAAATCTCTTCACTGCCTTTCAAAGTTTTTAAACAGCATATTTAGAACGGACATTTCGTCCTTAAAATACCTCATTTTGCTCATAAAACGCGCAATTCGGGGTATTTTTTTCGAAAAGGTTTGGTTAATTGAAAGACTTTTCATTCCTTTGCAGGCAATAAAAAATATTGTGAAACGAATTAAATTCAATTGCCTATTGCAAACATTACACGAAACCAGATAAATTGAAATGTAATGAATAATTTGAAAACGATGACCGATGAAGAATTGGTTATCCTTTACGTGCAAGGCAGTAATCCTGCATTTGACGTTTTACTGAACCGCCACAAAAATAGTATCTACACGTACATATATTATACTGTACGCGACAGTGACTTGACCGAAGATATTTTTCAGGAAACTTTTCTGAAGGTAATTACTACGATCAAGCAGGGACGTTATACGGAAAACGGCAAGTTTAAAGCGTGGATTATGCGCATCGCTCACAATCTGATAATAGACAATTTCCGACAGGAACGCAATGAGAATGCCATTTCGAACGACGAACCGGAAATCGACCTGTTCAATGACGTACGGTTATGCGAAGACACGATAGAAGACCGGATGGTCAAAAATCAGGTGCTTGCCGACATCCGAAAGATGATCAAACATCTGCCTGTCAATCAACGCGAAGTACTGGAGATGCGTTATTATCACGACATGAGTTTCAAGGAAATAGCGGATGCAACAGGTGTCAGTATCAACACGGCGTTAGGGCGGATGCGCTATGCAATCCTGAACATGCGCCGGATGGCGGAAGAACATAAAATCGAACTTTCCTACGTCTGATTCTCCCTGCAAGGTCGGTATCCCGAATACATGAAGGGGATATTTTGTCGCGTAAGGTTTTTGTTTTATATAGCAGTTGTTGCATCATATGTGCTTTCCCGCGTGCTGCTCCACATAAATTTCGTGAAAAAACAAGGGATAAACAATATTTTCTCCAAGGTATCGTTTTTTTATGTAAGAATAAAAAATAAGGATGCCTATGAAAAATTTTACCCGATGTATTACAAATGAACATTCAGACAAAACCTCATGCATGAAAAAGACAGCGCCAAAGCCTCGCTTGGAGACATTGGACTTCATTCGTCAATTTGCAAGGGTTTACCGGTTCGAATCCGGAATGAAAGAGCAATTCGGGAGTTATATCCTGAATTAAAAAAGAGAAAGTAAGAAGGGGTACGTATCAATTCAATGGCGGAAATGCGGCGAGTTGATGCGTGCTCCTTTTGTTGTATTCCACTTGGCAGCGACAGGCATTATTGTAGATACGAATGCTTTACAGATTTTTATGCCGTCCATTCGATAATGTCTTTTTTGGAAACGCCGTAACCAATGTCCCAAATCGTACCTTTTTTGTTGCAATATAGGCAGAAAGGCATCGGCCGGCAAAGAAAATTCATGATTTCATCCATATCTTTCGCTTTATATATGTCCATATAATCGTCCTGCGTTACCTCAAGATTTTTACCAAAGGGCAGATTCAAGTAGCGAATGCAACTTTTCTAAAGAACGTATCTTTAGGGGAAAGGATGAGCGAAGAAAAAGTGCTTTTTCTTACGTCGAACTCACGTTATCAATTCTCCGCCGCCTTCTTTTCAAACGATAACTATCTCTTGATAAAAAGATAACTATCGTTTCTCCAAACGATAGTTATCTTTTTAAAATTCATCGGTAATCGTTTTTGAAAAGAACGGTAATCGTTTTACTTCGCCTTTTCGTACATCAATTATTTCCGACCAGCACCTTCCTGACCGGATGCTCCCTGTTTCCCTGATGTGTTTTTACAAAATACATTCGGTTGGACGGAACGGGCACGGTAAGATGCGCGCCCGACACTTCGGCCCGATAGACGGTGACGCCTGAAATGTCGTATATTGTGACGCCCGAAACCGCTCCTTCGGAAAAATCAATATAAATCTTTCCTGCCCCGGCAGATACCCTGATGTTGTCGTCTTCAATCCGTTCCGCCCCTGTCGGAGCGCCGAAGCGCAGACTGAAACGCTCGTTCAGTTCCGTCATGCCGTTGCCGTTTGCGTCCGGCCGGACGACGAAAGTGTACGACGGCTGCCGCTGCAAATCAATTTCCTTGCTGTCCGATTCGAGGTCTGTCAGATACACCGGTCGTCCGAAGCGCTCAACGCCGGAAAAGTCGAGCGTGACGGGCTGACTTGTATTTTTCAGTCGGATACCCAGCCTCACAGGCATCTCAAATTCGTCGCTCCGGTTGATAGCCAGCGCTTCGTTGTCGGCCGTTATCGTGTATACCAGCACCGGCACGCCGTCGAGGAAGGCCTTGCGCGAATCCTCGTCGGGGTCGTACAGCGAAACGGCGCCGGCCTCATTAAGCAGTATCGTCGAGTTGCGGTATGACTGCTGTTTCGCCGTAATGCGCAACACGCCTTCTTCTTCCGCCGAACTGCGCAGAACAAACGTTTCCGCCGGGCCGGCTGTCGTCACCATTGCCTGCTCGAATATCTGCAAAGTCTGGAACACTTCATTCTGTTGCTTCTCGACGAAAAAAGAGCGGAACGGCGCTATCCACTGCTCCGTACCCGTGGTGATGCCGGCGTCCGAAATCGCATAACGCATCGTATCGCCCGTGAAAAGCACCGAAATAAAATCTTCGTTTACGTCGCCGTTCCATATCTTGTATGTATTTTTTATCTTGCTGCTGTTCAGCGTAAGGAACTCGTCCACTTTCAGGTATGCCGCAAACGGGTTGACGACCTGTACCAGCGAATAAGCGCTGTCGCGAACCGGAAGATCCATCAGACCGGCAGAAGACAATACGCCGTCGGTGATGAAACGCCCTGCATTGACGCGCGACAATGTCCCGGTAGTAGTAATACTTCTTGCATCCGTATAAGAAGCGAACGCTTTCGGAAAAGTGAAACGCCTGCCTTCCGTATCCGGCAATATATGCACGTTAAATGCCTTGCCGAGCGGCAAAGGCGTACCCATACTGCCGAATGTCGCCGTATACGTTTTTTCGCGCGCCACGCTGCCCGGATAATCCGGATTGTCCGACTGGAAGAAATTCATGTATACCGGCCCCCAGTCCGGGTTATTGCTTGCCGTGGGGAAATGGTAATCGCCCGTATACATATCTTTCAACGGCGCCGACCACATGACGAAGCCGTCCTTCTCCCTCGAAACCGGCTCGAAATCCATCGACACCTTCTCATATTCAAGATGGTGGATGCCTGCTATCATTGCCCTGTTTTCCAGATGGATGTTGCGACATTCGGTAGCCTGCTCCAGTTCGGGATAATACGGACAGTCTTCGCCGAGGATGACGTCTACGCAAGCGGTAGGCGCCCACGTCACGGCTTTTGTCTTTCCGGCCTCTACCTGCACCCAGTTGTCCGGATTCAACCAGTTCCTGTCGACAGCGCCCGTCCAGCGCATCGTATCGGCGTTCGACACGCTTGTCACGTTGATTGTAAGTTTGCCTCTCGGAAAATCCTTTGTCCGGTATGAAGCCCATGTACCCGTCGTCACGTCTCTGAAATTGGGTTTCACGTAGAATGTCACGTCGGTCGCACTGTTTATTACCGGAAACTCCGTCCCGATGTACGTGGCGTTATCCTCTCCGTACCACTCAAATATAAGGTTGTTATCCAGCGCCTTTTTAAGGCAAACCGTGTAATTGCTGTTTGCACAGGCGGCAAAATTTCCCGTACAACTCTCCAGAATAAATATATACACGGAAGTTTCCCGCGTGACGCCGCCGCACGTCAGTTTGTACGTAAATTTCACCACGCCGCCGGATGCCGCCCCCGACGCCGTATACATGATTTTATTGTTCACAATCCGGACGACGCCGAAATCGCCGTTCAGAACGCCCGCTCCGGCAGGCGTCGTAATATCGGCGGCAACAAGCGTCTGATCGCTGCATGAGCCTTCCAGTATGTCGTTTGCCAGGACGTCGATCATGACCGTGCCGTAACGGGGCACGACGGCCAAATCTTCGCGAGGCAGAAACATCGCTACTTTCGCATGGTTATCCGCCCAGTTACACTCCCTCATGCTGCCCGGCTGGAATTCCCCGCCGACCAGCGTGCCGTCGCCGACAATAATATCGCCGACATCACCGGCATATTGTGCGGTATACGAATACACATTTGTAGTATCGCCGGGATAAAGCGTGACGTCGATGGTGCCGGAAGACGCACTTACGTCGTTCCAATAGATTTTGAGCGGCGTACCGGCGGGCAGCGAAGCATCGCCGATATTTGTGATCCTGAAAGTCGCTATGCCTTGAGAGCCGGAAGCAACGATGCGTGCGTCAATAATTTGGGCGTCGGGCGTGCGTACTATCGGCCTGATGATTTCTTTGCTGTTCGCTGCTGTGGTACTCGACGAAATCACGGCCTGCATGATGTTGCTGTTGTAAAAATACGTCGGGTTGGCATCGGTTTCGTATTTATAAAAACGATAGTCGGGATCCAGCGGGTGGAAATTGGGCGACGGCGTCTGAAGATTTTCATATATCTTCATCGGGTGATAATGAAACTGGTTCCAGACCGTCGGCGCGGGAGCCAGATCGCGGTTTGCGCCTTCCACAACAAGGACATAACCTCTGGCATTATCCGGACCGCCGCTGCTGCGCCCCATTACGATTATATCCGCCGAACCGTCGGCATCCACATCCGCAATGGCCGGATATTCAAAGCCTGTAAACGACATACACTCCTTTGACATACGAATCACACTCGTAGCGGATTCGCCAAGCGTCACATACGACTTGCGCGCCGATATGATACGTAGCGTGTGTTCATCGCGGTAGCAAATATCGGCCGTGCCGTCGTTATCGAAGTCGAACAGCGAAAAACCGGTATTGATTGAACGATCTTCATGCTCCAGCATAAACGATACTTTCAGACGATCGCCGGCAGTCACACCGGTGTTGTTATCCCACGTAAATGAAACCAGACAGCCTCGTACATCGGCATCGGAGAATGATTTATTATGGATAATTCCTCCGTCCGTCACATTCGGATGCACCGGAATATCCATAACTAGATTTGTGTACGTGCTTGACACCTTGAAAGGCCGTCCGCTAATCAGGGATATTTCCGGCAGTTTTTTCCCGTTCTGTACCTTTCCGTCAATATCTCCTATATAGAGACACGAAGAAAAGCCCTGTGCGGCATTGTTTCGCGTATTAAAAGTCCTTGTTGCCACAGTGTGTCCCGTGGGGGCGCTCGGATTAGTCGTAAAATCCGGTTTCCAGACGCGCAACGTAAAGTCATAGCTGGAGTACCGATCAATTACATTACATGTCAGCGCCACGATTTCGGCTTCACCGTCGCCGTCTATATCGGCCACGGCCGTGCGACCATCCGGAATTTCAGTATGATTCAGTGTTTTATAAGTCCCGGTCGTCAAGTTAATGTCATAATATATTTTCCCGCCTGCGATATAATCGTATTTCCCGTCGCCGTCTATATCATAAACGGACGGAAAGGCAATGGACGATTCGTAATAAATATCTCTGTTATCGGGAAGACTGAATGACCCGACATAAGCCGACTTGCTTCCCGCACCGGGTTCTGCGCCCAGTTCGTCGAAATGCGCAAGGAGGTGGCCGTTAGTCGCATCATATACCTTATTATATACAACAAGTTCCGGCGTGCCGTCCCCGTTTATATCCACAATCTGGGGAATCGGATAATCATAATCATAATCGCCCGGATCATCCTGCTTTACGCCGTTATTCCACCAAAGACCATAATGATCCGTAGTTTTCCATTTTTGCGTAAGCGCGAACGAATTGCCTGTTACTTCGAATGAAGCAATCTGTTTTCGATACGCAGAAGCAGACGTACTGCTGAAACAAACAATAATTTCTCCGAACCCGTTTTTGTCGGCATCTACCAGCGCAATCTGTGACGGCGAGCCGTGGTATCCCGAACGGCAAGGCTCTACTACGGCAGGAAGTTCAAACTTATTCAGCACCGCTCCTGTTTGCCCGTTAAGAATAAACAGGTAAGGCGATCTGGCACCTATCGGGCTGGTGCCATTAAGACTCAACGCCACGATTTCCGGCTTACCGTCGCCGTTCAGGTCGCCGACCAGCGGGACGGAAAAACCGTACAAGGCGTTGGCGGTCTGGTTGTCTTGCCAGAATTTCTGTTGCGGCGAGAAAGTTACGCTTCCCATATGCGTGAAGCAGCGTATCATGGAGGAATCGACGTATCCCAGCGGATAGGGCGCCGCGCGCAGCAGGGAGATGCCGGACAACGGGGCTTCCGGTTCGGCAATAATAAATTGCTTTGCATTAAACTCCAAGGGCTTCGCCGCCGGCAACGTATCCGGTGGCGCGGGCAACTCAACCGGAGCGGAAAAACGATTGATCGTCGCACGCATACTCAAACCCAATCCCGAAATGATGACGATTAAAACGAGGATTCCACCGCCTGCCCTCATTTTTATATTCCTTATTTTCATTGTTACTTATGATTTTTGTTTTTACTATTGCACTGCCTCTCGCATATGTCCTGTTCATGCCAACGAAGGTTCGGTTGTCTCCAACCAAAGTTCGGTTGTCTCCAACGAAGGTTTGGTTGTCTCCAACCAAGGTTTGGTTGGAGTCGCCGAAAGTTTGGTTGGCTCCAACCAAGGTTTGGTTGGAGTCGCCGAAGGTTTGGTTGCCTCCAACCAAGGTTTGGTTGGAGTCGCCGAAGGTTTGGTTGGAGTAGAATAAAGTTTGGTTGGCATCGCCCGGATAATTGTCGGTTATTACTTACCGTCATTACTCATATTTCTCCTTCATGCACCTTACCGAAAAGCCGCTCGCTCTGGGCATGTGTTCGATTGTTGCGTTGCCGTTCCTGATATGAAGCGCCTTGGCCTGTGTTCCTGCGGTTTCTGCCGTCCAGTAGTAACCGTCCGTACCGACGTCGAACAATTGGCCTGAGCTGAAGTCCATTCCTCCTGCGGCGGGAAGTACAAGGCCGCCTTCGTAAGCCTGCCCGTAATTCCATCCGCCTGTGGGCGCGAGGGCGTTCAGAAATTCGGCCGAAGTGGGGAGCCTCCATCCGGCAGGACAGGGGTCGTATACGGATTTTATACCGCCTGTTGTCCATAAATTATCAAGATCGCCCGTGCTCGACCAGGCGAAAGGCGGCAGGTCGCTTTTGATAAAGACGGTGGGTCGTTTGTGCGACTGCTCCAGCGGATTGCTTCCGAGCGCCGCTACATCCTGTACGGTGACAGTCACGGGTGTAGCCCCCCTGTATACCGGCTGTATCGTATTTCCGGTTAATGCGGCGGCGCGCGGGAAAGGTTCTTTCCTCCCCCACTGGTATTTCAGCCCGTACGAGCCGACGTTTCCCGGAGCATTCGTCGTCGCACCCAGGTTTCTGTCCATGAATATGTTTCCTTTATAATTTACCTGAAAGACCTGACTGTCGGGGTTATAGCCGCGCCACACGTGCCATGTCCACAGGGTATCGCCGCTGCCGGTATTGCGCAATGCAAATACGGCGTTTCCGTCGTTTGCCAGCGTCACGGAGGCGGAACTGCCGGAAAGCGTAACCGTTGAATTGTTCTGGACGTCTTCCCAAACCAGCTGCACGTCATGAGAATTGGCCGGTATGTAGCGATTTACGCCGTCCATATTGGCCGTTTGGTAATAGAGGTTCACCGCCGGCGACGTGGTCAATACGGAGATGCAGCCTGTGAAAGATGCGTACTGGCGCACGCGGATAATTTTTTTCAGCGTACCCGCCGTGAAGGTGATCGTGCCTTCGCGCACATAGGAGGTGTGCAGTTCGCCGCAGTTGAAAGTAGAGGATACGCCGTCTTCGGTATTCGAAGTGAAAAGCGCGCCGCTGTAATCCACGCTCCACGGGGACGGATAGTTGGTTTCCACCCATATCTTTTTCGAGCCGCCGCCGGCGTCCGCAATCAGATCGCCTTCGCTCAGTCCGAGGTAATACTGTCCGTCGAAGACGAAGTCGCGCAGGTGTTCATCAATCGCCATCAGATCATATTCCAGATTTGCGCTCCTTGCGGCGGCAGCTTCGGCTTTGGTATTAAAGCCCGGCCGCGATATGCTTTTGATATTTATCAGGTAGCGGAAATTGCGCAGCAGAGGAAGCAAATGGCCGTCTTTGGCGGCGAAGTCGACGCGGTAAAACAACTCCATCCCCCCGTATGCGGCGCCTATCACAAGGAATACCGGCGGCTGATACGGATTCGTACTGTCTGCCTCCGTCACATATATTTCATTGAAAAACTTGTTGGCGGACGCTTCCGGCACGGTATATTCGTGCTCCACCGTATTGGCTGCGGAACCTGCGGGCACGCTGGGTTCCCTGACCTGCTTCATCGAAGCATTGAAATTAGAGGGAGTGGGGATAAGCAATCCCCTGTTTTGCGTATTATACACATACACATGTTTTATCTTGAAGTGGGTACCAAATCCGATAGCCGGGTCGGAAGCAAACAGGTCGACACCGACATCTATCTTGGCAATGCTTCGCAGCATCGCTATTTCGAGACGTTTCATCACTACGGGATCCTGTATCAAGACATATTCCGAAGCCTCGCCCCACATGGGAAACGGCTTGCAGGGCGAAGTCGGCCATTTTTCCGTAAATTCGAATTTCAAGCGGTTGTAAATGCCCGTCAACGGTTCGCCCACAGTAAGCGATGCGGCGTCCAGTACCGAAGACGCATTGGCAATCATCACAAGTTTCAACGGCGCCCTGTATCTTTGCATCCTGGCGGTTACATCTTTCTTGTTGCCGTAGATGCCGCCCAACGCATCTTCTATTTTTGCAGGATCTACCGACACACGATAACAAAACGTATCTACATTCGAACTGTTTTTCGAAAACGCCAGAATGTCCAGCGTCCGAATCTCATTTTCGTCCGTCGCCGAAGCGGCATAGGTCGACGGATGAACTGCTCCCGGTACTACCAGGGAAATTTTCACGTCGGACGTTTCTCCTCCACTGTCGGGAACGACCGTTATGTCTTCAACGGAGCACGAAACGATGCACCATATCAGAAAAATTATGCAATCCCGTTTTTTCATTCCCTTACCGTATTATTTATAACCTTCGATTTTCTCCTAAAGAGACTTTTGTACCAATTTAAACCTTTTCGTCATATTGCCCGCCCTGACATTAATATAACCTGTACGTCCTCCCGAAGGAGCGGTTGTGGACAATGTGATTTTCATATACCCGTTTTGCTTGTCTACGGAGATCCACGCATCTTCCGGCACGGCCGTCCATCCTTCGGGATGGTCTGTCTCCACGCCGACATAAAACACACCCTGCCCCGTTACTTCCAAACTGCTCCGGTTCAGGCTTAACATGTGCATTTCCTTTACTACCACATTATTTATATCGGCCAGATTCCATGCAAGGATTTCGACGCCCATATTGCCTTTCTTGCCGTAAAACGCACTGTCGGGCGTATTATGTCCGTCGCCGGAAACGCTGTTAATGATAAACTGATAACGGTGGTTTCTGAGCAGCGAATGATAACTTTTGAACTTTCCCTCCGAGTCTTTTACCATGAAATCAAGGCGGTAATACTGCTTACGGCCATCCGGCACGTAGATTCCCCCGACGACAAGGCATGTAGCGGAGAAGTCGTCTCCGGAATTAACGGAGTCGGCCTCGTAAGTATATATCGTATGCGTCAACTTATGCTCGGTGGGCGTAACCGGATAATGCAGGGGAGTCGGCACGTTAAGCGGCAGTGTCATGTTCACCGTCGGAATCGAGGGGGCTTTCACTTTTCTATCGACGGCAATGTATTTTATTCCGTCGGGAGCCACGCGGCCGTATACTTTCCGGTTGTAAAGGTAGACGTCTTCGAGCGTAAAACGAGGTGTGACGGTCGCATTGTCCGCATAGACTTCTACCGAGACCACGCTCCGCAGGAGTGTGATGCCATTCGGCTTTCTCAAGTTCAAACCATCGTCAATCCGTACCTTATCGCTTTCGCCCCACATGGGGAAAGGTCGATATGTATCCGTCTCCACAGGCCACGCTCCGGAATTATAGGAAAGCAACCGCTCCAGCAACAATTCCTTGCGTGTATCTCTGGCCATAGTCATTGCAGTCAGTTCGTCCCGCACGTTCGCAAGAAATACCAGACGGCAATCTGTCGTGTCGTTTTTCCGAAGCGTCACCGTGAATTGTTTTTCATTCGTGTCTGTGGTTACAATCGACGAGCCTTCCACACGGTAATCGAAATATTCCGCCTGAGTCGCGTTGTCGACGCGGAAAACCAGTACGTCTATATTTCTTATATCATTTTCGGCAATATCGTTCATTGCGTACGTCTGTGGGGTAGCGTTGGGCATACGAACCGTAAAAGTCACATGTTCTACGTCTTCCTTCACCGGGACAGGCTCTTCTATTATGGTCGTACACGACCATAACAGCGCAGGCAGGCAAATGCACAACGCGACAAGCTTCAATCCGCAGTACGATATTTTATATGCCTTCGTCATTTTCTTTTATTTGTCTATCGGTTACATGAATAATTCGTTATCGCTCGAAGACAGTTTCCAGTTGCCGATCTCTATTTCGACGGAAAGGGAACTTTCGTCGTCGGGATCGCCTTCAATATTAAACGTCAAGTAAAACTCATACATGGTAGTGAAATCCAGCGGGTCGCCACTTTCTGCCGTATATTTTTCCGCCGTATATTGTTTGATAAGTTTTACCAGATCAATCCCTTCGTTCATCCCCCTGAGTTTCCACACTCTTCCGTTACGGAAAAATCGCAATACCGGTTTCCGATCATTGTCGACAAGCAACGTGGTGCGCGACGCATTCCATATCGTACGATCCGGGGTGGGATTAAAACCTGTTTTATATATGTGCGTGGGAGCGCTGACAGGCTTGTTAGTGAAATCGTAACAACTGTTATTGTCGGTAATCAGCATTTCGAAAATTTCGCTGTCGTTGACGCCTATACCGGAACCTTGTCTTACGGCGGATCCCGCAAGCTTTATATTAAATGTATATGTATCCTGCCGCAGGTGAATCCTTAAAGAATCGGATATGCGGATTGAGGTATTTTCAATTATGCCGTAATACAGATTCTCGACCGGCAATATAATGGTATCGCCTTCAAAACGGTAATTTACGGTAAAATCGTTAAACCGGCTGAGTTTTTTTGCAGGTGAAGCCGGCGTTACGGCAAAATCCGTTTTCTGCAACCCGCCCCATGCTACAAACGTATATTTGCCGGCAGACAGTTCAATCTCCATACAATACGTGTCTTTTTGTCGTAAAAGAGGTTGCATGTCGGTATATTTGTCTATAAACACTCCCGTGGAATCGAAGATATACAAATCCACTTGTGATACGGACTCCAAATCGCCTCGGCGGATTCCTTTTCTAATCCCCATATCGGCGCTGCTCGTCTCCGTCGCTTCCATGTAGTCGAAGAATACGCGCACTTTCCCGACGGTGTCGTCAACTGACGGTGCGGGAACAGGGTTGCAATCACTCATGTCATCGTTGAGACACGATTGAAAAGACAAACTCATCGTCGCAACGCACATTGTCCATAGAAAATATATTTTTGACAGCTGTTTCATTTTTTATTGTAATACGCTTCCTTTTCTCTTTTTTCTTCAAATTTTGAAGGGGTAATAGTTTAATGTGTAAGATTTCCCCTTTTTTTCCTTATGCACTGCTACACTACACACCGTCACAATCCGCGTAATCATTCAAATCAAAAAAAGGGAGGGCTGCAAAGCCTTGAGGCGCGCCCTCCTCTTTTTTATCGTCAGCCGCGATTAAAGCGGACCAAGTTCATGCTCCGTAGTAATAAGCGACCAATTCTGGATGGTCACATCCACGGTAAGATGCGTTTGGGTCCCAAGCGGATTGTTCGGATTGGGTTCATTCGGATTGGGATATCCCAAGGCATTGAATTTTTTGATGTTAAGCGTGTAGCAGAAATTACGCGCCGTAGCGTAATCGCCGTAAATCGCTTTTTGTGCCGCTGTTTCGGGAGCCAGATAAATCAAATAAAAACAATAGCCGTTTTTATAATTACCGAGATATTTACGGCCGGCCGCTTCCGGATTGTCGCTATCCGTAGCCCATGCAACAGTATCCGTCGCAGATGTGAAATACAAATATTCGCCACCTGCTGTGGTAAATACATACAAATCATTCTGCACAACGGTATTTCCTGATGTATCAATCACATTTGTAGTGGCATTATAACCGGTAACAACGTAGTCGGGATAGAAAAGCGCCCTTACGGATGCGTATGTCATCGCTCCTTGCAAATACGGTGATTGGCTGGTATTCTCAACCGCATATTTCGTGTTTCTGGCGGTTATAGCCGTAGAGGAAGCATTGACGTCCACATATTCGGACGCAGTGGCATTCCATGGGGTAGCTCCGTAATCATTTACAAATTCGTTGAACAAACCGGGACTGGACGAATAGTTCGGGTCTTCAACCACCGAGCCTGATATTTTCTGTAAAGGATACGTCTTTGTATTTACATTACCCAAACAGAATTTCAATCCGTTGGCGATTTCAGGATGGAACGTAACGCCCGACGCCGTATTATTGGGTGCAGTGCCGATATTGTCCGCTTTTAAGGAAGTGACTTTGGACGCCAGACGCGCTACGGTTACAGGGAACACATTCTTGTTTTCGCCTCTCGGACTCGTTACACCCGATTCAATATTAAACGTCGTGTTAGCCGTCGTATTGACGCTGAACATGGCAAACCCTCCGCCGGCTGAAGTGATTGTATCTCTCAAAGCGGCCGAAACGGCTTCCTGATAAACACCATATGCGCCGCTGTTTTGAATCACCGCTTTAGCTGCCGCAGACAAGTTAAGCCCTACATAAATTTTCTTGCCGTTCCCGCTCAATACCTGAATCGAATCTTTCATTTTATACACGTCGCCATCCAGAGTGAAATCCGCAAGCGTCTTTGATACATGTTTTTCAAGCGATGCGCCGTAAACATATATGTCCGCCGTCTTAAATTGAACTTCAGCGCTCGTAGCATTATTATCCGCATATGTCGCTACTCTGGGGATGGATATTGCCATTGCAGTCGGTTTTCCTTCGACAATCTCTTCTCCCCCATTATCCACCACCGTAGTGGTAGTACAACCTGCAAGCCCCGACATTGTCAGGACGCAAACAGCTAAGAAACCGAATGTTAACATCCGGACTTTTCCAATTCTCTCTTCTTCTCTTTTTTTCTTTTTCATTTTTAAACTCCTCGTTTAGTTTTTAAATTACACTGTCTTAATAAAACACTAATTCTGAAAATCTTTCTCCAATTATTGAAACAATTTCGTAATTGTCTCATTATAATCAGTGCAAAGGTGGGGACTTTTTCATAAACAGCGATACTTTATCAAGTTTTTTTCTTCATATATTTCTCCTAAAATATTTATGATATAAAATTACACCGCCTTAACTGTTCAAAAGTTCAGCGTTTTACGCTTTTAATGATGTATGTGCTCACGATTTATTTCAAAATATGCTCATATATCGCAGATTTACATATTTTCCGAAGAAACAGATGAAAAATAACGGAGTGTGGATTGAGGTGCCGAATCATCGGATTTGCTTCTCCGGATTGTTCTATCTTCCGCGATGCCGGAAATTGCATTTAGCGCCTGTTATTATCCTGCCGGATTGCTTCCGCGAGACTGTTACAAACGGATATTTTAAATTTCAAGCGATACTTTCTGCATAGAAAGAAGATATTATGCCCCCCAGTCCGGTGTATTTCGTGCGGACGAGATTATATCCCGTTCGATTTATCCGGCGGGATTTCAATTCGCATGCAAATACGCAACCGAACGGAATCGGTAACGTGTATTGTACGCGATATGGTAATGCAAATGTACAAATCCACGTCGCACACAGTATAATTGCGTGAGTTCGACGCAATAAAAAGGCAAAAATATCAGGGAAAGAGATAATTGTTCGCAATATTGTCGACGTCTCCGCCGAAAGTGTCGACGTCTCCGCCGAAAGTGTCGACGTCTCTGCCAAGAGTGTCGACGTCTCCGCCGAAAGTGTCGACGTCTGTGCCGAAAGTGTCGACGTCTGTGCCGAAAGTGTCGACGTCTCTGCCGAAAGTGTCGACGTCTGCGCCGAGAATGTCGACGTCTGTGCCGAAAGTGTCGACGTCTCCGCCGAAAGTGTCGACGTCTCTGCCAAGAATGTCGACGTCTGCGCCGAAAGTGTCGACGTCTCCGCCAAGGTTGTCGACGTCTGCGCCGAAAGTGTCGACGTCTGCGCCGAAAGTGTCGACGTCTGTGCCGAAAGTGTCGACGTCTCCGCCGAAAGTGTCGACGTCTGCGCCGAGAGTGTCGACGTCTCCGCTGAAAGTGTCGACGTCTGCGCCAAGGTTGTCGACGTCTGCGCCGAAAGTGTCGACGTCTGCGCCAAGGTTGTCGACGTCTGCGCCAAGGTTGTCGACGTCTCCGCCGAAAGTGTCGACGTCTGCGCCGAGAGTGTCGACGTCGTGCGTGTCATTGTCGGCAATAAACCGGATATTGTCGACAATGCACGTTTTTGCCTATTCAAAATAATTTCTCAAACTTACTTTCGGGTAATTTGCCGAGACTTCCGACGTCTCAGGTCATTCCGAAATCGGCGAAAGGTTGTACATTTGCCCGATGGAAGTATCGGAACGTTTGTTTTCGTTTATCGAGACACATGCGGCGGACGACCTGTCGCAGTTGCTGCTTTCGGCCGGGCGTTATCCCGAGGTCGACGTCCGTTTTGCGGTGGAGCAGATTGCGTCGCGACGCCATCTCCGCGGGAAATTACCGACGTGGGAGGCGGACGGGCGGTTGCTTTTTCCTTCGCGCAGGGCTGCGGAGCAGTGTTCGTCCGAATTTACGGCGCGCTACAAGCAGCGGTTGCTTGAGGGGGAGAGGCATCTCTGCGACCTGACGGGAGGGCTGGGGGTGGATGCGTATTATTTTTCTCTTCGTACGGAGGGCGTGACGTATGTGGAGTGCGACGGTGCGTGTTTCGAGACGGCGATGTATAATTTTGAGCGTCTGAAGGCCGGGAATATCACGGGATATAATGCAGATGCCCGCGCGGTGTCGGGCGAAATCGCCCGTCCGGACGTGTTTTACCTTGATCCTTCGCGGCGCGTGACGGGCAATACGCGCGTTTTCGCGCTGCGTGACTGTACGCCCGACTTGACGGAAATGTTGCCTTGTTTGCTGCGCCGTGCGCCCAAGGTGATTGCCAAACTTTCGCCGATGCTTGATGTGCGACATGCGCTTGATGTGCTGCCTGCGACGTGCGAGATACACGTTGTTTCGGTGCGGAACGAATGTAAGGAACTGCTTTTTGTTATGCGGAGCGGTGCGAAAAGGGGCGACGATATGCCCGTGCAGTGCATCAACTTCACCGCGGACGGCGGAGAGCAGGTGTTCCGCTTTTGCCTCCGGGAGGAAAGGGAGGCGGAAAGTCGCATTTGCCGTCGGGTGCAGGCCTGGTTGTATGAGCCGAATGCGTCGATTCTGAAAGCCGGGGCATACAAGCTGATTGCGCAGCGGTACGGTGTGGAAAAGCTGCACGCAAGCAGTCATTTGTATACGTCCGACGATTGTTTGCACGCTTTTCCGGGGCGGGTATTTCGTGTCGAGGGGGTGTTTGCGTTCAATAATGCTTTTTGTCGCACGATTGTGCGCGACGTTCCGCAGGCGAATCTGTCGGTACGAAATTTTCCGCTGACGGCGGGCGAATTGCGCAAACGCCTCCGCATAGCCGATGGCGGCGACGTTTTTATGTTTGCCACTACACTGGCGGCGGGTAATGAAAAAGTCGTGATTCTTTGCCGTAAGGCGGAGCGAGTCAGCGTTCGGGCGGATTGACAAGTGTCAGGATGATATTTTCCAGACGGAATTGCTCGTCGTGCGCAATCAGAAATTCGAGCGCCGTGATGTTTTTGTCCCTGTCTAACGGCAGTATATTCGCCAGCGTCGGGATGTCTTTCGCGCCTTCTCTGCTCAACAGTTCCACGAGCGTGTCGCGCACGGCGTTATATTCCCACCGTTTCAACCCCGACGATGTCTTTTTCAGGCATATGTCGCATGTGCGGCAGGCGTGCGTATTTTTCTCTCCGAAATAACGGAGCAACATGCGCGTGCGGCAGTGGTTCGTTTCGCTGATGTATTCCAACACCCTGTTGATGCGCATTTCGTCGCGTTTCTTCCTTTCCTCGTATGCGAAGGGGGGTATGCGTACGTATCGCGTTTCTTCTCTTGACCGGACAAAGGTGATTTGGGGGATGCTTGAGGACGGGATATAATGAATAATCATTGCTTTCGAGAGTTGGCACAGCCGTTCGTAGACGTCCTGCCGCGTCGTATGCGCCTGCGAGGCAATCATCGCCTCGTCGATACGGGCATATTCGGCAAAAACACCGGTATAGGAGCGCAGGATAGCCCCGATAATTGCGTCGGTCACGGCGTCCTGCCTATGCATCCGGTACAGTTCTTCGCGATTGACCGAAAACATCAGGCGCGAAGCGTTGTCGGGATCTTCGACGTATTCGATATATCCGGCCAGTTCGAGGATACGGAGCGCATATTGCGCCTGCGTGAACGAGAACTTGTATGCCGTACAGAAGTCGTGGAGGGAAAAGTTGTACGTTGTGTTGAATCCGTATCCCGCAGCAATCCGGAAGAAATTACCCAGGGCTTCGTAGACGCGAATAATAAAATGTTTTTCGGGGTATGTATCCGTGATGCGTTTTTTCAGTTTGGTGTCTTCGTTTCTTGCGTACAGTGCGACGGCATAAGCCTGCTTGCCGTCGCGTCCTGCGCGTCCCGCCTCCTGAAAATATTCTTCCAGCGAAGAAGGGATGTCCATGTGCACAACCAGCCGCACGTCGGGCTTGTCGATACCCATGCCGAAAGCGTTGGTCGCTACGATGACGCGGCAAGTGTCGTCTTTCCACCGGTTCTGGCGTTCGCTTTTTTCTTCGCGCGTCAGTCCTGCGTGGAAAAAGTGCGCCGTGAAGCCTTTGTCTTTCAACATCCCGGCAATCTCCTGCGTCCGGCGGCGGCTGCGAACGTACACGATGGCCGTTCCGGGCACCCTGTTCAGCAGGTAGACGAGCGCCTGCTCCTTGTCTTCCGCCTGGCGCACCACATACGAAAGGTTTTTACGGGCGAAACTTTTGCTGAATACGTTCTTTTTCCGGAAAAGCAGTTTCTCCTGTATGTCGTCCACCACTTCAGGTGTAGCGGTAGCCGTAAGCGCCAGCACGGGTATGTCGGGCAGATATTGACGAATCGCGGCAATGTTCAGGTACGAGGGGCGAAAGTCGTATCCCCACTGCGAAATACAATGGCTTTCGTCGACGACGAGCAGGTTTATGTGCATAGCCTGCAGTTTATTGAGAAACGTTTCCGAAGCCAGCCGTTCGGGCGAGATGTAGAGGAATTTGCAGTTGCTGTAAATGCAGTTGTCCAGCCGGGTGTTGATTTCTTCGCGCGCCATGCCGGAATACACCGTCGTGGCTATGATTTTTTTTGCCCGGAGATTGTCTACCTGATCCTTCATGAGCGAAATCAGCGGAGTGACGACCAGACAAAGTCCCGGCATAATCAAGGCCGGAACCTGAAAGGTGATGGATTTTCCGCCTCCGGTCGGCATAAGTCCGAGCGTGTCGTTTCCTTCGCAAACCGAACGGATAATGTCTTCCTGCAACGGGCGGAAGGCAGTGTATCCCCAATGCGCCTTTAAGGTTTCGAGCAATAGTGAAGAATCCGCTTGCATGGTCTGCTTTTACGTTTGCAGCGGGCGTATATCCTTTACCATCAACTGTACGGTAGTATTCCCGTTGTATGTATTTTCTTCTATGGTGTAGCAAATGTCGAACGGTTTCATTGCCTTGATGTAGCTGCTGTGGCGATGCATTCCGAAGGCGATGCCGTGCACCGGGCCGCCCCATTTGGAGCCGATGATTTCCAGTTTCAGATGTTCGAGGTCTTTTCCGACGCATTTGCTGGTGCCGTAGTCCTGCACGTTTCTTGTGCAAAAGACCGGCTTTTCGTTTTCGGGACCTAACGGGTTCATCATTTTCAGTTCGTTGAGGAACCGCATGTTGATGTCTTTAAGTTCGATGACCGCATCAATGTCGATTTGCGGCATCATCTGTTCCCGACTGATTTCTTCGTCGGCGATCTGCATGAACCGCCGGTTGAAGGCTTCGAGGTTTTCCTCGCGCAGCGAAAGGCCTGCGGCATACATGTGTCCTCCGAAATTTTCCAGCAAATCGCGGCACGATTCGATAGCCTTGTAGATGTCGAATCCTGAAATCGAGCGCGCCGACCCTGTAATCAGTTCGGACGATTTGGTCAGTACCACAGTCGGGCGATAGTACTGCTCCGTCAGCCGCGAAGCTACGATTCCGATTACGCCCTTGTGCCAGTTGGGGTTGTAGACGACGATGGCTTTCTGGTTTTCTATGTTCTTTGCTTCGGTGATGATGCTGTTTGCGTCGTCGGTGATACACTTGTCCAGTTCTCGCCTCTCGTCGTTGTACTGGTTGATGTTTTCGCTTTTTTCACGCGCCGCCTTCATGTCTTTGGAGAGCAGCAGGTCGACGGCTTCCCGTCCGTTCATCATACGTCCCGAAGCATTGATGCGCGGCCCGATTTTGAAAACGATGTCGCTGATGGTGATTTCTTTCCCCGCCAGTCCGCAGATATTGATGATGCCTTTCATCCCTATGCTTGGGTTGCTGTTCAACTGCTGCAGCCCGTAGTAGGCAAGCGTCCTGTTCTCGCCCGTGATGGGCACAATATCCGCAGCAATGCTTACGGCCGTCAGTTCCAGCAGATTTTCGAGACTTGAAAAGGGAATATCGTTGCTTTGGGCAAAGGCTTGCATGAATTTGAATCCGACGCCGCAACCCGAAAGGTGCTCGTACGGATATTCCGAATCGGTGCGTTTGGCGTCCAGCACGGCCACGGCAGCGGGGAGTTCGTCGTCGGGCATGTGATGGTCGCAGATGATAAAATCAATTCCCTTTTTGCCGGCATAAGCCACTTTGTCGATGGCCTTAATGCCGCAATCCAGCGCGATAATCAGCGTTATCCCATTTTCGTCGGCATAATCTATGCCCTTGTACGAGATTCCGTAACCCTCGTCGTAGCGGTCGGGAATGTAATAATCCAGCAGAGACGAATAGGGACGCAGAAATTTGTACACCAGCGACACGGCAGTCGTGCCGTCCACGTCATAATCTCCATATATCAGGATTTTCTCCTTGTTCCCCAGCGCCTTGTTCAATCGTTTTACAGCCTTGAGCATGTCGGGCAGCAAAAACGGGTCGTGCAGATCTTTTAAACTCGGTTTGAAGAATTTACGCGCCACCTCGGCGGTCGTTATTCCGCGCTGGGCAAGCAAGAGACATATCACCGGATTGATCTTTAATTCCGATGCCAGCATATTCGCAATTTGCCGGTCTTTCTCCGTATAGGGTCGAATATTCCATTTGTTTATCATATATATGTTTTTGTTTTTTCATTCCGTCCGAAAAACCATACTCCATTAATATAAAGCTTCTTTATATTGAAATGAAGCAAGGTTTACGTCCGTAAAGGTAGGCAAAATAAATGAAACGGCAAGCGTGCGGCCTCCGAAATATGAATGGAGGCATGTTGCTTTTCGAATAAAAGCATACCTGCCGTGTTTGTAAGAATATATATGTATAAGCGCAGTGCCGGCAGCTTGCGGTGCGGAGATGAAACCCTCTCCGGCTGCCTGATTCGATGAATTGCGGAGTTTTCATTGCCGGCGAAAGCGAATCATGTACGGCCAACACTAATCATGTATGGCCAACCCTAATCATGTATGGCCAACCCTAATCGTGTATGGCCAACCCTAATCGTGTACGGCCAAAACTAATCATGGTTGAATGGAAATTTCCTGTTTTTTTGCGCGATGAACGGCTATTTGACGGCGGAAAAAGTTTGCCTCGTTCCGTTGAGCAGTTCCTTTACGGACATTCTTTTTTTCCCCTCCATCCGGAGGCTGTGCAGGCGGATAAAGCCGTCTTCTACGGCTACGTCCAGACGGCTTCCGATTGTGCGGATGGCGCCGACGGTCAGCGCGTGCGGCTCGCGGAGTATTTCGGACTGAAATATTTGCAGCGATTTACTGTTGCCGTTGTCGAAAATCAGTTCCGTCCACGCCGCAGGGGCGGGCGACAGGCCGCGTATGAAATTGTATACTTTCTCGGCCGGTTGATACCAGTCTATTCGGCACGTGTCTTTGAATATCTTAGGGGCAGGACGAAGCGTGTCGGCGTCGCGGAGGAGTTGTTCCTGCGGTACGGTTGCGATGTAACCGTCGCGTGCGAGCAACAGGTCGACCGTCTCTATCGTGAGTTCGGCGCCGGCAATCATTAACCGGTCGTGCACCGTGCCGGCATCGTCCGTAAAAGCGACGGGCACGCGACGTTGCAGGATGATGCGGCCTGTATCCATTCCGTGCGTAAGGAAAAACGTGGTCGCGCCCGTTTCCGTTTCTCCATTGATGACCGCCCAGTGGATGGGCGCTGCGCCGCGATATTGAGGCAGAAGGGAGGCGTGCAGATTGAACGTGCCGAAACGGGGCATGTGCCATACCGCTTCGGGCAACATGCGGAAGGCTACGACAATCTGCAAGTCGGCCTGCAACGCCTTCAGTTCGCGGAGAAACGCTTCGTCTTTCAGATTTTCAGGCTGAAAGACGGGCAGATGCTTCGACAGGGCATATTGTTTTACGGGGCTTGATTGCAACACATTGCCGTGTCTGCCGACGGGTTTGTCGGGCATGGTGACGACGCCGACGATGCGGTAGCCTCCTTCCGTCAGGGCACGCAAACTTTCGCACGCAAATTCGGGCGTACCCATGAATATTATCCGTAAATCGCTTTTTTTCATTACAGATTCAGTCCGTATACCGCACAATTGTCTGTTCCCTGTCGGAACCTACGGAAACAATTTTGATCGGCACGCCCAGTTCCGCTTCGAGGAACGCGAGGCAGGCGTTAAATTCTTCGGGGAATTCGTTTTCGCTTTTCATCCCCGTCATGTCGGTTTGCCATCCGGGAAGCTCCGCGTAAACGGGCTGCACGTCCGTTTCCGAAATATCGAAGGGAAATTCGGTGGTTTCCTCGCCGCCAATCCGGTAGGCAACACATGCCTTGATCGTTTCAAACGGATCCAGCACGTCGCTTTTCATCATGATAAGCTGTGTGACGCCGTTGATCATTACGGCATATTTCAGAGCGACAAGGTCAATCCACCCGCAGCGGCGCCGGCGTCCGGTGACGGAACCGAACTCGTTGCCGCGTTTGCACAATACGTCGCCCGTATCGTCCGTCAGTTCGGTTGGAAACGGCCCGCTGCCGACGCGCGTGCAATAGGCTTTAAATATGCCGTACACTTCGCCGATGTTTCGCGGCGCGATTCCCAGCCCCGTGCAGCATCCGGCGCAGACGGTGTTTGAGGAGGTTACGAACGGATACGAGCCGAAGTCGATGTCGAGCATCGTTCCCTGCGCACCTTCCGCCAGTACGGATTTCCCCTCGGCCAGCAGACGGTTGATTTCGTGTTCGCTGTCGATGATGCGGAACTTCTTCAGGTATTCCAGCGCGTCAAACCACCGGGATTCCAGCGCATCAATGTTGTAACTGTAATTCAGTCCGCGCAGAATGGCTTCGTGGTGGCGCCTGGCGTTGGCGTACTTTTTGTCGAAATCGTGAAACAGGTCGCCCACGCGCAGGCCGTTACGTCCCACCTTGTCCGTATACGCAGGGCCGATGCCTTTGCCCGTCGTCCCGATCAAATCGTTTCCCTTGGCGGCTTCGAGGGCGGAATCAAGGATGCGGTGGGCGGGGAGTATCAGGTGGGCTTTTTTTGAGATGTACAATCGGCTTGCAATGTCGTGCCCGCTTTTGGCCAGACTTTCGGATTCTTCTTTGAACAGCAGAGGATCCAGCACGACGCCGTTTCCGATAATATTGATTTTCTCACCCTGAAAAATACCCGAAGGGATGGAACGGAGGATATATTTCTCTCCGTTGAAAGACAGCGTATGGCCTGCATTCGGCCCGCCCTGAAATCGGGCAACGACATCATATCCGGGCGTCAGCACGTCGACAATCTTGCCTTTGCCTTCGTCGCCCCACTGCAATCCTAATAATACATCTACTTTCATGTCTTTTAATATGTTCTTGTTCATGTTTGTTCTTTTGCTGTTTTTTTGTTTTGCTCCGGAAGACGGTACTTGCATTTCGAGCACATGCCGTAGACGTACATCGAACAGTATTCCTGAGAGAATTTGGCAATCTTTAAATCCTTCATGAAGCGCATGATTTTGTCGCTTTTCACCTCCTTGATTGCGCCGCAATAGCAACATATGACGTGGAAATGTCCCGAAGCCACGCTCCTCAGTTCATACCGGACTGTTTGTTTGGAAAACTGGTGGCGTACGATCAGACAGGCGTTCATCAGCAGCTCAATGGTATCGTAGACGGAGGCCTTGCTGACGTGGAAGTTGTTTTCTTCCATTCTTTCGTACAGCGTATCTATGTCGAAAGGCCCCTGAATTTGACAGATATGATCCAGAATGGTTTTGCGTTCCGGCGTTTTCCGGAGCCCCTGTCTCGTCAGATATTCGTTGAAAATCTTGCCTGTCTTTTCCGCATCGTATGGATCCGTATTTATTTTTTCCGTATGTTTTGCCATGGCCGGTAAGGACAAATTAATTATATGTCGGCAGGAAAGAATAATCTTTCCCGTATCGAAGCATCTGGCTTGCGTAATCCTCCGTATAGTCCGGCACGATGTCGACGACGTCGCCCCGGCTGTTGCGCACTTCTTTCAGCGCCGGATTGACGAATCCCCTGTACGGCGCAAGATTCAGTTTCGCATAGCGGGCGAGCGCTTCGTCGTGCAGCGCACGGTCTACTTTTACGCCATACGTTTCTACCAGCTGTTTACCGGCCTCAAAATCGCCTTCGCTTTTGATGCGCTGCACTTCGGCAAGCAACCGGCCGAACAGGGTGCGAAGCCCGTCGTAATCGTTCACCACCACGTATGTTTTCCCGTCACGCCGTTTCAGTTCGACGATGCGTTCGGGCAATCCTTTTTCGTACACCCAGCGGGCGATCAGCTGGCGGTTGCGCATGTGCGCTTCCTCAATCTGCTTGCCGGGCTTGATGCGCACCAGCTGGGTCATCAGCCCGTTCATGACGTAGCGATAATATTCGGCCTTGTATGCCTCCGCGTCGGAGAGCAGGCCGAGTTCGAGCAGTTTTTTGTCGGCCAGATAATAAAGCGCAAACAAGTCGGCACGCGCTTCTTCGAGCGTCGAGCCGTAGGCCCTCAGTCCGTCGGGGTCGACGCCCGGCAGGATGACGCCCGAACCATGTCCGAGACACTCATGCAGGTCGGTATGCAGGTTGTCGGTCACGAAGCCGTATTGCCGTGTCAGCGCGCGTTCCGCATCGCTCCACATAAACTCTTCGTTAAATCCGTTACCCTGCGAGGCTTTGTCATATGCTTCGGTGATGTTTTCGATGGTGACGGACTTGGAACCGTGCAGATGGCGTATCCAGCCGGAGTTGGGGAGGTTGATGCCGATCGGCGTGGCGGGATAGCAGTCGCCGCCCAGCATGACGGCGGTGATAACTTTGGCGCTGACACCTTTTACTTCCTTCTTTTTGAAGCGGGAATCGGCAGGCGAATGGTCTTCGAACCATTGCGCGTTGTCGCTGATAATTTTCGTGCGGCGCGTCGCTTCTTTGTTGATGACGTTGACGATTGCTTCCCAGCTTGCCTTCCGTCCCAGCGGATCGCCGTAGGTTTCGATGAATCCGTTTACGAAATCGACGTCCGAATCAAGGTCTCCTACCCACAGCACCGAATATTCGTCGAACGTTTTCAAGTCGCCCGTGCGGTAATATTCCACCAATTTGGAGATGACAGCCTGCTGCCTGTCGCTTTCGGCGAAGGCGAGCGCTTTCTCCAGTTCGGACACTATTTTTTCGATGGCCTGCGTATACAGCCCTCCCGTTTTCCAGACCTTTTCCACGAGTGTGCCGTTTTCCCTGACCAAACGGCTGTTTAGACCCCAGGAGACGGGCGTGCTGTCATCCGGATCTTTCAGTGCGGCGTAAAAGGCTTCCACTTCGGCCATCGTGACGCCGTCGCCGTAATAGTTGTTTGCCGAAGCGGCAATCAAATCGCCGTCGCCGCTCTGCACCGTGCGTTTGGGCATCACTTCGGGCCGGAAAATCACAGGCATGATTTCGGCCAGCCATTCGTCGACCGTCTGCCCGTCGCGCACGGGGACGAGCGATTTGTCCAGACGGCGGATGCACCGTTCAAAAAAGGCAGGCGTAAAGGCGGGCACAAACTTGTCTTCGGCATAATGGTGGTGGATGCCGCCGGCAAACCAGACCTGTTTCAGATAAACCTCCAGCGCCTCGAAATCGGGCGTATCGCGTTCGTCCCGGCAGTTCAGGTAAATGGCTTCCAGCGCGCGGCGGACGGCCAGGTTGTAGCGATTGTTCTGGTCGAACAGTATGTCGCGCCCCATCAGCGCCGCTTCGGAAAGATGATACAAAAGTTGCTTTTGCGGCAGGGAGAGCGACTCGAATCCGGGCGCCCGGTAGCGCAGCACTTCGATGTCGGCAAAACGGTCTGCCGTGTAACGGAACCCGTCTGCCTGCACAGCGGCCGACCTGTCTTCCCGATTTACGCAGGATGCCGCCGAAAGTATTGTAATTCCCATAAATATCACAGTTTTTTTCATCATGATAAAATATTTTATCGGGGGGCAAAGGTATGAAATAATTAAGAATCGGTTGTATGGAGAAAATTTTTTTTGAAACGGGGGTGAACGATAAACTATGAACGACAAACTGTCTCGTCCTGACTTGTCCTGAATTTTCTTTACAGTTTTTTGTTCTTCGTCCGGCATAGCCTTGACGAAAAGTTACCCGAAGATTCTCCCGCGCGTTTGATTAACCACGTCACAGACAGTCTTGACATAAGCCGCGTGATAGACATTTATCGCGGGGGAGGGACAAGTTCGCATCATCCCCGGACGTTGCTTAAGTCGGTTATCTTCGGATATTTGAACAATATTTAGTCACTCCTTATTAACTCCCTTTTCAAGCCGCGGCACAACAAAAACCTCGTGGAAAAAGCAGGAGAAGAACAATCCGCAAAAACTCTGCCCTGAGTTTTTGAATCATTTTCTTCAGATTCCGGACAGTACCCGACATGAATGCGTTGATTTGAACGCCGACTTCGCCCCCAAAGTAATTCTCAAACATGCGAAAGTCATATTTCAAGTGACCGATTATCGGTTAATGCCCGCCCCGGCTCGGCACTGTTTCCGATAAACCGTATCGCTCTTTTTCGGAGGAGAGGGTATGATTATTTTCACCTCTTTGATTTCCGCTTTTCCTTTGCCGCCACAATCGTATGCAAGTTCCTTCGGTAAGGCTATTTTATTGTCCTCCATTTGATCTGGAAGCGGCTCTATCGTGTATCCGTCAAACGGATTACCGATAAAGCCCTTGATGGCCAAAATGATTTTTTGTCCGGCTTGCCGCCGGTGATCAATCCGACTTTATTCCCAAATTCATATTCTTTATGCGCTTTTCCCTTCGCGATGCAGTGTCCGACAGTACAAATGCGGACTGTTTGACAACTTTCTCGCCACGAAGATGCACGCTGTAAGCAAAAATCTTTTGAAAACCCGATTCGCCGATCCGCCTCACGAAAATGTACAAAGTCGCTCGGATCGCAGGGAAATTTATGTTCGAAAAACACTCCGCCACAAAAGTATTGGAAACAAACATCGCAAACCCAATACTCCGGTATCCGTTCATCGCCAAGGCTGTATAAATGCCTGAGCATCGAAACACCAACCATAAACCGTATGGGCAAGCAAGGAGTGACTAAATACTAATCACCGTTCCGATTTTTCCGGCTTAGCGTGAGTTCAATCTATTAGAAACTGTTTTGAATTAGCATAAATGTTTATCGGCAGGTAGTATTTCTTCTTTTTATTGTCGACGATAACTCATTTATTGTCGACAATAATTCGGTTATTGTCGACGGTAACTCATTTATTGTCGACAGTAACTCGGTTATTGTCGACGATAACTCATTTATTGTCGACAATAATTCGGTTATTGTCGACGATAACTCATTTATTGTCGACAGTAATTCGATTATTGTCGACGATAACTCATTTATTGTCGACAGTAACTCGGTTATTGTCGACGATAACTCATTTATTGTCGACGGTAATTCGGTTATTGTCGACGATAACTCATTTATTGCCGACGGTAACTCGGTTATTGTCGGCAATATTTATGTTAATTCAAAACAGTTTCTTAATATATTTCCGAAATTTGATTCCGGCTCTGTCCGTCAGGCTCAATTTTCCCTTGCTTATTGCGAAATAGGGTGTTTGAACTGCTCCGAACTCACGGAAGAAGCGTTCGACGCCGGGTAACATGGAGCCTTCGAAATCGAATGTCTCCGAGTGAGCGGCGGCGAACCGTATGGCTTCCCAGAGGACAAGGCTATGCGCGCAGGAACGTCGGAGCGCAGGATCACCGCCACCGGCAATGTAATAAGCCGCGCTTTGTTGATATACGACGAAAGCCGTTGCGTGCAGTCTCTCCTGTCTGTCGTATCCTCCCCATATTTCGCCTTGCCCGCGCCGGCGGCATACGTGGACAAGACGGCGCAGTACGTGCGGATCTTGCCCGTTTCTTTTATTTTGTCGTTCGAAAGTCTGCGCCTGAAGCCGGAGAAGGTCGTCCGCAGGAACGCCCTGCCTGACTGTAATGTGGGCACATTCACGTGCCGCGTGGATGTTCCGCCGCATGTTCCGGTTCATGCCGTTCCACAGCAGTTCGCTGTTTTTCAGATTTCCGAGCAGATAGGTATAACGTGTGGTCTGGCCGTATCCGTTCCAGTAGAAAGGCAGCCAGTCGGTGAAGGAGTGATTGAAATTTTGCAGGAAACTGCGCGCGTCCAGTTTCTCAATTAATTGTTTACACAGCGTTTGCCGCTGTTCCAGCATCGTACCGTATTTCGTGTCGTTGCCTGACGGGGGGGCAAACCATATACCCATTGTTTGCGTGTAGGGGGGCATGGTGACGACGCCGCGCAAGGGCATGTAGAGAGGCCATGCGGCTAAAATTCTACCGTTTTTTTCGATAAGCAGCACATCCCAGTTTGTTTCGCCGCACGTTGCGTCCAACCACCAGTCCTGCGAGAAGATGGGGATGCTTTTTTCCGTTCGACAAAGCGTACGGTATGTCTGTTTTGACGTCACTCCGTTGTGCCGGATGTTTCAGTTCGCGTTTTTCAATGCGTCTGAAATGCGCTTTTCCAATTCTTCCGCAAGTTCGGGGTTGTCGCTAATGCACTGTTTGGCAGCATCGCGTCCCTGTCCGAGCTTGGTGTCTTCGTAGCTGAACCATGAGCCGCTTTTTTTGATGATATTCAGATTGACGCCCAGGTCGACGATTTCGCCTGCATGAGAGATTCCTTCTCCGAACATCATGTCAAATTCCGCCTTGCGGAACGGCGGCGCCACCTTGTTTTTAACCACCTTCACGCGCACCTGATTGCCGGTGATTTCTTCGCCGTCTTTCAATTTGCCCGTACTGCGAATGTCCAGACGGACGGATGCGTAGAATTTCAGTGCATTGCCGCCGGTCGTCGTTTCCGGATTGCCGAACATGATGCCGATTTTGTCTCGCAGTTGATTGATGAATACGCAAGTTGTATTTGTTTTGCTGATGGCGGCCGTCAGTTTGCGCAATGCCTGCGACATCAGGCGCGCCTGCAAGCCCATCTTGCTGTCACCCATGTCGCCTTCTATTTCGGCCTTGGGCGTCAGGGCTGCGACGGAGTCGATGACAACGATGTCTACCGCCGACGAGCGGATGAGTTGTTCGGCTATTTCGAGCGCCTGTTCGCCGTTGTCGGGTTGCGAAATCCACAGATTTTCGACGTCCACGCCGAGTTTTTCCGCATAGAAACGGTCGAATGCGTGTTCGGCGTCGATAAATGCGGCGATACCGCCTGCTTTTTGCGCCTCGGCAATGGCGTGGATGGCCAGCGTCGTCTTGCCGGACGATTCCGGACCGTAGATTTCTACAATTCGCCCGCGCGGATAACCACCCACACCCAGTGCGGCATTGAGGGCGATCGAGCCGGTCGGAATCACGTCTATATCTACAACGGTCTCGTCGCCCAACTTCATGATGGCGCCTTTTCCGTAACTTTTTTCGATTTTGTCCATTGTGGCGCGGAGCGCTTTCAGTTTGTCCGCATTTAGGGCAGGTTTTCCTGCTTCTTCCGTAACATTCTTGTTTTCTGTTTTTGACATATTTATTTGTTTAATATTTGATCGGCATGGTTGGCGGGAACAATTTCTTTGGGACCGATGATTCGCTCTACAATCCCTTCTTCATTAATAATAAATGTGGTACGGAGCGTGCCCATATACTTGCGTCCGTACATGGTTTTTTCTGCCCGTACGCCGAACTCTTCCAGCAGTTTTACGTTCGTATCGGCAATCAGGTTGAAGGGCAGCGAATGTTTCCTGATGAACCCCTGATGCGAGCCGGGGCTGTCTTTGCTGACGCCGAGTACTTCGTAGCCTGCATCCTGCAATTCCGAATAGCTGTTGCGAAGGCTGCACGCTTCTGCCGTACAAGCGCTCGTGTTGTCTTTCGGGTAGAAATACAGTACAAGTTTCTTCCCTTTGAAATCGGCTGATTGTATTTTCCTGCCGTTTTGGTCGAATCCCAGTATTTCGGGAATTCTGTCTCCTGTTTGAATAGGCATAAATTTGTTATTAAAATGTGTGCATTTACAATTCCGTATCCTCGTTGAATACTTCATTCCACGGTAGCCCCTGTTCGTTCATTTCCTTCATAAACGGATCGGGGTCAAATTCTTCCACGTTCCATACGCCCGGTTTGTTCCATATATTCCGAAGGAACAGTTTGGCGCCGATCATGGCCGGTACGCCGGTGGTGTAACTTACGCCCTGTGCACCGGTTTCCCTGTATGCCTCCTGATGGCTGCAATTATTATATATGTAGTACGTCTGTTCCCTGCCGTCTTTCACTCCGCGGATGCGGCATCCGATGGAGGTTTCGCCGGTATAATTTTCGCCCAAGTCGCCCGGATCGGGCAGCACGGCTTTGAGGAACTGAATGGGAACGATTTCCACGCCGTTGAACAGCACGGGTTTGATGCTTGTCATTCCAATGTTTTGTATCACGCGCAGGTGCGTCAGATATTCCTGCCCGAACGTCATCCAGAAACGGGCGCGGTGGAGCGAGGGGAAGTTTTTCGTCAGGCTTTCCAGTTCTTCGTGATACATCAGGTACGATTCGCGCACGCCGATATTCGGATAGTGAATCGGTCGATGCACGGAGAGCGGCTCTGTTTCGTGCCATTCGCCGTCTTCGTAGTAGCGGCCTTTCTGGGTGATTTCGCGAATATTGATTTCGGGGTTGAAGTTCGTGGCAAAAGCTTTGTGATGGTCGCCGGCGTTACAGTCCACGATGTCGAGACAGTGTATTTCGTCGAAATGATGCTTGGCGGCATAAGCCGTAAATACTCCCGTTGCGCCGGGGTCGAAACCGCATCCCAGAATGGCCGTCAGCCCGTTTTTCTCGAAGCGGTCTTTGTATGCCCATTGCCAGCTGTATTCGTATTTCGCTTCATCAATCGGTTCGTAGTTTGCCGTGTCCAGATAACTTACTCCGTAGGACAGGCAGGCGTCCATGACGGATAAATCCTGATACGGCAAGGCGAGATTCACGACCAGATCCGGTTGAAAGCGGCGGAAGAGCGTCAAAAGTTCGTCGAGACGGTCGGCGTCGACCTGTTCCGTCCGGATATTCATATTCCGGATACCGGCAGCGATTTTGTCGCATTTGCTTTTGGTGCGGCTTGCCAACATGATGTCGCTGAAAACATCGCTATTCATTGCCATTTTTTTTACGGCTACCATACTGACGCCACCGGCGCCGATTACGATTACTTTTCCCATATCTTTCTTTCTGTTTATTAACTAATATTATATGCCGACGGACAAATATACGAAATATAATTTGAGCGCGGCGGATTGAAGCAGGAGATTTTTACCGCCCTGGGCGAAAAGCGCATTGCGATACACGTTCGGCCTGCTGCGATGCCGCTCCCGACCGTCCGATCCTGCGTTTTCAAATTTCTTTATTCATTTCCGATTATTTGTACGCTGATAATGCGAATATCTTTTTTCGGACGGTCGTATGCGTCTCTCGGTTGGGCGGCGATGGCATCCAGTACTTCGAATCCTTCCGTCATTTCGCCGTATACCGTATACTCGCCGTCCAGATGCGGCGAGCCTCCTGCGGTAGTATATGCTTCTCGCTGTTGGGGAGTGAATATCAGATGTCCGGGCGTAACGCGTATCATCGAATCTATTTTTGCATTGATGGCGATAACATGACGGTTATACGATTGTTTATCCGTGTGGAGGAGCGAATCCATCCGGGCTTTTACGGAATAGTAAAATTCTTCCATTGCTTTTTTCCGGATATTCCGGTTTGCCGCGAGTTCCAGCGTATCCAGTTGTCCGTGAGTATAGACTTTTCCCTGTACGATGAAGAATTGCGACATGTCGGACTTTTTCTTCGGATTGATGCCGGCATCCTGTCTTGGGGCTGCCAGCGCGCCTTTTTTGTGAATGTATTTGTCGTTAAATTCGGGCATGATTTCGGAAGCGGGGTCGCCGAACCCCGTACGTGCTCCGGGCGCCGCATTTTTGGAATCGGGGGCGCCGCCCTGAATCATAAAGCCGGGGATGACGCGCGTAAACAGCGTTCCGTTAAACAGTCCCTGTCCGGCGCGCCGGATGAACGTGCGCGCGTGGTTGGGCGTATCGTCGTAGAGTTTGATTTTGATCGTTCCTGCGGTTGTTTTGATTTCTACGACGGGTTCGGCCGACAACGGCATGACCGACAGGTACAGACAGAATAAAATGCCGGGGGAAGAGGAAAGGTAGCGTTTCATCACTATAAATTATTGCTTATACTAATTTGTCGAGGTTGCAAAGATAGAATGAATTGCAAAAAGGCCTACCTTTGCAGCCGGATTTTATCAATAATTCTTATTATCATCTATTATGGAATGGATTGAAAGTTTGCTGCGGGACGATAGCGTCGCCCGTTCGGTGATGTTGCTGTCGGCAGTGATTGCGCTGGGAATATTATCGGGAAAGATAAAGATCGGAGGTATTTCCCTGGGGATTACTTTCGTGCTGTTTGTCGGGATATGTTTCGGTCATTTCGGATTCGGAATGCACGACGAGGTACTTCATTTTTTCAAGGAATTCGGGCTGATTCTCTTTGTGTATTCGATAGGGATGCAGGTAGGGCCGGGATTCTTTGCCTCGTTCAGGAAAGGGGGCGTCACGCTGAACATGCTTGCCACGGGCGTGGTATTCCTCGGCGTGCTTGTCACGCTGGCGCTGCATTTTGTCACGGGACTGTCGGTGCCGACGATGGTCGGTATCCTGTCGGGCGCCGTGACGAACACGCCCGGACTGGGCGCCGCACAGCAGGCATACTTCGACATTCACGGTACGGTAGACAATACCATCGCCACGGGATATGCCGTGGCCTATCCGCTGGGCGTGGTGGGGATTATACTTGCCATCATCAGCCTCCGCTTCATTTTCGGCATTGATTTGAACAGGGAAGCGAAAAGGCTGGAGGCAGAAAACGATACACACGCCGGCGAAGCGCGTCCCATCTCGCTTCTGGTCAGGAATCCCGCCATATTCGGAAAGTCGATCGGAGAGCTGGCCGCACTGATGGCGCCGCGCGATTTCGTCCTTTCGCGCATCTGGTACAACCACAGCCAGAACATCGAACTGGTTTCGGCCGATACGGTTTTGCACGAGAATGACAGGATATTCGTCATCACGACCGAAAACGATGTGGAGTTCGTAAAAACTTTCGTCGGCGAGGAGTTGCCGATGGAACGCAAACAGTGGATTCGTCCCGAAAGCCAGTTTATCAGCCGCCGGATTCTGGTAACAAAATCAAACCTGAACGGCAAGCAACTTGGCGAACTGAAACTGCGCAAGCTGTACGGCATCAACATCACGCGCATCAACCGTTCGGGCGTCGATCTGGTGGCGTCGCCTCATCTGACGCTGCAGGTCGGCGACCGCGTCAACGTGGTAGGGACGGAATCGGCCATCGCCAATGTCGAAAAAGTGCTGGGCAACTCCATGAGACGGCTGAACGAGCCTAACCTGATACCCATCTTTCTGGGCATCGCGCTGGGAATCTTTGTCGGAAGCATCCCGTTTACCGTGCCGGGCATCCCGCAACCCGTGAAACTCGGACTGGCCGGCGGGCCGCTGATTATCGCGATACTGGTAAGCCGTTTCGGATACAAATACAAGTTAGTCACCTACACGACGATGAGCGCCAACCTGATGCTTCGCGAAACAGGCATTACCATCTTCCTTGCATGTGTCGGCGTGGGAGCGGGCGACGGCTTTGTCGATACCATCGTGCACGGGGGCGGACTGGCGTGGATTGGGTACGGTTTTGTGATTACGACCGTTCCGCTGTGGATTATCGGGATTATCGCGCGCAGGTTCTACAAGTTAAATTATTTCACACTGATGGGATTGCTTGCCGGAAGTATGACCGACCCGCCCGCGCTGGCGTATTCGAACTCGACGGCCGGCAACGACGCGCCCGCCGTAGGCTATGCCACGGTTTATCCGCTGACGATGTTTCTGCGCGTACTGACCGCCCAGCTGATGATATTGCTGTTTGCCTGACCACTCCGCAGTGCGCTTTTGCGGGGTGACCGAAAGGAAAACGCCGGCATACGGGATTGCGGATTATTACATCCCGTTCGAATCCCGCTCCCCACTCATCTCTCATCACTCATCACTCACAACTCACAAGTTTTCCGAAGCGAAAAAAACGGAAACCTGCTGCTGCCGCACGGCAATTCCATGGACGGAACCATTTTCCCGTTTTCCTCCCCGGTTCCGACCGGATAATATTCCGGGGAAAAAGAGAGCCATGCCGAAACAAACGCCGTCTGCCGCCGCACTTCATCCGCATCCGGGCTGCGACAATCCGAAATGCACGCTTTTTCTCTCCGCCGCGCGATTAAAACAAAAAAGCAAGTATCTTTGTTTCGAAAATTAATAAATGTTTTATGGTATGAAATCAAAAAGATTATTCAAAATTATCGGCGCATGTACGGTGTGTACATGCCTGTGTGCGCCGCTGTCGAACGCACAACATTTTCACGGATGGCGAGGCGCCGGTCGCGACGGAATCTATCACGAAACCGGATTGCTGAAAACATGGGCCGAAAACGGCCCTCAACTGCTGTGGGAAACGCTCGACGCAGGCAAGGGATACTCAAGCCCCGTCGTTGCGGGCGACAGGCTTTACATCACGGGACTGAACGACGACAACGACAGAGAAGTCTTTTCCGCCTACACGCTCGACGGGAAACAACTCTACCGCACCACCTGCGGCTCGCCATGGAACGACTCCTACATCGAAAGCCGCACTACGCCCACCATTGTCGGCGACAGGGCATACGTAGTGAGCGGAATGGGCGAAGTGGCGTGCATCGCCGTTGCCGACGGTAAAATCATCTGGACGGTGAACGGCGAAAAAGAATTTGCACGCAAACAAGGTAACTGGGGCACTTCCGAATCGCCGCTGGTGTATGACAACAAGGTTTTCTACACGCCGGGAGGCGACAAAACGGCTATGGTTGCCCTCGATGCCGCTACGGGAAAGACCGTCTGGGAATCAAAACCGTTCAACGAATTCAGCGCCTACGTGTCGCCCCTGCTGATTAATCACAAGGGAAAACGGCAAATCGTCGGCATGACGTCCGGACACGTCTTCGGCGTGAATCCCGACAACGGAAATATCGAATGGGCTTTCGACGACTTCGGCGGAGACAGAACGCCCGAAAACGGCGGTAAAATATCCACCAATACTCCCCTGTTTAAAGACGGACGGATATTTGTCTGCAACGGATACAACGACGCCTCCTTCATGCTGGAACTGAACGACGACGCTACCTCGGTCAAACTGCTCTGGCGCAACAGCGAATTAGATACGCACATCGGCGGCTTTGTACTGGTGAACGGCATCATCTACGGCTCCAACTGGATTAATAACGGCAACGGCAACTGGGTGGCCGTCGACTGGAATACCGGCGAAACCCGGTACGAAAATACCTGGACAGGCGGCAAAAGCAAAGGCTCCATAATCGCTGCGGACAATATGCTCTACTGCTACGACGAACGGCGCGGAACGGTCGGACTGGTGAATCCCGACCCGGAGAAATTCGACGTCGTCAGCGAATTTCGCATCACCAAAGGCGAGGGACCGCACTGGGCGCATCCGGTCATCCATAACGGCACGCTGTACGTCCGTCACGGCTCGGCGCTGATGGCCTACAAAATCAAATAAAAAAGGAATCACTCATTGCTCACTTTTCCCCAAAGCAAAACAGCGTGCCCTTTGTCGTCAGGATATAAAAACGTCCCTCGACGACGGCAGGGCAGGCCGTGATTTGCTCGCCGGTATCGTATTCCCACAGCAGAGTCCCCCCGTCGGCGTCGAGCAGGGAAACGATGCCGTTTTTGGCGCAGGAGATGACCTTGTCGCGACACACCACCGGCGAGCTTTCGCCCGAAGCGCCTTTCTGAAGATATTTCCAGCGCACCTCGCCCGTCTCGCGGTCGATCGCATACAGATGGCGGTCGCCGGAGAGGATGAAAAGCGTGGCGCCCGAAAGCGCAGGCACCGACACGAACGATTCGCCCTCGGCGGAAGCCTGCACGATTTTGTGCGAACGGGCGATTTTCCCCTCCCTGAGCATGAGTGCATACACGTTTCCCGCATGGTCGGCGACGTAAGCGAAATCCCCGTCAATGGCGGGCGAGGCGGGCACATAGGTATCTAATTGGAGCGAATCGGACGGCGCGCCGGTCGTGCCGTCGATAATGCGCAACCATGCGTCACATCCGCCTGAAACAAAATAACGCTGCCACAGGGCTACGGCGCCGTTGATGTAGTACCCCGACGGGAAGCGGCTGATCTCCACGCCGCGCACCCTGTCCACGCAATAAAGGTAATTGTCGTAGCTTCCGAACACCACGGCCTGCCTGCCCTCGAAAACCCCGATATTCGGCGAGGCCGAAACCTGCCCCATCGTTTCAAAATTCCAGAGCGTATCTCTGCCGGACAGCGAGAGCGCGCTCATGAAGCCGTCGATACGCCCGATGTAAAGCACGGAATCGCGTATCATCGGCGTGGCCTCGACGGCGGTTCGGAAGTCGTAATCAAAACAGGCACGACCGTCTTTGTCTATGCCGTAAATATGTCCGCGCTTGCTGCACCAGTAAGCCGTGTGGTGATACACCACCGGAGAAGACGCCGTCCGCTCGTCGCTCCTGTACGTCCAGAGCAGCGAGGGCTTGTCGGGCAGGCGGACACGGGCACAGCCGCTCAGTTGCGCGTCGCCGCGAAACAGCGGCCACGATGATGCGTCGCCGGCCGGCCGGGAGCAGGCCGCCGCAAGCGCCAGAAGACTTATATACGGTAAAGCGCGGAAACAGGACATAATTCGGCGACTTGTTCGTGGATGTTGTTTTCGTTCTCTTCGGGAAGCGTCACCTGCATCACAAATCCGCGCCCGCTGAACGTGAAGCCGTCGTCGGTGTTGTACACGCACAGGCCGCACTTGATGCACTTTGCCGGCTCGAACACGATGTGTGCGCCTATCCTCCGGCGATGGAGCGCTTCGCGTGCGCCCTCCTTCGCGTAGCGTGTGTTTTTGATGCCGTATTCCGTGGCATAGCGGCGCAGGCTGCAAGAGGTTTTCCCCGCGCAATCGCAGTACAGGCAGTTTGTTTGTGTGGAAGGAGGATGATTGTTCAGCCGGCGTTTTTCGGCGTCGGTAAAGCGCGGGTAGGTGGAATTGAAAACCCTCCCCTCCCCTTCTTCCGGCATACTGCCTGCGGAGAGCGACGCATGTATATGCCCGGCCGTGCGACGGCCTTCCAACACCATGCGCGCCGGCTGTCTTGATTTCGTCTGCGGGATAATCGCGTCGAAATCGCCGGACGAAGGCGGTTCGGAGGTGTGCCGCAGCGTCACGCCCATCCTCCTGACGACCTCCGTTTCCAGTGCGAGTATGTCGGCGGGCACGCGCTCCGCATCAATGTAGGGAGCGAGCATCCGTCCCGACGGCTCGAATAGCGTGACGGCATACCCCAGCTTGCACAGATGGTAGGCGGCAGCCAGCGCGGCAGGGTCGGAGCCGGTAACGGCTATTTTCTTCCCGTTGCGCGCGGCGGGCGGGGCGATGGCGTCCAAATCGGTTTGCGCCACCAAGCTCTTCTTGATTTCGCGCACCGCGACGGGCTTGTCGACCGCGCCCTTGCGGCAAATCTTCTCGCACGGCGCCGGGCAGATGAAGCAGAGCGTGCCCGGTATCACCAGCGTGTCGCGCAGCAGGGCGAGCGCCTCGCCGGTTTTCCCCTCGTCGCACAGGCGGTTCATGGCGGCTACGTCCATGTTGCCCGGACAGGCCACGCCGCAGGGCGCCTCGCAATCGGCGCGATGGTCGCTCAGCAGGAGTTCGAGAGAAAGGGTGCGGCTCAGCCTGACTTCCTGAGTGTCGGTTTCGATCCTCATGCCCTCCGTCGGCATGGTCGTGCAGGCGGGGATAATCTGGCCGGTAGCGTCGTTCTTCACCGCGCATATCATGCACGACGATCGGTGCTTCGCGTCCTTCGCATAGCAGAGGGAGGGAATCGCGAAGCCTTCCCTGCGGGCTGTTTCTATCAGGCTTTCGCCCGGCAGCGCCGTTACTTCTTTGTTGTTGATGGACAGTTTCATTTATGAGTGATGAGTTTTAAAACCCCGCCCAAAGGGTAGTGCGGATGATTGTGCCATGCTGCTTCATAAGCAATATCTCGTCTGATTCGTTGTGCTTCGACATGACGACACTGTGATTCTTTCATGCTTTACGTTTTGAAGCACTTAAAAAATTATTTACTATACCCTCAATTTCATTTATGTCAGCGTCTTTTTTAACAGGCAATAGTTTATATTGTTTTACACTGTCGAAATGTATTTCGTTCAAGCGTTCTTCAATCAATTCTAATTGCTTTATTTTATCGTCTGACAATTTCTTTGCATCAATTACTTGAATGAACAATATGTCTTTTAAGTCTATGCTTTCTTTGTCCCGCATATATTGGGTTGACAAGGCAGAGGTAAGGTATTTGCCGCAAATCTTAGTCGGAATAAAACCGGATTCTTCGATTTCAATAATAATACGCCCCAGCCCGTCTTGTATTATCATTGCGTCTACTTTACATAGCCGGTTTTTACGGCCTTTGTAATTCCCGGCAAAGAGCGATATTTGCTGACTTCCGCCACAAGCTTCATCACAAATGATTTTTATAATGCTTGTTTCAAGTAGAGATAAAATATCCCCAATTTTTTTGTGTAATGGATGTTCTAACATAATACTGTTGTTTTAAGTTATACGATTAATAATTCCACACGGTGCGGTGCTTTCTTTTCCCCGCGCCGAATGCTTTTCCTTTAATTCTTTATAATGAGTATCGTATTCATTGCCTAATCAGCCTGAAGGGCTGTATTTTCATAACCGCAATGCCATTGCCGTTCGGACGAGATTCCATCTCGTTCGTGCTATCCGTGAGATTCCATCTCACATAAATAATATTCGGATGAAATCCGCAGTGATAGACAGGACGAGCCGGCATCTCGCCCGAACGGAGGGTGTCCTGCCTTTCAGGCAGCCGTGGCGGAGCGACTTCCGTGCCGGCGGTAGCCGACCGCCGGTTATGAAAATTGCGGCTTTCAGCCGAGTGAGGCAGCATATCCGATATACGTTTTATTGATTCCATAATCACTACTGTTTATACAAAATTCGGGAAAGTATTTATTCACTAATATTGAAGCACAAAGTCCTTATTGTTCATCATGACCGAAGCATAGAGCAAGCACGCCGATATATCGTCCTGCCGGATGTAAGGATAGTCGGCAAGAATTTCGTTGAACGTCATGCCGGAGGCAATCAGTTCGAGCATTTGCGCCACCGTAAAACGCATCCCCCTGATGGTGGGCTTTCCTTTGCATATCGACGCATCAATGGTGATGCGGGTCAGTAAGTCTTGTGTTGCCATATAATTCATTATTCTTTTCCTGCAAATATACGCTATATATTCATAATCCATGTACGATGAACGGGTTCATGCACAATCCCTCCTTCCGTTGAACGTCCCGCATAGCGGCGGAATCTGCCGGCTCGAAGTGTCCGCGACGAGAAATTCCGCTGAATTTTCTTCCGTGGAGTCTCCGGGACGAAAAATTCCATTGAATTTTCTTCCGTGGAGTGTCCGGGACGAAAAATTCCGCTGAATTTTCTTCCGCGGAGTGTCCGCGACGAGAAATTCCGCTGAATTTTCTTCCGTGGAGTGTCCGGGACGAAAAATTCCATTGAATTTTCTTCCGTGGAGTCTCCGGGACGAAAAATTCCGTTGAATTTTCTTCCGTGGAGTCTCCGGGACGAAAAATTCCGTTGAATTTTCTTCCGTGGAGTGTCCGGGACGAAAAATTCCGTTGAATTTTCTTCCGTGGAGTCTCCGGGACGAAAAATTCCGCTGAATTCCTGTTGCCGGAGCGCCGGATGTGATGTGAAACCTTTTCATCTACATTAATTATTCTTTTGTTTCGGAAAATGCAACGCCGACCTTCCGTATCGCCTCGAAGCTGCACTGCTCCACGCACAGGCCGCACTGCACGCAGCGCTCCGTGTCGATGGAATGTACCGCATAGGGCGTGTAGGGGATGGCGTCTACGGGACAGGCCTTGGCGCACTTCGTGCAGCCGATGCAGCGGCCGGCGATCACTTCATATTT
>JAISNP010000072.1 GCA_031276175.1 Tannerella sp.
CAATAAAATAGCTTTACCGAAGGAGTTGGCATACGACCGTGGCGGCAAGGGAAAATCAGAAATCAAAGGGGCAAAAATCATCATTCCGTCTCCACCGAAAAAGAGCGATACGGTTTACCGGAAACAAAAAAACGTAAGCAGTGTCGGGCCAGGGTGGGCATTGAACCGATAATCAGTCACTTGAAATATGATTTTCGTATGCTTGAAAATTACTTTTGGGGTGAAGTTGGCGTTCAAATCAATGCTTTCATGTCGGGAACGGCCTGGAATCTGAAGAAAATGATGCAAAAACTCAGGGAAGAGTTTTTGCGGATTATTTTTCGTCTGTTTTTTCCACAGGATTTTTGCTGTGCTGCAGCTTGAAAAAGGAGTTAATAAGGACTGACTAAATAAAGAGGCGTTTTGCTTTTGAGACAGTCTCGGATTAGACCGGCTCCGACGAACGCTGATCATGGTTGGCCGAAACTAATCGGATATGGTGAAAACTAATCGTATACGGCCGGCTCCGGGTGCATTTTCCCCACATTATTCCGTCTTTTCCCCCTTTTGCTGCGTCCCTGCGAAGCCGGTTATCCGTTCAAACATCTCCTGCCGGTTATCGACGAGGCAGGCCTCTTTTCCGGATCGCATCATCTCTCCGGCGATTTTAGTATTGTACGTGTCGGACGAAAACGCCGTCGCGCGGTCGAACGACAGGTAAAAGAAACGCAGGATGCGGCGGAAGCGGTTCAGGTTATGCCCCTCCAGATTCAGCCGGTCGCGGGCAAAAGTCAGCCGGTCGGCGTGCATACAAAACGATGCCTCAACGCTGTAAGCGTGCTTCAGATAGAGGCCGGCGAAGCCCATCACGCCTTCCGTCGAACAAATAATCCGGTCGTATCCCCCGGACAGAAACAGGTTGTGCAGGGCGATAAAGTCGGGGACGCTGCACGTGTAGCCCCCGCCGCCGAAGGGCAGGGCAAACTCCTTGACGGGCGGCATGACAATCAGGTGCGGTTCGGGTCGCACGTGCGACGAGCAGACGACGATGTCCGCCGGCAAATCCCGTCGCTTGATTTCGGCGTGCATCTCCCGCAGGAATACGGCTGCCTCGTTGTCGCCGTGCCATGTATCGGTCAGCCAGAGGATACGTTCCGGATGTTCAAAGCGCTTGAGGCGTTTGGAAAAATCTTTCAGCAACGGGCGGATGTTGAACATCGTCTGCGCGCTGATGAAATGCGCCGCCAAGATGAGCGCCGCGCCGAAGAACGGAAACGACAGGCCGTCGAGAAAGGCGGCCATATCAATGCTCGTCTTCCCCTTCTCGCCGTCGGCGGTATAGGCGCGGATGCTGACCGGCAGCTCCAGTTGATTCATCCAGGCGGCGGGCGAGCGGTTCGCGAGGTCTTCCTTCTCCCGGATTTTCGTCAACTTCTTTTCCAGCCGGCGGGAAAGGATGGAATAAAGCTGCTGGTTAATCTCCACAATCGAGCGGTAATAGCCGGCAATCAAATCCTTGCCGTTCTCTTGATTGATCGTGGCAATGCGGAGGGCTTCGTCGAATATCGGCTGATACGCGCGCTTGACGGTGATTTGTTTCAGGCGGGAAGGCTTTTTTCCCATCAAACTGTCGTGGAAAATCCGGATGAAAGACGTCGTGACCCTGTGTTGCTGCAATTCGCTGAAGAGATTGGATACGACGAACGATGCCAGCTTTTCCTGCGACGTCCCCCTGTGTAACAGCATCCGCAGCAATCCTGGGTCGGCGTAGTTCAGCGTAATCTGGCAGGCATAGTCGAGGAAAGCAATCGTCATCTTCTCGGCGTTCTGGAACGTGCCGAATGGCGCCATGCGTCCCTTGCGGATGGCTTCGAGCGCCAATTGCGAACGCAATTCGGTACGGAGGCGTTCCTGCAAGTTCGGAATATGCAGATACGTGCCCGTCATTCCGGCGAAGATGCCCATGTGACTGTCCGACCCGCCGGAGAAGGATTTTCGATACGCATCGGAACAGTATTGCAGCGGGTCGATGCCGAACTCCTTTGCGTAGCGGTCGATGTCTTCTTCCGAAACGCTTTCCAGCCACGCCTTGACGAGCAGGTTTTGCCACGTATCGCGCTGCCCGTTGATGACTTCAAAGCGCTCGAAGACCAGCAGCATTTTGTTGAAGAACGCGGCGGGCGGCGTCTGTTTGGAGGAATAATGATAGAGCGGATGCGCCCAGATGGTCGGAATGTGGTGCCGGCGGGCATATTCCAGAAAGGAATAAAGATTCTTGCGGAGTTTTTCCAGCCGGATTTCCTGTTCGGGCGTGAAACCGTAGGCAAGCACGTGAATCCCTACCTCGAAATCGGGTGCCCGGCAGCTGAACTCGGCGGCGACCAGCACGTCGAGGCCTTTATCCTGCAAGGCGTAGCACGAGCGCGCATTGTTGTGGTTAGTCACCGTGAAGACCGAACAGTTGTTTTTGCGGAGTTTCTCGATCAGCCGTTCGCTCGGCAACCACGTTTCGGGGACGTTGAGCAGGCGACCGAGTAATTCGTCGGGGACATCGCTGTTGAAATCATGACAGTGCAGGTCGGCGCGGAGAATTTCGTCGGACGGGAATCTGTTTTTTTGCCGAAGGACGAATTTCTCAAATTCATTCTTCAGCATTTGTTGAAATTTGCGGTTCATCGGAATTTTCCCGCAAAGGAAGCAAACCGGTATTACATTTCCCGTCCTTTTATATTACGTTTATATTACGGATTTCGTCGTTGAGGGTGTGTCACAAATCCATAATTTACAATTTCACACCTCCCACAACACATTGTAGCAAGGGTAATATGCTTGAAAAGAACTTTTGATACAGCCCCGGATAAAACAGACGAGATAGAATCTCGTCCCAACTCAGGGTTATCACCCCCCACTCATCACTCATAGTTCATCGTATATCGGATATGATACCTCAAGGTTGAAAGTCGCAATCTTCATTACCGGTGGCCGACGGCACGGAAGTCGTTCCGAAAGCCGACGGCGCGGCGGTTATGAATCGGGCAATGAATACGACATTCGTTAAAATTCAGTTATAATACGATATGATTGTATCCATCTGCCGGGAAAGTTTTTCCAGATGCGCTCGGTCTCCTCCGTCCACTTCGGCGGTTAGCCAGTTTCCGCCGTAATTTATCCCGCTAACCGCTTTCATGACTGACGGCCAGTTATTGTCGCCTTCCAGAAGTTCGACTTTGAATCCTGCCCACATGCCTTTGTTATTCATCAGTTCTCGACTGAACTC
>JAISNP010000100.1 GCA_031276175.1 Tannerella sp.
CACAGTTGCCATGTTTATACTTCAAAATAATCTTTTAATTTGGCCGCAAATGTACGGCTTTTTCCGATTTATGAAACAGGATTTGCGGAGAAATGAAGAAAAATATCTTTATTCGGAAAAAAAGATACAAATGCCGTAGATACAACCCCGTCCGTCCGCAAGATTCCGGCTCGGATACACAGTATAAGCCTTAATGTCGATATTCCCCCATTTTCTTTGCGTCCTGAGCGCCTTCGTGTTAAATTTATTCGGAAAAATGCGAATCCATAACGATTTCGGGAATCCCCATAATCACTTCGGGAATCCCCATAGCGCGTTCGGGAATCCCCATAACAAGTTCGGGCGTTCCCATAGAAAGTTTGGGCATCCCCATAATCACTTCGGGAGTCCCCATAACAAATTAGGGCGTGCCCAAAGCAAGTTTGGGAATCCCCAAACCAAGTAAGGGAATCCCCAAAAACGGTCAGGGAGTTCCCGAACATGCAATAAATGCACATTCCGCACAATTTTGCGGAAAAAAATACGATGAAACACGGCAAACACGACCGGACGGCGCACAATCGCAAGCCGCTTTACAGTCGGGCGGAATCGACGGCGCACCGTATGACGGCGAAGGGTAGCATGGAAACGGATGGCGCCGACCGGCTGCGGGACATGGTTGACGGAAACATGCGTACCGGCCACCTTCCGTTTTTCCACGCGCATGTCGCTGTCGTCCGTAATTACTGCTCCCTGTTTATCAATCGCTTTGATCGACTCGTTTTTTTTAACTTCGATTTTTTCTTCGTTTTTTCGCGCAAATAGAAAAATTGTGTTTACATTTGCGACCATATTTTAATAATGAAGCTTTAATGCGTATCGTGAAATTAAAACATTGTTCCATATTACGGTTAATTAACTCCGCAGAGTTGATTAACCGCATTATTTTGTTAGAGAGAGAGAGAGAGAGAGAGAGAGAGAGAGAGAGAGAGAGAGAGATGGCGCCCGGCCTCATGCGCGTATAATAGTATTTCTCTATCGAATAAACAAGCATTTCCGAGTATTCTCCGTTACATACTTCCTGTTTCGGAAAGAAAAAATAAAGCCTTCGGGAGACGCATCCGTGTCTCTCGAAGGCTTCGTGTGTTTAAATCATTTTTTTGCATTAACTTATTAACAAATTAATTTATGAGAAAAAAAATTCTTTTATTGTGTAGACGGGATACATGGCGGAAAGCGCTGTGCGTGTTGTGTGTCCTGATGAGTTGCTCGCTTGCACTGCACGCGCAGAAACGTGTGAGCGGAACGGTGACCGATACCGGCGGTGAAGCGGTAATCGGCGCCAACATCCTCGAAAAGGGAACGACGAACGGAACCATTACCGACACGGACGGGCGATTCACGCTTTCCGTTTCGGACGGCGCCGTGCTTCAGATTTCCTTTATCGGGTACCTGTCGCAGGAAATCGTCGTGGGCGCGCAGCAGCAGCTGACCGTTCGCCTGACGGAAGATTCGCGCCTGCTGGACGAAGTCATCGTCATCGGTTACGGTACGGCCAAAAGGCAGGACTTCACCGGGTCGGTAGCTTCCGTGCGGCTCGAAAATTCGCCCATTGCGCTGGCGCCGAACCTGAATGCGCTCGAAGCGCTGAAAGGCAACGTGGCCGGGCTGGACATCGGCGCGACGAACTCGGCCGGCGGACAGCCGTCCATGCAGTTGCGCGGACAGAAATCCATCTCCGGCTCCAATGACCCGCTGATTGTCGTCGACGGCGTCATCTTTATGGGAAATCTTAACGACATTATGCCGAACGACGTCGCTTCGTACGACATCCTGAAAGACGCCACCTCTGCCGCCGCCTACGGGTCGCGCTCGGCCAACGGCGTCATCATCATCACTACGAAGAAGGGACGGACGGGCAAACCGGTCGTTTCCTTCAAAACCTCCGGCAGTATGCATTTGTGGCAGAATCGCCCGGAACTGATGAATCCCGACCAGTGGCTCGAATCCGTGCTGGCGCGCAACAACAACACCGACCTGTCGTGGATGAAACCGCAGGAAACGGAAAACATGAATGCCGGAAAGTCAACCGACTGGCTCGACGTGGCCACCCGCACAGGTTTCCTGCAGGATTATCAGGCAGCCGTTTCGGGCGCAAGCGACAGGGTGAACTACTACCTGTCCACCGGCTACGAGGAAAGCAAGGGTATTATAAGGGGAGACGATTTCAGCCGCGCAGCCGTCACGGCAAAGGTCACTACCGACATCACCGACTGGCTGCAAGTCGGCCTGGACGGCGCTTATGCGCGCGTGGATTATTCCGGAGTGGGCGCGAACCTTGGTCAAGCTTACGTAATGTCGCCCTATGGCGTCAATTACCGCGACGAGGCAAACAAACTGATTGAGAAATATCCCTATACCCAGTCGGGAACGCATCCCCTGTGGGGCGTCACGGACGGCTCGCGCGACAATTTGGATATACGGAACAATTTCCGCCTCAACGCCTTTGCCGTCGTCACAATCCCCTGGATCAAAGGACTGAGCTACCGCTTCAACTATGCGGCCAACCTGAGCAAGAACCAGTCGGGCGACTTCTACTACGAAACGAACTATGTGAAGGAAGGGGCGTACAATGACCCGACCCGCTATTCGCCGTCCACGTACCAGAGCCTGCTGAGCAGCGCCAACGGCAATATCAACAACAACTCGACGAGCAGCTGGCTTATCGACAACATCCTGACGTATAAGAACACGTTCGGGAAACATGCTATTGACGTAACAGCAGTGGCCACTCGCGACCGCAAAAGCTGGGAACAGATCGTTTCACGCGGAAACGATTATACCGCCAACGGAAATACGACTTTAGGCATCAACGGACTGCACAAGGCAACTACGCAGAAAGTGGAAATCAGCAAGGATCAACGTTCCAATATAGGCTATCTCGGACGAGTTTCGTACGCATTCGATAATCGCTATTTCCTGACGGCTTCGTACCGTCGCGACGGCGCCTCGGTCTTCGGGACGGAGAACAAGTGGGGCAACTTTGCCGCGGCAGGTCTGGCGTGGAAAGTGACCGAAGAATCGTTCATGAAACCGGTAGAAGTCCTGAACAGCCTTAAGCTGAAATTGTCTTACGGCAAGAACGGCAACCAGGGACTGGGGCCTTACGGCACGCTTTCGACCATCAACAACGGTTCGTCGGGCGGCACGCGCTACGAGTTCGGCAACAGCAACATCCTGTACGGCATCACGGCCGGCGCGCTGGGCAATGCCGCGCTGGGATGGGAATCGACCTCGTCGTGGAACGCCGGCTTCGAATCGGCATGGCTTGCCAACCGCATCTTCTTCGACGCGGATTTCTATGTTTCGCGCACTACCGACCAGATTTTCGACCGCAACATTCCGGTGATGACCGGCTTCAAGCAAATGAAATCGTCGATGGGCGAAATCGGCAATACGGGCATCGAACTGACGCTCCGCACGGTTAACGTCGAGCACCACGACCTGACGTGGATCACGGGCTTTACCTTCTGGCTGAACCGCAACAAGCTGATTCACCTCTACGGCGACGACATCGACGGCGACGGCATCGAAGACGACGACATCGCCAACAGCCGCTTCATCGGCAAATCGCTCGGCGCCATCTACGGCTGGAGGCAGGACGGCATCGTGCAGGAAAGCGATGCGGCGTATATTCAGGCAAACGGCGTCACGCCGGGCGTGCCGAAATATAAAGATACGGACGGCAACGGTACCATCGGGTCGGAAGACCGCGAAATACTGGGATACGACAAGCCCAACTTCAAACTGAACATGAGCAATACGCTCACGTACCGGAACTGGGATTTGTACGCCATGCTGACCGGCTCGTTCGGCGGCGGCGGATATTTCCTGAAAGATAATGCAAATGCCTATATGACGAACGGTTCGGGACTGTTCAACAGCAACAGCATTTACGTTCCCTGGTGGACGCCCGAAAACAAAAGCAACGTCTATCCGTCGGCCACGTTTGCGGGAGACGGCGGTCGTTTTAAGGGACTTCAGAGCCGTACTTTCATACGCCTTCAGGACGTCACCCTGTCCTATACTTTCCGCGAACCGTGGGTAAGGAATTTGAATATCCAAAACCTTAAACTGTTCCTGTCCGGGAAGAATCTCTTTACCGTCACCGGATGGGAAGGCGGCGACCCGGAAGTAGGCAACGGCGTGCGCGCAGGCGACTATCCCGTGATGACGACGTTCACACTGGGCGCAAACATTAGTTTTTAAACCTTTATACAGTATTCGATTATGGAAAAGATAAGAAGATTTTTAATTATAAGTTTCGTCCTTCCGGCCATACTGTCGGTATGGACAGGTTGCAACGACAGCGCGTTTCTGGAAGAAAAGCCCGAAACGTTCTATACGGTAGACAACGCTTTCTCGACTTCGGAGCAGGTCGATCAGGTGCTGGTATCCTGCTATTCGCACATCCGCACGATGTTTTGTATACTGGAAGACAACAATACGACATTAGTATTCCGCGGCGGCAACGGCACGGACATGTACGACGTGGCCACCATTCGCCGCAGCAATCGTTTCAACGACTACGGCACGCTGAACGCCACAAGGACTGAGTTTTATACTAATTATTCGCACTGGTACCAGTTGATTTCCAAAGCCAACCTTGCGCTGTATGCGGCCGAACTGCCGCAAATTGCCTGGGCGTCGACAGCCGACAAGACGTATGCCGTGGCGCAGGCGCGGTTCTTCCGTGCTTTCTGCTACCGCAATCTGGGCGAACTGTACGGCGGCGTGCCCATCGTGACGGAAATCACGACGTCTCCGCGCTACGATTTCGAACGGGCAAGCCGCACGGCAACCTACCAGTTTGCCATCGACGAACTGGAGGCCATCCTTAACGACCTGCCCGAAACCACCGCACAACCCGGACGACTGGTTCGGGCGGCGGCGCAGCACAACCTTGCACAGCTGTATATCGACAAGGGCGTGTCGCTTACCGAAGAAGGCAATTCGGGCGAGGCCAAATCCGCATACGACAGGGCGATTGCCTTTGCCGGACAGGTAATAGACGGCGGAACGTACAACCTGATGACCGAACGTTTCGGCTCGCGGAAAGACGAGAATCCCGACTACTACTACGCCCAGACCGTAGCCGAACAGACGCCCGACCGCCTCTACTCGGCGGCAGGCTATCCGCTGGAAGGCAACGTGTACTGGGATCTGTTTCAGGAAGGCAACCAGAACTATCAGGAAGGCAACCGCGAAGCCATCTGGTGCGCCCAGATAGACTATGCCGCCTACAAGAAAGAAGACGGACAGTCCAAACTGCAATATTCCCGTGTATTCGGGCCTGTATTCCGCGATCCGTTGGCCAACCATGCCGGCGGGATGATGGAAGACGTGGGCGGACGCGGCATCGTGCAGGTCATGCCTACCTTCTACACCCGCGACATCATTTACGAAGGCAAATGGGCGGACGACCTGCGCAACTCCGAGGCCGTGTTCCGCAGGACGTTCCTCGGCAACAATGCCACGTCGGAATACTACGGTAAACCCGTCCCCTGGAGCGTGCTCAATCGCGAAGGACAAAGCCAGGATGCCGTCGACGCGGCGGCCACACAGGTATTCCCCGTTTCGTGCAAGATTGCCACGGACAAATATACCGGACTGTCCGAAGGCGAAAACCGCAGCAACCTGTTCCGCGACGAATACCTGATTCGCCTGCCGGAAACCATCCTGCTGCGCGCCGAAGCCAAATGGCGCAACGGCGACAATGCGGGCGCGGCTGCCGACATCAACCTGCTGCGCGCACGCGCCAAATGCGGATATATGGTGCAGCCTTCGGACGTGAGCCTGGACTTGATCCTCGACGAACGCGCACGCGAACTTGTCTACGAGGAAACGCGATGGAACACCCTGCTCCGCATGGGCGGGACGGTGGCCGTGGAGCGTATTAAAAAGTACGCCTACTGGGACGACCCGCGCGCCACGCTGACAAAAAACTTCAACCTCTGGCCTATTCCGCAAGTCGTGATCGATACGAACAAGGATAAGCCTCTGGCGCAAAATCCCGGATGGGAATAGGATTCGATTTCTTCTAAAATGCGGAGATTCGAAAGACACAACGGCGAGCCTGCACAGTGTGCGCCTCAACAGTGTCTTTCGTTTCTCCGCGTTTTAATTCACGTGAGGCAAATCTTGTAAGGAATACCGGCGGCAAAACAATATCTTTGCATACAAATACACTCAAACATACAAAACATTACGAACTATGAGAACAATCGGATTTTTTTTGATGATGACGGCTATCCTGCCGTTTATCGGTTGCAACAACACTGCGGACGTCCGGGATGTGCCGGAGGTCGATTACAAACACCTGGTCGACAACTTCAAATCGCCGAACGCCACATACGGCGTGGACTGCTGGTGGTGGTGGCTTAACGGGAATGTGACGAAGGAGGCGATCACAAAAGACCTGGAAGCCATGAAATCCCGCAATTTCTACGGGGCAATGATATTCGACGCCGGAGGGCATAATCAGCGCGGGAACAAAAACATCCCGGCAGGGCCGGAGTTCGGCTCGAAAGAATGGCTCGACCTGTTTGTCTTTGCCTTGGACGAAGCCGAAAGGCTGGGGCTGGAACTCGGTTTTAACATACAAAGCGGCTGGAATCTGGGCGGGCCGCGCGTCACGCCGCAATATGCAGCCAAACAGCTGACCTTTTCGGAAACGAAAATATCCGGCGGCGCCGATGTCCGTATCCCGCTGGAAACGCCGCATACCAACCACGGCTTTTATAAAGACATCGCCGTGCTGGCGATTCCCCTGAAGAAAGAAAATATCACGGACGGGGGAATCACGTTCCTCGACCTTAAACTCGGTTTCCACGAACTGGGAGGCTCGGCGCCCGACTGCCGCTTCCTGCTCGACAACACGCGCCCGGACAGGAATACGAACGGACGGACGACTTATTCCGTAAAGAAGGAAGACATCCCGGATATTACCCGGTACATGGATGCCGACGGCGCCCTCGCATGGGATGCGCCGGAAGGCGAATGGAGCATCCTGCGTATCGGCTACACCTGTACAAAGGCGGAAGTATCGACGTCGAGCAACACATGGCAGGGACTTGTGATCGACTACATGAGCCGGGACGCCTTCGATATTTACTGGAACGACGTCGTCGAACCCATTCTGGCGGCTTCGGGCGATCATCCCGGCAAAACCCTCAAATATATGGAGACCGACAGCTGGGAATGTGGCGGCATGAACTGGACGGACAAATTCAGGGAAGAATTTAAGTCGTACCGCGGCTATGATCCGCTCATCTATCTGGCGACGGCAGCCGGATATATCGTGGAAGACGTGAATACCTCGAACGCTTTCCTCGCCGATTTCAGGAAAACGATGGCCGATCTGGTGGCAAACAACCACTACGCCCGCTTTGCCGAACTCGCCCGCAAACACAACATGGGAATACAGCCCGAATCCGCAGGCCCACATGCCGGCCCGATCGACGGAATAAAAAATTACGGCTTCAGCGAAATTGTCATGAGCGAATTCTGGTCGCCCTCGCCACACCGTCCGCATCCGGAAAACCGATTCTTCCTGAAACAGGCCTCCTCGGCCGCACATATTTACGGCAAACGGATTGTCGGCGCCGAATCTTTCACCACTATCGGCCTGCACTGGAACGACGAATTATGGCGCGACCAGAAATCGGCCTTCGACCACGAGATTTGCGCCGGCCTCAACCGCCTGTATTTTCATACCTTCACCTGCTCGCCCGCCGAAATGGGATTGCCGGGACAGGAATATTTCGCCGGCACGCACATTAACCCGCAAATCACGTGGTGGGACGAATCCGCAGCCTTCATTGACTACATGAACCGCATACAGGCGATCGTCCAGAACGGCAAATTCGTCGCCGACGCCCTCTATTACTACGGCGACCACGTGCCCAACGTATTTCCCCACAAACATTCCGACCCGGCAGGCGTTTTGCCGGGATACGATTATGACGTCACGAACGAAGAGATACTGCTGAAGCTGGAAGTACGGGACGGCAAAATAGTCGTACCGGGAGGCGTCGAATACAGAGTCCTCGTTCTTCCCGACCATAAGGTACTATCTCCGGAAGCGTTGAAAAAGACGGACGAACTGTTGCAAAAAGGCGCTTCCGTCATCGGATACAAGCCGGAACGCTGCATCAGTCTGACGGGAGGCGACAAAGCGCAGCAGCAATTCCACGAACTGGCCGACAAAATATGGGGCGCGGAAACGTCCGCAAAAGGCCGGAAGACGCACGGCAAAGGCGTCGTCGCATGGGGCGTTTTAGCCTGCGAATTTCTGGAAGAAGCAGGCATAAAACCCGATTTCGCATTTACGGATACGGACAGCAAATCCGTCTTCGACTATATTCATTACACCGTGGGAGGAAAAGATGTATATTTTGTCAGCAACCAGACGGAGGATCGGCAAAAAGTAAATTGCACCTTCCGCGTCTCCGGCTTCCGGCCGGAACTGTGGGATGCGCTTACGGGCGACGTGAAAGCGGCAAAAGCTTTTACGCAGCACGACGGCCTTACCTCCATCCCCCTGACCTTCGAACCGTACGGCTCGATCTTCGTAATGTTCAACGAACCGGTTGCCCCCGACGAACAGGGCGGCGGCGAAAGCAACTCTCCCGATTACATTACCGTACAGGAACTCGACGGCCCATGGACGGTATATTTCGATGCCGGACGCGGCGCTCCCGCACAGACCGTATTCCCCGAACTCTCGGACTGGACGGAACACCCCGACGACGGCATTAAATACTACTCCGGCGCGGCGGTGTATAAAAAAACATTTAAACTCGACTTCGCCCCCGAAAAAGGCAAGTCATACTGTCTGCAACTCGAAGACGTCCGGGACGTCGGCATCGCCGTGGTGACGATAAACGGAAAAAACCGCGGCACGGTGTGGACAAAACCTTTCCGCGTCGACATCGGCGAAGATTTGAAAGAAGGCGACAACACGCTGGAAATAAAAGTCGTCAATTCATGGTACAACCGCGTCGCAGGCGACGAAATTGCCGGAGGAGACAACCGCTATACCTCCACAAACGTCGTATTGAAGAACAATTACAGGGGCGCACGCATGGAAAAGATCCCCCTCGAACCGTCCGGATTAATCGGCCCCGTCCGGATCACGGAAGCCATCTGACCTTAGTATAACCAAAAAGCAAGCGCCCGGAACTTCTTACCGTTTTCCGGGCGCTTTTTTTTATGCGTATCCGTTGCCGTACCGTCAATAAACAGGCGCTTTCAGGCTTTCGCCGCCGGAAAGTACTATAATGTATATGCCTTTCGGGAGGCGGACGCCGTCGAGGGCTGTTGTGCCTGCCTGAACACGGCCTTCGTACAACTTTGCGCCGGAAAGGGAATAAACCGCCGCCTGCTGCGGATACCCGCTGCGGATATGTATAATACCGTGCTGCGACCATGCCGACGACGATGGAGAAACGACTGCAACTGCGTCGGCAAGGCCTTCTCCCGAAGTAAGGTCGTTGGGATAGAAGACGACGTATTTCGTCAATTCCCATTCCCCGTCGGTCAATGTGTAATAATACCGGACGGCAGGATTGCCTTTCCCGTCGTTTTTCACGATTTCTTTCGTTTTCTCTCCCAGCCAGGGGGTGTTTGTTTCCAATACGCTCCCTTCGTTGTTGAGCGTGTACTTATCTGTAATCACCCACTGACCGGAAATTTTCTCGGAAGTTTCATAAAAGCGAATATGCCCGTTGGAATCCCACCGGTACGTTGTTTTTCGAGACAAATCGGTACCGTTATACCCTTCAATTGATACGGGCTGACCGTGCTCGTTATACGAAAACACGAAACTGTACGCCGGATACGAATTGTCGGGATTGGCT
>JAISNP010000128.1 GCA_031276175.1 Tannerella sp.
TTTGTTGTTCATGGCGCCGAAGATGACGCCCCTTTTTCCTTTCAGTAAATTATAACTCATCTCTCTTTGTATTTAAAAAATCAGTACAAAAGTACGATAAAACAAGGTATCGGCAAAAAACATATGCCCGGCTGCAGATATTTTCCCGAAACATGATCCGCACAAAACCGGGGTGTAAAACGGAAATACGTAATTGTATATGTATAATTCCGCAAAAACAGTTGAAAACATGCTTCAACCTAAAGTTTAAACCGCAAAAACAATTGAAAATACAGTTTAAACTAAAGTTAGAACCGTAAAAACAGTTGGAATTACAGTTTAAACTAAAGTTAGAACCGCAAAAACAGTTGGAATTACGGTTTAAACTAAAGTTAGAACCGCAAAAACAGTTGGAATTATGGTTTAAACTAAAGTTAGAACCGCAAAAACAGTTGGAATTACGGTTTAAACTAAAGTTAGAACCGTAAAAACAGTTGGAATTATGGTTTAAACTAAAGTTAGAACCGCAAAAACAGTTGGAATTATGGTTTAAACTAAAGTTAGAATCGCAAAAACAGTTGGAAACATGAAATTGCCGTACGGCAATTCCGCAAAAACAGTTGGAAACATGGAATTGCCGTACGGCAGTTCCATGAAAACAGTTGGAAACATGAAATTGCCGCACGGCAGTTCCATAAAAACAGTTGGAAACATGGAATTGCCGTACGGCAATTCCGCAAAAACAGTTGGAAACATGGAATTGCCGTACGGCAATTCCGTAAAAACAGTTGGAAACATGGAATTGCCGTACGGCAATTCCGCAAAAACAGTTGGAAACATGAAATTGCCGCACGGCAGTTCCATGAAAACAGTTGGAAACATGGAATTGCCGTACGGCAGTTACGTAAAAACAGTTGGAAACACGGAATTGTCCACGGACGGCGACTTAAAACCGGAAATCAACCCGCTTCCGCCTGTCCGGCGCGCGAAGCGTTACGGACAGGCGCCCGAAGCATCCCGTCAATCCGAGAAACAGACGTTCGGCAAGGGGCGGCAGTTGTATTGCGAGGCCATGATTTCGCCGTATGCGCCTGCCGAACGGATTGCCACGAGGTCGTTTCGCCTTATTTCGTGCAGTTCGACGTCTTGCCCGAAGACGTCGGACGATTCGCAGATCGGCCCGACGACGTCGTAAACGTCCGTTTTGCCGTTGCCCGTAAGGTTTTCTATCCTGTGATATGCGCCGTACATGGCGGGGCGTATCAGGTCGGTGAAGCCGGCGTCGAGGACGGCGAATTTCTTCACTTCGCCTTCTTTCATATAGAGCGTTTTTGAAATCAGCGAGCCGCACTGCGCCGTCACGGCGCGTCCCAGTTCGAAATGGATCTGCTGGCCGGGGCGCTGTTTCACCAGCTGGCGGAAGGTGGCGAAGAAGTTTTCGAAATCGGGGATCGGGTTCATGTCCGGTTGGTGGTAGTCAATACCCAGTCCGCCGCCGAAGTTGACGCTTTCGATTGTCAGCCCGCGGGCTTCGATCTCGTCCTGAAGCGCGTTGGCGCGGATACACAGGTCGCCGAATACGAACATGTCCGTGATTTGCGAACCGATATGGAAGTGAATCCCGGTGAACCGAACGTGTCGCATCGCGGCCATTTCGTCGAACACGCCGGGCAGCAGTCCCATGTTGATGCCGAACTTGTTTTCGCGCTTTCCGGTCGTGATTTTCTCGTGCGTATGCGCATCCATGTCGGGATTGATGCGCAGGGCAATCCGCGCCGTCTTTCCTGCGGCGGCGGCCAGCTGGTTCAGCACGCGCAGTTCGGCGAGCGATTCGACGTTGAAGCAGGCGATGTCGTGCTCCAGTCCGAGGTTGATTTCCCAGTCGGCCTTACCTACTCCGGCGAAGACGATTTTGCCGGCAGGGAATCCGGCCTTCAGCGCGGCCTGTATTTCGCCCCCGCTGACGCAGTCGGCGCCGAATCCCGTCCGGGCAATCTCGGCGAGGATGCGCGGGTTGGCATTGGCCTTGACGGCGTAGTGCTCGTGATAGCCGTAGCGGTCGAGTTCGGTCTTCAGCGCGTGGAGCGTCCGGCGCAGCAGGGCGATGTCGTAGTAGTAGCAGGGCGTGGCGAGGCCTTTCGGATTCGCGATGGAGAAAGTTTCTTTCAGCATAATCATATCGTTTTAGTTGTGAAATAAATGTTCGCTCAGCGCCTGCAAGGCTCTTTTCTTGTCGGCGGCTTTGATGAGGAGGGAGACGTTGTAGTTGCTTCCGCCGTAGGAAATCATGCGCACGGGGATGTCTTTAAGGGCATCAATGATTTTTGCTTCGAATCCGACGTTGTCCCACTCCAGGTCTCCTACGACGCAGACGATGACCATGTCCCGGTCGACCGTTACCGTGCCGTATTTTTTCAGTTCGTTGACGATTTCGTCGAGGTACTTGCAGTCGTCTATCGTGACCGAAACGCCTACTTCGGAGGTGGTCACCATGTCGACGGGCGTCTTGTTGTTTTCAAAGATCTCAAACACCTTGCGCATGAATCCGGTGGCGAGGAGCATCCGTCCGCTTTTGATTTTGATGGAAACGATGTCGTCTTTGGCTGCGACGGCTTTGATTTTGCCCTTTTCCGTTTCGTTGGAGATGGTGGTTCCGGCGGCTTCGGGCTGCATGGTGTTAAGCAGGCGGACGGGGATGTTGGCCAGTCTGGCGGGCAGGATGCAGGTAGGATGGAGTATTTTGGCGCCGAAGTAGGCCAGTTCGGCCGCTTCGTTGAAATGCAGCCGTCGTACCGGCGCGGTGCTTTCCACCACGCGCGGGTCGTTGTTGTGCATCCCGTCGATGTCCGTCCATATCTGTATTTCTTCGGCATGTATGGCTGCGCCGGCAAGCGAGGCGGTGTAGTCGCTGCCGCCGCGCTGAAGGTTGTCGATTTCGCCGTATGCGTTGAGGCAGATGAATCCTTGCGTGATATACAGTTCCGCATCTCTGTTTTCTTCGAGCAGCCGGCACAGGTGCGTTTTGATGTATGCTGCGTCCGGCTCCGCGTTTTTATCCGTGCGCATAAATTCGAGGGCGGGCAGTACGGCCGATTTCACGCCCTTTTCGTGCAGGTAGAGGTGCATCATGTGGGTAGAAAGCAGTTCGCCCTGCGCGAGGATCGTCTTTTCGTCGAAGGGGGTGAACAGGTCTTTCATGCACGTGCGGATGCAGTCGAAGCGTTGCCTGACGAGGGCGTCGGCCTGCTGCCGGTATTCGGCGACGGAATACAGTTCCCGTACAATGTCCGCGTATTTACGTTCGAGGCGGTTTGTCACTTCGGTTGCGCCGTCGGGATTTTTCCGGTAGAGATAGCCGGAGATTTCCGCCAGGGTGTTGGTTGTTCCGGACATGGCCGACAGTACCACGATTTTGGGTGTGCCGTCGCATATCAGTTTTGCCACGTCTTTTATTCTTTGAGTCGACCCGACGGATGTCCCGCCGAACTTCAGGATTTTCATATGAGTTGATTTGTGAGTGTGCGGTATGAGTTGAAACTGTGTATCAATTCCCGTCAAACGTTTTTCAGTATCCCCTGTTCGCACTTGATGATGCGTGCGGGAAAGCGTTCGACGAGGGCGTAGTTGTGCGTGGACATGATGACGGTCTTACCGTCCCGGCAGATGTTGTGGAGCAGCCGGACGATTTGTTCGCCCGTTTCGGGGTCAAGGTTTCCCGTCGGCTCGTCGGCCAGAATCAGTTTGGGGTCGTTGAGCAGCGCGCGGGCAATGGCGACGCGCTGCTGTTCGCCGCCCGACAGTTCGTGGGGCATTTTGTAGCCTTTGTTGGGGATTCCGACCTGTACCAGCACTTCGTCGATTCGTTTGCGTATATCTTCCTTTTTCTTCCATCCGGTTGCCCGCAGGACAAATTCGAGGTTCTTGTTGACCGTCCGGTCTATCAGCAGCTGGAAGTCCTGAAAGACGATGCCCAGCTTCCGCCGCAAGCCGGGAATGTCCCTTTTCCTGATCTTGCGCAGGTTGTAGCCGAGGACGGTTGCCGCGCCTTTCCGGATGGGAATCTCGCAGTACAGCGATTTGAGCAGGCTGCTTTTTCCCGACCCTACTTTCCCGATGACGTAGACAAACTCGCCGTGGCGCAGCGTAAGCGATGCGTCGTAGAGGATGATGTTTTCATCGAGGCTGAGTTCCACGCCGTCCATTTGAAGCAATGTATCCTGTTCCATGCGCCGGCGCTACTTGTGTCTTTTTTTCAATTCGCGGGCAAGGTCGTCCAGACGGAACCCTTTGCTCGTGAGCAGTACCATCAGGTGGTAAATCAAGTCCGAAGCCTCGGAGATAAATCGTTCGTCCGTGCCGTTCGTAGCTTCGATAACCGTTTCGACGGCTTCTTCGCCCACTTTTTGCGCCATCCGGTTCACGCCGGCGTCGAAAAGGGTGGTTGTGTACGAGCCTTGGGGCATCTCGCGCCGGCGGCGTTCGATGAAATCCTGCAAATAGGTGAGGAAAGCGATGCCGTCTCCGTTCGTTTCGCCGAAGCAGGTATCTGTTCCCGTGTGACACACCGGGCCGTCGGGATTCGCTTTTATCAGCAGCGTGTCGTGGTCGCAGTCGATCAGTATGTCCGCTACGTGCAGGAAATTCCCGCTCGTTTCGCCCTTTGTCCAAAGGCGCTGCTTCGTCCTGCTGAAGAACGTCACCCTGCGGGTTTCGAGCGTCCGGCGGCAGGCCTCTTCGTTCATAAAGCCAAGCATAAGCACGCGGCCTGTCTGCGCATCCTGTACGACGGCAGGAATCAGCCCGTTCAGCTTGTCAAAGTCCAGGTTTATCTCCATTTTTTCAGACATTCAAATTCGTATCTCTATTCCTTGTGATTTCAGTTCCCGCTTGAGCGCGGGTATTTCTATTTCGCCGAAATGAAAGACGCTGGCGGCCAGTGCGGCATCCGCTTTCCCGACGGTGAAGGCGTCGTAGAAATGCGCTGCTGTGCCGGCGCCTCCGGAAGCGATGACCGGTATGTGCAGACGTCCGGCCAGCACGGCCAGCGCATCGTTGGCATAACCTTCCTTCGCGCCGTCGTGCGTCATGCTGGTGAAAAGGATTTCGCCTGCGCCGCGGCTTTCCGCCTCTTCCGCCCAGTCGAACAGATTCCGTCCCGCGGAGATGCGTCCGCCGTTCAGGTAGCATGTCCAGCCGGACGCTTCGCGATTGGCGTCGATGGCCACGACACAGACCTGACTGCCGAAATTGCGCGCAATGGCGTCGATCAGTTCAGGGCGGCGGAGGGCGGCGGAATTGACGGAGACTTTGTCCGCCCCGGCGTTCAGGAGCGTCTCGACGTCGGACAGTTCATTGATGCCGCCGCCAACCGTAAAGGGTATGTTGATGCACGCCGCCACGCTTTTCACCAGTTCGGTAAAAGTCTTGCGTCCTTCGTGCGAGGCGGTGATGTCCAGATAAACCAGTTCGTCGGCTCCCATCCGGCTGTATTCGGCGCCGAGCGCCACCGGGTCGCCCGCATCGCGGAAGTCCACGAAGTGAATGCCTTTGACGGTTGTTCCGTCCTTAATATCCAGACAGGGGATGATTCGTTTTGCCAACATTCTCGTTCAGTGTTTGTATGCGTCCGTAAAGCGGATCAGGTCGTTCAGGCATATCCGCCCTTCATAAATGGCTTTTCCGAATATGACGGCGGGGATTCCGGCCTCGTCGAGTTGCGCGATGTCGTCGATGCCGCCGATGCCGCCGCTTGCCGTCAGGAAGATTTCCGGCAGGGCTTTGCGGATTTCCGCGTAGAGTGCGGTTGCGGGGCCTTGAAGCATTCCGTCGCGGCCGATGTCGGTACAGATCACCGCCCTTACGCCCCGGCGAAGCCAGGATTCTATGAAGGGCATCAAGGCCGCATCCGTCGTGTTCTGCCAGCCGTCGACAGCGATTTTCCCGTCTCTGGCGTCGGCGCCGAGGATGATTTTTTCGCTTCCGTAGCGGTGCAGCCATGCGACGAACTTTTCCGGATCGCGAACGGCGATGCTGCCTCCCGTCACCATCTGCGCGCCGCACGCAAAGGCGGTTTCCACGTCGCTGTCGTGTTTCAGGCCGCCGCCGAAGTCGATTGCAAGCGATGTTTTCCGCGCCAGCCGTTCCAGCACGCGGTAATTGACAATCCGCCCTTCGCGTGCGCCGTCCAGATCGACGACGTGCAGACGGCGGATGCCGCAGTCGGCAAACGCCTGCGCCGTTTCCACGGGGTCTTCGTTATAAATCTTTTTTGAATTGTAGTCGCCTTGCGTCAGTCGCACGCACTTGCCGTCTATCAGGTCTATCGCCGGGATGAGTTCTATCATCGGAGTGCTTACAGGCTTAGGAAGTTCAACAATATGCGTTCGCCCGTCGCGCCGCTTTTTTCGGGGTGGAACTGCACGGCGTAGAAGTTGCCCTTGTGCATGGCGGAGGCGAACGGGTGTATATAGTCCGTTACGGCGATGGCGTCGTCCGTTTTCGGAACGTAGTAACTGTGCACGAAGTAGGCGTAACGTCCGTTCACCGATTCGTCGAACAGTTTGCTTTTCACGCCGGTCAGCGTATTCCATCCCATGTGCGGAATCTTGTCTTCGTGTCGCCGCGGGATGAAACGCTTCACTTCGGCATCGAAAACGCCGAGGCAGTCCGTGCCGCCTTCTTCCGAATACCGGCAAAGCAGCTGCATACCGATACATATCCCCAGGACAGGCTGCTTCAGGTCTTTAATGACGCTGTCCAGACGGCGTTCGCGCAGGTATCGCATCGTTGTGCTCGCCTCCCCCTGTCCGGGAAAGATCACCCGGTCTGCCTTTTGTATCTCTTCGGGATTATCCGTAACCGCAGGCGTGATGTCCAGCCGTTTCAGCGCATAATCTACCGAGCGGACATTGCCGGCATTGTATTTTATTATTACTACGTTCATTGCCGTTTCGAGTTCGTTTTGGCAGGCAAAGGTAGATAAAATCGACGGAAAACAATAATCGGTCGATTCAATAATCAAGGTAAATGCACGGAATAGTTCGCGTTCCGGC
>JAISNP010000002.1 GCA_031276175.1 Tannerella sp.
ATTATATATCTGTCCCGTGGCCAGCATGGCAGCGGTCGTGGTAGTCGGCGTGTCGGGATTGGTATTTATGTCTTCAAACTTGTCGCAACCCATGCAGACAAGGAGAAACGCCAACGCTATAAAATTCCATCTATATACTTTTTTCATATTAATTCGTTTCTTAAAAGTTTAACTTGAGATTAACACCTATGAGCCGTATGGAGGGAGAGTTGATGCTTTCCGAATCCCTGTCGGGGTCGGAAAACCGGAAGTCTTTTGTCCAGAGCAACAGATTTTGCCCGACGAACGCTACTTCAGCATCTTTGATTCGGATTTGCCTGCAAATTTTTTGCGGCAGGGCATATCCGAAAGACAGTTCCCTCAGCTTGAAGAAGGTTTTGTTGTGATAAAATTCGGGCTTATTGGAGTCACCCTGTCCGATTAGCCGCATGTAGCCTTCGTAGGACACCGGGACATCGTTTGGTGCGAATACGCGCGAATCTTCCGTGATGTTTCCGTCGGAATCGTATTTGACGCTGCCGGAAACGATTTTCACGCCCTGACCGACATAGTTGGTCAATCCGTTGACTACTTCGTCGTATCGCCACTGGTTGTCCGTATCAATCAGGCGACCGGAGTGCATCAGGCGCTGTTCGATATAATTGAACATAAGTCCGCCGACTTTACCGTCGAAAGAAAAGGACAGCCGGAAATCCCGGTAACGGATGTTGTTCGACCATCCCCATACCCAGCTGGGATTTTCGCTGCCTATCAGCGAGGGATAGGCGCTTGTTTTCGGCATACCGTTATAGTGAATGATATTTCCCTGCGGGTCTCTTTCCCAGTCTCTGGTTTCCAGCCACCACCAGTTTTTGCCGTCGGCAACCCAGGGGCGTTTGGAGGAGTACTGTTCGTCTATCTTATAATAATAGTAGCGATCGGCCGCCCAGTTGAGTTGTGAATCCCATGCAAAGTCTTTCTGCTTGACGATGTCGCCGCCCAGCGTAAATTCTACGCCGCGACTCAATTGCTGTTCGCCGTAGTTGATCAGCGCAGACTCGAAACCGCTGGCGTAACTCATGCTTACGCTTCGTTGCAGGTCGTACACCAGTTTGTGGTAATACGCAATGTCGAATTTCAAGCGGTTACCGAAGAAATGAAATTCCGATCCCACTTCATAAGCTTTCGACGAAACAGGTTTGAGGGTGGCATCACGTATGGACTTCGGATAAAAAGTGGCTGTCAGGTCGCCCCAGTAATTGCGTGACACGGAATACGACCGGTTGATGTCGTATACGCCGGCCGGAGATTTGGTTTGCGTCCACGAGCCTCTGACTTTCCAGAAATTGAAGACTTCCGGAAAGCGGATGAATTCCGAGAGGATTGCGCTGCCTGAAAATGAAGGATAGAAATACGACCTTTCGGATTCGGCCAGTGTGGATGCCCAGTCGTTACGTCCTGTGGCTTCCACGAACAGTGCGCTTTTCCACGAAAGGCCTACTTTTCCGTAAAGGCTGTTTGTCTGTTGTTTGGTTACGGAAGTGGAAGTGCCCGCCGGATCGACGGAGGCGTTCAGCGAATAAAATCCGGGAAGGTTCAGGCCGTTTCTTGTTTCGGAATAATGCGTGTCGTTTTCGCGGAAATAGATGGAACTTCCGAAAAATCCGTCAAGCCGGAAATTTCCGAAATGCTTGTCGGCCATCAGCATTGCGTCGTTGGTTGTACTGTACCCCGAATTGATGTTCTGCGAATAGCTCCCTTTCAGGTTGCTTCTGGAGCTGATCGGCTGCCTGAACTCGGAACGGTTGCGGAATGCGTCTTCTCCCAGCCGGACGAAGACCTTAAGCCAGTCCGTCAAATCGTATGTAAACGTGAGGTAACTGTTCATTACGTCGTAATGATCGGGATTGACTCTTTCATGCGCCAGAAAATAGGGATTGTCATACCACCATTCGTCCATCCAGTTCTGCTCGTAGTGTTCCTTCCCCTCGCGCCAGTAATTTCGGTAATCACGCACGTCGTATTCGGCGCCGGTCCAGATTAGCATGTTGTACATGAAACTGCCTACGCCGTATCCGGTTCCGAGATTGTTCGAATAGAAATTCTTGTTGTAGGTAATTCCGGCGTCCAGGTGGAACTTTTTCCAATCCATGTTTCCACCGATTGAAAACGCAAACTTGTTCTGATTCTGGTTAGGAAACTGCCCTTTGTTATATACGTGAGTGAGCGAAGAACGGACGCTACCGTATTCGCCCTTCTGCGAGATGCTGATGTTGTTGTTTGTCACAAGAGCCTGTTCAAGGAAGTTTTTGAAATTGTTCTTCCCGCTCGAAACCAGGGGCATCTCTTTCCATTCATACGTGTAGGGATCGTATTGCCTTGCCGTGCGCCCAATGTCCAGCTTGTCTCCCCAAACGTAATCTCCCGGAGCATATTTGCTGTTTCCCCCGGAACTGTACGAGTTCTGCACTCCGGGCAGCGCCAGAAAACCGGCATGAAACATGGTATTGCTGTTTACCGACACCTCCAGTCCTTCTTTCGAGGCTTTTTTGGTGGTAATCATGATGGCGCCGTTTCCACCTCGCGAACCGTAAAGCGCCGAGGCCGTAGAGCCTTTCAACACGCTGACGGATTCAATGTCGTCGGCGGGAATATCGGCCAGTGAGATGTTGTAGTGTGGAATCCCGTCGACCACCAGCAGGGGCGAAGAACCGCGCAGCGACAGCGAGGGCGATGCGGCAAACTCCGTGCTGTTCTTTATGTTCAGCCCGGCGATTTTACCGGTGAGCGAAGTGGCTACATTCGCGCCTTTGGCAACGGCCAGCCTGTCGCCCGACACTTTCTGTACCGAATATCCCAGCGCCTTTTCCTCGCGTTTGATGCCGAGCGCGGTCACGACCACTTCGGAGATGGCGCGGGTGTCTTCCTGCAATCGCACGTGGATTACGATGCTGTTGCCGATGTTAATCTCCTGCGTGGTATAGCCGACGTAGGAAACGGCAATGACGGAGTTGGGCGAAAGTTCCAGACCGAAACTTCCGTCTGTGGCCGTGACGGAGCCGTTCGACCTCCGGTTCTTTTCCACCACATTGGCTCCGATCACCGGTTCGCCGAATTCGTCGATCACAATGCCCGTCACCTTGCGCGAATTGCTTTCCGATGCATGCTCCGGCGCACGTGTTTCCGTGCTCAGGGTGATGGTGTTGTCTTCACGGCTGAAGTTGAGTTGCGTCTGCCGGGTGATGGCGTTCAGCACGGTGTGCACAGGCGTGTTTGAGAATTTGAGCGTGACGGTTTTGCCGCCGACTACATTTTCGCTGTAAAAGAATTTCAGCCCTGTTTGTACGGAAAGGTTTTCGATTACCTCTCCCAGGGGTTGATTTTGCACGTCAATCGTTACGTTTTCCGATACCGGCGTTTGGGCGGACAGGTTTTGCAGGCCCAACACGGTTAAAAAGACGAAAAGCACGTGACTCCATTTTTTTACTCTTGTTTTTTGTTTAATGTTATTCATAGATTTGCAATTTAAATGATACTTGTTTGTTTACTTGTTTGTTTAAAAGATTGTTTTTTGTTTGTTCCGTACCGAAAGCTTCGATTTTGCGGTAGGGGACGATTCAACGGGGAGGGGGTGCGGTTTTCGCTTTCCCTCCTTTTCTTTTCGGGTGTCATGACGTGTTTTCCATAGGATTCTGTTTTTTAGAGGTGAAACATGCTGTTATTTATTCTCATAGAGTACGATTTTACCGTTCGCTTCTTTCCGGTATTTGATTCCCGCCGTGTAGTGAATGGAATTGAGGACGGCTTCCAGCGTTTTGTTGTCGTGCGCTCCGGAGATGTATTCGTCGGGGAGGGTTCCGTCTTCAAATTCGATGACGCAGGCGTATCGGCGCATCAGTTCGTTGACTACGCTCCGGATGGGGGTTTTGTTGAAATACAGTTCGCCGGAGGTCCACGATTTTATTTTTCCCGTGTTTTCGCGGTTGCGGTGAATCTCGCGGGCGGTTTTATCGAGGAAGAACTGTTCGCCCGGCAGCAGTTGCGTCATGGCGTCTTCCATGTTGACTTTCACTTTCCCGCTTTCGACCGTGACGGCGACAAATTCGTCTTCGGCATATGCTTTCACGTTGAACGACGTGCCCAGCACTTCGATGTCGGCGTCGGCGGTCTGCACGACAAAGGGTTTGGAACGGTTGCGGGCGACGTCGAAAAAGGCTTCGCCGTTGAGTTGAACGATTCGTTTTCCGCCGCGGAAGGATTGCGGGCAGGAGAACAGCGTCCCGGCATTGAGCGTCACTTTTGTGCCGTCGGGCAGGGTGAGGCGTTCCTGTTTTCCGTATTCCACCTGTACGGTCATACGAAGGGTTTCCTCGTCGGATTCGCCGGAAGAAAGGAGATAGTACGTCCCGGCAGCCAGCGCCAGCAACACCGCGGCGGCGTATTTCCACATCCGGCGGAAGGAATTGCGCTTTTCCTGCCGGCGGAGGCGTTTCAGCAATTGCCGCGCCTCGTCTCCGGATTGCTGCTGTTGCAACGCCGTCGGGGCGTCGGTGTAACCGTCCCATACCCGATCCATGGCTTCGCCTGCCTGCTCATAGCCTTCGCCGCAGGCAAGGGCTTCCCGCAGGGCTTCTACATCCGCATGGGTGTATAAACCGCGGACGTACCGGTCTAACCGGTCGTTCAGCGCCGTTACGGCATCTGTGGTTTTTTCCTGTTTCATACATGAAGTACAAAGCGCGGCGGTTCATCTGGGATATGAAAACAATCTTTAACTTCAACGGGCGCCGCCCGCCCGCATGTTTCCCGGTCAGCAGTTCAGCAGGAACAGCAACAGCAGTATGTCGGCATGTATATCGGCATGTTTGCGCAGGAATGAGCGGATCGTTTTCAGCGAGGCGGAGATATGCTGCTGTACGGTATGGACGGAGATATGCAGCAAGTCGGCAATTTCCTGATGCGATTTCATTTCCAGCCGGCTCATTTCGAAAATGCGTTTCTGCTGTGCGGTCAGCTGTTCCAGCGCTTTTCCGAACAGGCGGTTCAGGTCGGCGTCCATCACTTCGTCGTACGTGCTGTTGTCGAAATCAATTGCCTGCGAAAGAATCGTCTTTTTCATTTCCTGTTCCCTGTCCATATCGGCCAGCAGATTCAGGACGCGGTTTTTGACAATAGTATATATGTAGGGCGCAAACGGCTTGTTCGGGTTCAGGAAACGGCGGTTCAGCCAAACGGAGGCAAACGCATCCTGAAAAACGTCTTCGGCAAACGCCTGCGATTTAAGAAACTTCACGGCAAAATAGACCAGCCTGTTCCTGTACATGACATACAGTTCACAAAAAGCCGCCTCGTCGCCCCGGACTACGCCGGCCACTAATTTCTGTTCCGCTAAATTCATCCTGTTTCCGGTAGGAAGTGTTTGTTTTCCGGCAAAAGTATAGGATTTTCATGTGAATACAAAATGTTGCGGCCGAGGTATCATATCCGGCATACACAAAAATATTCCCCGGATACGGAAGAATTTCCTCCCAGCCATGATTAGGTTTGGCCGTACATAATTATACTTTACGCGGAATGGTTTTGTGCAATGAAAGCAGACCTGTTCTTCCCTGCCAGGGGAAGAATATCAATAGAAATATCGGTCGTCCCGCTTTCCCTCTTCCCCGTTTAGAGGATTCATAAACAGCAAGTAAATGCCCTGACGGGCAATGCACAAAACGATACCGCATACAGTATAAGACAATAATAATCTGCGCGCTGAAAGACTTTTGATACAGCGGGGGTATTTCAACCGGTTGATTTTCCCCAAAACTTAGTCCGGTTGTCTGCCGAATTTGAGAGTGGGGGCACATGCTTTCCTTCGACTTTCCTTCGACTATGCTTCGACTGAGGTTCGACAGAGAAATAGTCGCAGCAGAGAAATAAAACGACTGTTTTTTCGCATTTCATAGTGCGGCATAACCTGTTTCGGCGCGTTTTTCTCCAAAAGTAAACGCGGATGTGTTTTGAATGGATACACATCCGCGTTATGCGAGAGAAACGGCCGAAGCCGTATGCGTCAGATTTCCGCCGTCTTTTCCGTGATGTTGCCG
>JAISNP010000004.1 GCA_031276175.1 Tannerella sp.
TTTTCGTCAATCGTATTGCCCGATGCGTATATGTTTGCATAGTCGGCCTGAAACACCGTAAACTTGTCGTCCAGGATGTCCGTGCGGTTGGCTCCCCACCTGTTGCGCGTCCTCTCGTAGGCCTCCATTCCCGCCAGGGCGTTGACGTTGTGCTCGCCGATATTGAACACGTACTGCGCCGTGTTGGTCCAGGTGCGGACAAGGTTCTTTGTGCGCGTGACGGTCGACGAACCGTGGGTAGGATGCGCATTACCCATGAAAGGCGTATTAAACACATGGTATCCCACGGTCATGTAGTCGATGCCGTACTGCGTTTTCAGCGTCAGGCCATGTATCGGCGTCAGTTCGATAAAGTAGCTGGAGATGATGCGCGCCATGTCCGAATTGTTGAGGGTACCCAATTCGATAAGGGCTACCGGATTGGGATAGCCGCCGGGGTTGGCCGTGTTCGAGCCGTTGCCGAGTCCCTGTATACCGCTTGTCCACGGCGTTCCGTCCTGATTGTACGCCGGATAGGTGGGAGGGACTATCAGCGCCATGCGCGAAAAACCCTGCGTAGCGAACATATTGCCGCCACGTCCATCGTCCGTCAACGCCGTATTGGTAGTGGCCGCGTTGATGTTGGCGCCGATTTTCAGCCAGTCGGTGGCTTTCGACGTGACGTTCATCGCGCCGCCCAGACGCTCGAAATGGTCGTTGGCCACCATACCCTTCTGGTCGGTATAATTCACGGACATGTAGTACTGCGTACGCGCCGAGCCGCCGCTGACGGCTACCGAATGGCTGTGCTGCAGGCCGGTGCCGTAGATATGTTCGTTCCAGTCCGTATCCACGTAACCGCCGTTCGGCAGCGGCCACAGGTTGAAAGCCTTCAGCCCTTCGCCCAGTTTCGGGAGCAGGCCTGCGACTTCTGCCGCCGGAGCGGCCGTAATCAGCATCTCGTCCGTACCGTAGCGGTTGCGCGTGGCGAGGTTTTTGAGGTCGACGTACTGCTGCGCGTTCATCGTTTCGATGAATTTGGACGGCGTGGTTATGCCGACCCATCCGCTGTACGTAATCCTTGCCCTGTCCTGCTGCCCCTTGCGGGTGGTAATCATCACCACGCCGTTGGCGGCGCGCGAGCCGTAGAGCGCTGCGGCGGCGGCATCTTTCAGCACGTCCATCGAAAGGATGTCGGCCGGATTAATGTCGGCAAGCGGGTTGGTCGTGCCGCTGGATACGTTGGCTGACTGGATGGGTATCCCGTCCACGATATAGAGCGGCTCCGTGCCGGAAGTGATGGACGAGACGCCGCGTATGCGCACAACGGGCGGCGTGCCTACGCCGCCGTTGGGGGTAATGATGCTCACCCCGGCAGCCCGTCCCTGCAATGCGGATTCCGCATTGGGATTGGGAATGTCTTTGAAACTTTCGCCGCTCACCGACGCAATGGACGCCGTCACGCTACGCCGCGTCTGTGTGCCGTAGCCGATCACGACTACTTCTTCGATGTCAACCGCATCGCTTTCCAGCGTTACGTTTATTACCGTGCGGTTGTTGATGGGCACCTCCCGGGTTTTCAGCCCGATGTACCGAAATTCCAGCACGCCGTTGCCGGGGGCGCTGATGGAATAATTGCCGTCGATGTCGGTCACTGCTCCGGTCGACCCGGAACCTTTCGGAATCACGGTTCCGCCGATGACGGGAGTTCCGTCCGCCTCGGTCACTTTACCTGTTATATTGATCGTCTGAGCCAGCGCGCCGCTCGCTCCCGTCATCAGCATAACCGTCAATAAAAACACTAATCTTTTTCTCATGTACATTCAACTTTTAATGTTAGACTTATAATAAAAACTCAATAATAAAACTCAATCGTAAAATCGTGGCGGCAAATACGTCGCGGGCTGTTTCCCCACCCGCAGAGAAAGGAAAGCCTGCCGGGAGGAGACAAAGACGTGTCCCTCCGCCGCCGAGGGGAGAAGACGTGCCGCAGGTTTCCGGAAAGCGTTCCGGCTCTCATGCAAATGCGCCGCGAAAGGACGCGACAAAAGCGTTGCGGGAATTTATACGTGGAAAAGGAGGAAGGCGAAGGCGTATTTGTAACGCACTGTACAACAATAAATTGCCCCCCCCCGTGAGGATATATTTCCGTGTTCCGGGAGGATGCGTCCGTCTTCCGTTTCGGGAGAGACGGCGCCGGGCAGTCTAATATGTCGGTCGTATCAAAAAACATACCTATGGTTTGCAGTCGATGTTATACTTGTAAAAACTAAATAAAAATCATCGTAAAAACATAGACGGCAGACGTGCCGTACGGGAACGTCTCATAGCATTTATTCAAGTATTTTGGAGATTTTGAATCCGATTATCAAATAAATAACCCGTAATCTTTCAATACTTTCAACGCGCACGACATGCCAAAAATCTATTTTTACGCCGCAAAGATAACCATATTGTTTTACCTCGACAATAAAAAAGCATTATTTTTTATCGGACAAGTCCGTTTCTTTGCAAATTGACTGCGTGCAAAGCGCTAACGGAACGTATATTTTGTTTCCCGCAAGCTTGCGCCTGTCCGCTACTTCTTTTATTTATAAAAAATGTATATCGGATATGATGCCTCAATCGGCTGAAAACCGTAATCTTCATCACCGGCAGTCGGCGACCGCCTGCATTGCGATTATGAAAATATAGCCTTTCAGGCTATCAGGCAATGAATTTGGTATTCATTTCGGCAGGATTGTTGTCGGAAATACAGGCGAATTTGCGCCGAATTCGCACGAATTTACGCCGTATTCGCCTGAATTTGCGCCGTATTTGCCGAGTGGATACGAGTATTTTACGGAAGATTGCTCAGGTCGAACTAAATACATGATATTCATGTGTGTAATAGCCGACGGTTGCGCGGATAACCGGCTTTGTGCCGCTCCGGCGCCTGCTTCCTCCTGTTTTTCTTACGTCGATAAATTATTTCCCGACCACCTTAAAAAACGAGTTTCTGTCCGTTTTGTATTCCTTCTTCGGTGTGTTCCCCAATTTCACGCCGGTTCCGAGCACTTCGCCCTCAATTACGTTCCCTTTAACGACGATGTTTCGGCAATATTCGAATGTCAAACCGTGTTTACGGTAGTGGAACGGTTCGAAATCGTAGCTGCGGACGAGTTTGTTGTTCGAAAATTCGACGCCGTCCGCCGATAAGGCGTACAGAATGGGATAATCGTAGAGTTCGAAACGGTTGTCGATGACGCGGATGTTGCGATGAAATGGCGTCGCCGCGTTTTTCTGCGGGACGATTGGATATATGCTGATTACGGCTTCGCAAAACTGATACATCGACGTCATACAGGGCGATTTGAAGGTGTTACGTGTAATCGTGACGTCGCTCACCGCGCCCGACTCGAACCAGCCGTTGGCATCGCCGGCAATGAGTATCGCCGACCCGCTTGATTCGAAGACGTTATCGGCGATTGTCACTTTTCCGGGCGTCGAAACTAACAGTCCTCTTGCGCGACAGCTCTTGAAGTGCGAACCGACGACAGACAGGTCGCATGTCCATGTCAGGTTTTCGAGGGCATAATCCGGTTTCACCTCCGAAGGGACGGGCTGAACGAACTCGATTTCGAAAACTTCGTTCGATTCGCGACGGTACGCTTTCACTGTTCCGAGCGCCACGGTTTGCATATTTTGGTTATTGATGAATCCGACCGATTCGCCGGTACGCGCCCAGGTCATGCCGAGGCTCTGATGGTGCATGAATTTACAGCGCAGCGTGTAATCGTCGCGCCGTTCGACGATGCGCACCGAAGTGCCGTGTACGTTAATCGGGTCGTCCATGAGGGCGTGAAACGTACAGCGTTCGACAATTGTCTTGCCGCGACAGTTGGAAATCTGAAAACCGTCGTCGTGACCGGCAAGTATGCGTCCCTTCGCTTCGTTGGGGATGTTATTGACGCCGGTAAACGTGAGGTTTTCGGAATATTGGGCGAGTATTCCGAGACCGGCGCAGTGATAGACGTCCACATTTTCGACAGATACGTTACGACTGTCAACGATAAATATCCCTGCATGGTCGCGTTCGCTGTGGCGCAGCACAAGGAGGTTGCCGACGGCGGGCGTTCTCCGGTAAGCGGCATGGATACGAACTTTTCCTTTCGACAGTTCTTCGGCTCGAAAGTCGCCGTCGGCAGTCATGCAGCCCGGGTCGCCGGTGTGTGGAACGACAATACGACGGTCGCGGTCGAACTCCATCGTCCCGTTCCATGCGCTTTTCCATCCCTCGCCGACGAAGACCAATCGACCGTTTTCGATGATGTACGGCGATTCGCAGGCGTTGATTTGCAAATCGACGTAACTGTCGGTCGCCTCAAGCACAACAGCCTGCGCCGTGAGCGGGATATCCCAATCGACAGTGAGGTTTTTGATGACGACATTGCTGCTGCTGTCAACGGTAAACGGCTGTATCCTGTCGTGATACACGAACTCCGACCCGTTGCCGTCAATCGTCAGTCCGTCGAACCGGTCGATGAGGATGGCAAGTCGTTTCGGATTATTGTCGGTGCTGTTCGACTCGAAATAATCGCGTTCGATGCAGCGATGAGGCCAGAAATCGTACCGTCCACGAGGGAAGGTCAGCGTCGCGA
>JAISNP010000010.1 GCA_031276175.1 Tannerella sp.
CATCGGCATCAGGAAATTTTTCAGCCACTTCAGTTCGCCGGAATCAAACTCGTCGAAAAAGACTAAGGGCAGTTTATCTTCAAAAACAATGTCGCGCACCTTTTGAAACGCGGCGCCCAGTTCGTCGTCGCTGCCGATCTGCGCCACATTCACCGTATCGGTTTTGATGTTACACGCTTTAAGGCTTTTGGCGATCTGTTTCACTCCATACGATTTTCCCGAACCGGGCGACCCGAATACGGCGATAGAAAGAGGCGTAATGTCTTCGCCTTCGGAGTATTTCTTGTTTGCATATTCTATAATCAAATTGCGGATATTGTGGAAACCTTCTATCTCAAAACGGTCGATAGATTTCAGTCCGCCCATTTTCAGGAAGGGAAATCCTTTTCCTTTCAGACTCTCGTCGCCCTGTTTGACGTAATTTACGGCAAGTTCGTGCATATCTTTCTCCGTCTTGCTGTTTGCAATCAGCCACGTGTTCGGGTCGATGGTATTGCCGTCTTTCAGGACGGGAACAGGTATTAAATTTTCGCTGTCGTCGTTTTCCGTTTCCATCGCGCCGCGCTTTAATATGGGCGTGAGTTGCAAACGCTTTGTTTGGTTTACGACGTCGGCGAATTGCAGGGCTGCGGCAGCGACCATCGCGACGAACCCGTTGCAGGAAAGATGTTCGCGCCGTTGCGTGCCTTCGCCGCTTCCATCCGCCAGAACCAGAGAAGCGTTACGGACGATACGTTTCTTTTCGGCGCTCCCGGATGTTCGCGTTTCTATGTAAACGGCGGCATCGTCCTCAAATGTGATGAGGATGTGAGGCGCTTTCAACAGGTAACGGATGTCCGCGTTGTTGTTCAGTTGCCATATCAGGTTCATGACGCTGCGTTCCCACGAAATCGCTTTGCTGATCATGGCGCCGCAGTTACGCAGCACGTCGGCGTCGAGCATCAGGAAACAGCGGGGCGCCACGCTGTCGAACATATTCCTGTCGGGCATCACCCTGTCCGATGCCCAAAGCGTCGGCGCATTTTCGTCCGGCAAAGAAATGTGTCCCGCGCCGTCGTCCAGAATCACATTGTCGGGCAGTTTGACAACCGTTTTTTTGCAAGCCGGTGTAATTTCGTATCCGCAATGTAAGAGCAGGCGAACGGTTTCCAAAGCCGTATTCCGGTCGTACTCCTTTTCGTTTTCGGGCAATTCTTCGTAAGGGACAAGGCAGGGATGTTCTTTCCGTTCGTCGCTGCGCGTTTTGCCGTATTTCCAGCCTTCGGCGCAACGGCGGCGCGCCCATACTTCATGCGTATTCTTTGCCAGCAATTCGGCGATTTCCGGTAAATCATCCGGCAACTTCGTTTCGGTCACATCAATGGGGTGAGGAATGTAGCGCTTGTTCATCATGCTGTTCATTTAATCGTTAATCTTTAAAATCAAACTCTTCGGTATCTTTATTTATCACGCAAAGTTATCGTTTTTTTTAAAACACTGCAATTTTTTGATAATCTAATGGGGGTGTATTCCAAAATGTCGTTTTTTCATTCCGATTTCGTAAATGCCATATCGGGAAAACACGCCGGAATTCTCTCCTGAGATAGAAAAATCTCTCACATGTTTTTTTCATCAAAATCGGAATACACCCTCTAATGGGGAATTTCGTATTGTCGCAGTCCGGGATTCACCGACCGCATCGGGCAGAAAAGGATTTTTCGTACCTTTGCCGCATCAAAAACAAATGAAATGAGTGAAACCTCTGCCCCGCTCAGTCTGGGCACCGAAAAGATCGGGAAACTCCTGAAGGAATATGCCGTTCCCGCCATTGTGGCCATGACGGCCTCTTCTCTGTACAATATTACCGACAGCATTTTTATCGGTCACGGCGTAGGCCCGACGGCGCTTTCCGGCCTGGCCATCACGTTTCCCATCATGAACCTCGCCGCGGCATTCGGCGCGATGGTGGGCGTGGGCGCTTCCACGGTGCTGTCCATACGCATGGGGCAAAAGGACTACGAGACGGCAAACCACATACTGGGCAACGTGTTTGTGATGAACCTGATCATGGGCATCGGCTTTTCCGTCGGCATGTTGTTTTTCCTCGACCCCGTGCTGCTCTTCTTCGGCGCCAGCGCCGGGACGCTGCCTTATGCGCACGACTTTATGATCATCATATTGGCGGGAAACGTGGTTACGCACATGTATCTCGGTCTGAACGCCCTGCTCCGTTCGGCCGGCAGCCCGCAAAAGGCCATGATGGCTACGATTTATACCGTGCTTATCAACATGGCGCTGAACCCGCTGTTTATTTTCGTCTTCCACTGGGGCATCCGCGGGTCGGCCTTTGCCACCATTATTTCGCAAATCCTCGTCCTCTGCTGGCAGATGCACCTGTTCAACGACAGGCGGTTTTTCATCCACTGGAAAAAAGGGATATACCGGCTCAGGAAGCGCATCGTTGTCGATTCGCTGTCCATCGGCATGGCGCCGTTCCTGATGAATGCCGCCGCCTGCCTGATCGTCATCATCATAAACCGCCAGTTGCTGCGCTGCGGGGGCGATTTTGCCGTCGGCGCATACGGCATTGTCAACCGCGTGGCTTTCCTGTTCGTAATGGTCGTCATCGGGCTGAATCAGGGGATGCAGCCTATTGCGGGATACAACTACGGCGCGATGCTGCACGGGCGCGTCCGCGAGGTGCTGAAAAAGTCCGTCATCTATGCCACGCTGATTATGCTCGCAGGGTTCGCCGTCGTGGAACTGTTTCCCCACGCCGTGGCGTCGATATTCACGACCGAAGCGCAACTGGTCGATATAGCCGTGCCGGGGCTGCGGTGGGTCTTTGCCGTTTATCCGCTCGTAGGGTTTCAGATGGTAGGCTCGGCCTTTTTCCAGAGCATAGGCAAGGCCTACAAGTCCATCATCCTCGCCATGACGCGCCAGATGCTGTTCCTTGTCCCCATCCTGCTCATCCTCCCCAATTTTCTGGGCACAACGGGAGTGTGGGCAAGCATGACGATTTCGGACTTCATCTCCGTCCTCCTGGCCGCATTCCTGCTGTACAAAGAACTAAAAGTGAAAAAGAAATGAGAAATACGCACCACCCCCCCTATGCCGTCACCATCGGCCGCCAGCTGGGCAGCGGCGGGAAACGAATCGGCGAACTCCTGTCGCAACGGCTGGGCATCCCGTGCTACGACAGGGAGCTTATACTGCTCGCTTCGCGCGAAAGCGGCCTCTGCCGCGACGTCTTCGAAAAGGCGGACGAGAAGAACAGTTACAGTTTCTTCGGCGGGAGCATGTTCAGTTCACGTTCGGGGCTGTTCGGGGATAATACGCTTAATTATCTCGGCAACGAGACGCTGTTCAGGATTCAGAGCGACATCATCCGGAAACTGTCCGAAAACGATTCCTGCATATTCGTAGGCCGCTGCGCCGACTACATCCTGCGCGAGCATCCCCGCCTGCTGCGGATATTCGTCAGCGCCGCGATGCCCGACCGCCTGCGCAGGATCATGGCCGACAGGCGGATTTCCGAAAAGGAAGCCCGCGCGGTCATTGAACAGACCGACAGGAAGCGCGCCGAATATTACGATTATTTCAGCAGCAAGGTGTGGGGCGCCGCCGCGTCGTACGACGTGTGCCTGAACTCGTCGCTGCTCGCCGTGGAGGAGATTGCCGAGATGGTATGCCGCATCGTTGCGCTGAAGTTCGGCGGCAACGGCGAATAGCACGCCACGTATGCGGCGCACGTTTTGCCGTACCGTGTGCCGGTGCATCCAAACGTATCAAATGTAATAGTCCGACATGTCGATGATGCCGGAGCATATGGCATAGCGGATGGCCTCCTGTATGCTGTTTACCTCTATTTTGCGGAAAATATTTTTACGGTGCGAATTGACCGTATGAAAACTGAGATGTTTCTCCCAGGCAATTTCTTTTGTTGTCTTGCCGAGGGCGATTTCGTGAAGTATGGCCTTTTCCGAGGGCGTCAGTACGTCGGGAACGCCGGGGGGCGGCACGTGGTCTTTCAGCGCCTGCTCGGCATGGTCGCAGATGTATATCTCGTCGTACACGGCATTTTGCAGCGCGGCCATAATCTCTTCGCCGTCGTCGTGCTTCATCACGACGCTTAGCGTGTCGTCCTGCAACAGCACGTAGCGCAAAAACCTTTCGCTCAGTTCGCCGGAGAAAAGAATCCAGCGCGAGTCGCGGGCTTTGGCCTTCACGGCAAGCATCTGCTGCTGCGACGAGAAGTCGAACAGAGAATAGTCGAGCACAACAACCGCGTCGGGGTATTCGTTCAGTTTCTCCTGCAATTCCTTCAGCCGGCTCACCGTAATAATCGCGTCGGCCAGCTTTTCGCCGACCAGTATCGCAGCAATACCGCTGCGCGTAATATATTGATTGTCCGCAAGTATAAATGTTTTCATAAAATATGCGTTACATGCTGCAAAAGTAGATACTTTTTGCGTGTCGAAATATACCACAAACAGGTGAGTTCGCAGTTTGCCGGGATGCCGTATCTTTGCAGCATAAATTAATTCATAACAGTATGGCAAGAATAGCAAAAAAATTAACCGAACTTATTGGTAACACGCCGCTTTTAGAGCTGGGCGGTTACGCAAAACATCAATCCGCAGACGCCCGCCTGATTGGGAAACTGGAGTATTACAATCCGCTGGGCAGCGTCAAAGACCGCATCGCGCTGGCGATGGTTGAAGATGCGGAAGCCAAAGGACTGCTGAAGCCCTCCTCGACTCTCATCGAGCCTACGAGCGGTAACACAGGCATCGGCCTCGCGTTCGTGGCTGCGTCGAAAGGCTACAAACTGATCCTCACCATGCCCGAAACCATGAGCCTCGAACGGCGCAACCTCCTCAAGGCCCTGGGCGCTCAACTGGTGCTCACGCCCGGTGCGGAAGGCATGAAAGGAGCCATTGCCAAAGCCGAAGCCTTGCGCGGTGAAATATCCGGCGCAATCATCCTCCAACAATTCGACAACCCGGCCAATCCGGCAATTCACTACCGGACGACGGCCGAAGAAATTTGGCGCGACACAGACGGGAAAGTAGACATCCTCGTCTCCGGCGTAGGCACGGGAGGCACGGTCAGCGGCGCCGGAAAACGGCTCAAGGAACTGAATCCGTACATTAAAATCATCGCCGTCGAACCGGCCGAATCGCCCGTCCTGTCGGGAGGCAACCCGGGGCCGCACAAAATACAGGGCATCGGCGCCGGATTCGTGCCGAAAAACTTCGACGCTTCCGTCGTAGACCAAATATTTAAAGTAAAGAACGACGAAGCCATACTTGCAGGCCGCAAGCTGGCGCAAACCGAGGGGCTACTGGTCGGAATATCGGCAGGCGCTGCCGCTCACGCCGCCGCCGAGACGGGGAAACTGCCCGAAAACAAGGGGAAGAATATCGTAATCATCCTTCCCGACACGGGCGAGCGCTACCTCTCTACCCTCCTGTATTCGTTCGACGAATATCCGCTTTAACTTAATCATCTTACATAATCGGCGGCAGACCTTTTGCACTTGGCAAGAGATCTGCCGCCATCCGTTTCTCAAACCTCCTGATAAACGACGGGAGCGCGGCCGCCGAACGGAGGGAGGAAACGTTCCGCGCGCGTCAATCCGAAGTGAAGACGTCGGTGTTCGTCTCCTGAAGTTTTTTTACCGTCTCGTCGACAATCGTGTCGAACCCCGCCTTGCCGGCAACGCTGATCATCTTGCCCATAAGGGCTACGATTTTGAGCTTCTTTATCGTCCCGACCCGATCGTTTTCGAGCGCTTCCATCAGCTTGTCGACAGGCTCTTTGATTTCTTCGCTGAAGGCGGTCATGTCTTCTTCGGTAAAACCGGTTTTCTTTTCCTCCAATTTTTCGATTGCCTTTTCAATCTGCGCAATCGAATCGTCGACCTGCGATTTGCCTCCGCAGCCCGTCAGCAGCGCGACGACGAATATCCCGGCCATCAGCTTCATTGATATTACTTTCTTCATTGTTTTTTGTTTTATTGTTATACATTATTTTAAGTAGCGGCAAAGATACGCCTGAATTTAAAATGTGCCGTGCAAACCGGATGAAAAAATCCGGTCGTTTTTCGCCGACAGGCACAGGTAGTCGAAAACGGTCATGGCCGCCATGGCTTCGACGATGGGGACGGCGCGCGGCAGGACGCAGGGGTCGTGGCGTCCGCGGACGTGGAGAAGGACGTCGCGGCCGTCGCAGTCGACCGTCGGCTGCGCCGTCGCGAGCGTGGCCACGGCTTTGAACGCTACGCGGAAATAAATATCCTCTCCGTTGGAAATGCCGCCCTGTATGCCGCCCGAAAAATTGGTGCGTGTACGGACGCGCTCGCCGTCGCGATAGAAAATGTCGTTCTGTTCGGACCCGAAAAGGTTTGCCGTGTCGAACCCGATGCCGTAGTCGAAACCCTTTGCGGCGTTGATACTCAACATGGCGGCGCCGAGCGCGGCATGGAGCTTCCCGAATACAGGCTCGCCCAGTCCCGCAGGCACGCCTTTTACGACGCACGCCACGATGCCGCCTACCGTGTCGCCCCTCGACTTCGTCTCCATTATCAGCGCCTCCATTTCAGCCGCCCTGTCGGGGTCGGGGCAGCGCACGGGGTTGCTTTCCGTCAGGCCGAGATCGTAATCCGTATACGCGCCGTCGAGGCCGATGCGCCCCACGCGCGAAGTGTATGCCTGCACGGTGATGCCTCGCTGCGCAAGCGCAAGTTTGGCCACGGCGCCGCCTACGCAACGGGCTACGGTTTCGCGCGCCGAAGCCCGTCCGCCCCCGCGAGGATCGCGTATGCCGTATTTAACCTGGTACGTATAGTCGGCGTGCGAAGGCCGGAAGGCGTCTTTCACCACGTCGTAATCCTGCGAGCGCCGGTCTTCGTTCCATACCGCAAAACCAACGGGCGCGCCCGTCGCGACGCCCTCGCAGATGCCCGACAGAAATTCCACCCTGTCCGCCTCGCAGCGCGACGTCGTCACGGCAGACTGCCCCGGCCGCCTCCGGTTCAATTCGTGCTGCACGTAGTCCGCATCTATCTCCAGCCCCGCGGGGCAGCCGTCTATCACGCCTCCGATACATGCGCCGTGTGACTCTCCGAACGTAGTCAGGCGAAAAATATTTCCGAACGTATTCATACCCTTATCGCAAATCAATGTATTCGCACCGCCCGGTCAATGGCAACCGCATCCGCACCCGCAACCGCGTCCGTCCTGTTCGCAACCGCACTCGCCCGATTCGCACAGGCAGCTGCCCTCGCCCTCGCCGCAATTACAGCCGCAGCCGTGCAGCGCCGCCACGTCGTCGGCCGTAGCCTCGCGCACGTGCAGCACCCGCCCGCTGAAGTGCAGCGTTTCGCCCGCCAGCGGATGGTTGAAATTCATCACCACCGTGTCCGCATTCACCTCCGCCACAGTCCCGTTCAGGCGGAAACCGTCGGAATCCGTCATCGGCAGCACGGCGCCCTCCGCCACGTAATCGGCGTCGAACACGCCGTCCGTCTCGAATATCTTTTTCGGCAATTCCACCACATTCTCCTCATCATATTCGCCGTAAGCGCTTTCGGGCGACAGCGAAAACCGGAACGTATCGTCCGCGCCCAGCCCCTTCAGCTGCGCCTCGAAAGCCGGCAGCACAGCCCCCGTGCCGCAAATAAACTCCAGCGGATGTTCCGCCGTAGCACGCTCCCTAAGCTCGCGCGCATCCTCGTTCCCCGTGTTCAGGTCGTACATGACCGAAACAAACCTGTTCGTTGCAATTTTCATTTTTGTTGAAATATAAAGATTTGAGCGGACAAAGTTACAATAAATATTCACACTGCCGAAAACCGGGCTTGTTTTTCCGAACCCCTCCCCGCCTTTCGCCGCACGCGTGCCTGCCCCGGCACAAAAAAAAACGCCTCCCGGCAAAAAACACTTGCCCGTTTCCGAAAACATTCTTACCTTCGTCGTCGAAATAATACCATCGACCTGTACCGGATGAATCTGTCTTTACACATATATACATTCCCCCGCACAACGGCGTCTCTCCGCGGAACCTTCGGGAATGTCCCCGGACGCTTCGGGGA
>JAISNP010000063.1 GCA_031276175.1 Tannerella sp.
CTGCGCGGCGAGGCGCTTGTAGTTGTTGTATCGCCAGCGGGCGTTGTCTTCGGCGGCGCGGAAGAGTTCGCCGGCTTCCTGCGGATACTGCTTCATGACGGAGGAGTAGCGCACTTCGCCTTTAAGGAAGTCCTGGAATTTCGACCAGTCCGGCTCCTTGCTGTCGAGCGTAAAGGGATTGCGTCCGTCGGCTTCGAGCGCGGGATTGTAGCGCCAGAGGTGCCAGTAGCCGCATTTCACGGCGTCGGCCTGCTCCTGCTGGCTTTTGCCCATTCCGCCGCGCAGGCCGTGGCTGATGCAGGGGGAGTAGGCAATGACGAGCGAGGGACCGGGGTAGGCTTCGGCTTCGCGGAGGGCTTTCAGCGTTTGCCCCTGGTCGGTGCCCATAGCTATCTGCGCCGTGTAGACGTAGCCGTAGGTGGTGGCCATCAGACCGAGGTCTTTTTTGCGCACGCGCTTGCCGGCGGCGGCAAACTTGGCGATGGCGCCCACCGGGGTGGCTTTGGAGGACTGCCCGCCGGTGTTGGAATATACCTCGGTGTCGAGCACGAGGATGTTGACGTCCTCACCCGATGCAATGACGTGATCCAGTCCGCCGTAGCCGATGTCGTACGACGCGCCGTCGCCTCCGATAATCCACTGCGAGCGTTTCCTGAAATACGGTTTCAATTCGAGCAGTTCCCCGCAGAGCGTGCAGGCGGGACAGGGGCAGGTGGTTGCGCCGGATGCTTTCAGCGCCTTCATCTGCTGGAGCTGTTCGGCGTACGACGGGCCTGCCTGTTCAAAATATTCAATCGTTTCATCAATCGAGGCGATGCCCCATTCGAGGGCGGCGGCGTAATCGTCGGCGGCCTTTTTGCCTGCCGCGCCGCCGTCGTTCAGGTTGTCGAGCCATGCCTGCGCTGCGTCCTTGACGCGCTGTTGCGTCCATTCGATGGCCAGCAGCGATTTGGTTTTTTCCACCGCACGTGCGCGCATCTTGTCGGCGGCAAGCTGCATCCCCAGGCCGAACTCGCAGAAGTCTTCGAAGAGGGAGTTGGCCCACGCCGGGCCTTCGCCGTGTTCGTTCGTGGCATAGGGGGTGGAGGGTACCGAGCCGGAATAGATGGAGGAGCATCCCGTGGCGTTGGCCACAACCTGACGGTCGCCGAAGAGCTGGGTGATCAGCTTGACGTAGGGCGTTTCGCCGCAGCCGGAGCAGGCGCCGGAAAATTCAAACAGCGGCGTGGCAAACTGCGAGTTTTTGACGTTCATCTTCGTGTCGACTAAGTGTTGCTTCGACTTTATGCCGGAGGTGCAATAGGTCCAGTTGTCTTTTTCGGGCAGTTGCGATTCGAGATCAACCATTTCGAGCGCCTTTTCTCCCTTGAAGCCGGGGCAGACGTCGGCACAGTTGCCGCAGCCCAGGCAGTCGAGTACGTCGACCTGAATACGGAACTTCATCCCCTTCAGCGTGGCCGGGGCTTTGACGTCGAGCATGTCAAAGCGCGCCCCCGCCTGCTCGGCCTCGTCCAGCACGAAGGGACGGATGGAGGCGTGGGGACAGACGTAGGCGCACTGGTTGCACTGGATGCAGTGACTGCTGTTCCATACGGGGACGAAGGCCGCCACGCCGCGTTTTTCGTATTTGGCCGTGCCCTGCATCCATGAGCCGTCTTCAATCCCTTTGAAAGTTGAAACCGGCAGCAGGTCGCCGTCCTGCGCGTTGATGCGGAAGACCACGTGGTCGATAAACGCAGGGTTGCTGCCGGCCGGCGCATCGTCGTCGGGCAGGGTTGCCCATGCCGGGTCTACGGGCAGTTGCCTGTATTCCCCGCCGCGGTCTACGGCGGCATAGTTCTTATTAATCACGTCTTCGCCCTTTTTGCCGTAGGACTTGACGATGAACTTCTTCATCTGCTCAATGGCGAGCGCTGCGGGAATCACCTTCGTGATGCGGAAGAAAGCCGACTGCAGGATGGTGTTCGTGCGGTTGCCAAGGCCGATTTCCTGTGCAATCCGTGTGGCGTCGATATAATAGACGGTAATATTTTTGTCCGCAAAATAACGCTTCACCCGGTTGGGGAGGTTTTGCGCCAGCGTGTCGCCTTCCCAGACGGTGTTGAGGAGGAAGGTACCGTTTGCGCGCAGGCCTTTCGTCACGTCGTACATGCGCAGGTAGGCTTGCACGTGACATGCCACAAAGTGGGGCGTGTTGACGAGATACGTCGAACGGATGGGCGTGTCGCCGAAACGCAGGTGCGAGCAGGTGAAGCCGCCCGACTTTTTCGAATCGTACGAAAAATAAGCCTGACAGTACTTGTCGGTATTATCGCCGATGATCTTCACCGAGTTTTTGTTGGCGCCCACTGTGCCGTCGGCGCCAAGGCCATAGAATTTAGCTTCGTACATGTCGCCGCCGCCCATTGCGATTTCTTCCTTCACGGGAAGGGAGGTGAAGGAGACGTCGTCCGTAATGCCGATCGTGAAATGATCTTTGGGCAGAGGCATGGACAGGTTTTCGAAGACGGAAAGAATCTGCGCGGGCGTAGTGTCTTTGGACGACAGGCCGTAGCGTCCACCCACGATCATCGGGGCGTCGTCCCGGCCGTAGAAGCAGTTTTTCACGTCGAGATAGAGCGGTTCGCCGTTGGCGCCCGGTTCCTTGGTTCTGTCCAGCACGGCGATGCGTCTGGCCGTTCGGGGCACGGCGTCCAGGAAATGTCGCACCGAGAAGGGGCGGTAGAGGTGCACGGCGACAAGTCCCGCCTTTTCTCCCCCGGCCGCCAGATAGTCGATGGCTTCGCGCGCCGCTTCCGTGACCGATCCCATAGCGATGATTACACGTTCGGCATCCGGCGCGCCGTAGTAGTCAAACAGTCCGTAGCGGCGTCCGGTGACGGCCGAAACCTCCGCCATGCAGGTTTCCACGATGCCGGGCACGGCTTCGTAGAAAACATTTGCCGCTTCCCTGTGCTGGAAGAACGTGTCCGGGTTTTCGGCCATTCCGCGGGCTACGGGCCTGCCGGGATTGAGGGCGCGGGCGCGGAAGGCGGCCAGGGCTTCGCGGTCGATCAGGGGGGCGAGGTCGTCGCCGTCGAGCGATTCCACTTTCTGGATTTCGTGCGAGGTGCGGAAGCCGTCGAAGAAGTTCACAAACGGGACGCGCGATTTCAGCGTGGCCAGATGCGCCACGGCAGCCAGATCCATCACCTCCTGCACCGAGCCTTCGGCCAGCATGGCGAAGCCGGTCTGCCGGCAGGCCATCACGTCCTGATGATCGCCGAAAATGGATAGCGCGTGCGAAGCAATCGTCCGCGCCGATACGTGGAATACGCACGGGAGCAGTTCTCCCGCAATCTTGTACATGTTGGGAATCATCAGCAGCAAGCCCTGCGACGCCGTGTAGGTCGTCGTCAGCGCGCCTGCCTGCAGTGAGCCGTGCACCGCTCCGGCAGCGCCGGCTTCCGATTGCATCTCTTGCACGAGTACCGTCTCGCCGAAGATGTTTTTGCGGCCGGAGGCTGCCCATTCGTCCACGTATTCTGCCATTGTGGACGACGGTGTGATGGGATATATCGCCGCCACTTCGCTGAACATATATGATATGTGCGCCGCAGCCTGATTCCCGTCACAGGTTAAAAACTTTTTTTGCTTAGTCATGAGTCTGTAATTTATTTTTTAATGATACACTTGATACGATACGTTCAATACAAAAAACCGAACAGCCAGAGCGGAATCATGCGCCCGTTGCCCGCCGGCGCACAGTACACGGCGGGATCCTGCGTCGCCTTTGCTCCCTTTGCCATGCGGAAATCATACATCCCGTTCACCCGGAAAGCCGCGCCTTTCCCGCCCGTGTTCACCCGGTTATCCTTCAGTAGCTGGTTGCAGAGAAATGTCTCGTGGACATCCGCCTCGCTTACCGGCAACCGGTTGACGGCATACATCAGGTTCGAATTATTCAGGTAAACCTTCGACGGTTTTCTCCCCGCCTCGTCGCCCGCGGTATAAAGCAGATTGACCAGACGCGCCTCCTTCAGATAGTGGATATAATTCATCACCGTGGCGCGCGAGACTTCAATAGTCTGACTCAACCGGCTTACGTTCAACGCCGACGGGGCGCCCAGCGACAGCAGGTAGAACAGCCTGCGCAGCTTCGGCAGGTATCTCTGTTCAATTTGACGGATATACATCACGTCCACCTCGAGCGTCATATTCATCGTCTTCAGCAAGTTTTCCGAAAAATTACGCTTCTCCAGAAAAAACGGATAAAACCCGTGGTGCAGGTAGTCTCGAAAATACTCCGCCGGCCTGACGGCGGAGCAGATTTCTTTCTCCATCTCCGCGTGGCCTTCCACCACCTCGCCGAGCGTAAACGCCCGGAACCGGCAACCGGCCGTCAGATTCAGATATTCGCGAAACGAAAAACCCTCCAAGTGATAAGACGACACCTTGCCCCACAAATCGGGATTTTCTTCCCTCAGCCGCATCACCGACGAACCGGTGAAAACAATCTGCAAATCGGGAAAACAGTCGTAACACTGCCGCAATTCCTTCGACCAGCCCGGATACTTAAACACCTGATCTATCAGCAGTGTCCTGCCTCCCTGCGCCAGGAATTCGGCGGCAAAATCAACCAGCGTCCTGTCGCTGAAAAAGAAGTGATTCAAATTGATATAAAGGCAATCCCTGTTGTCCGTGCCGAAAAATTCCTTTGCATAGGACAGCAGGAAAGTAGTTTTTCCCACCCCGCGCGAGCCTTTGATGCCGATCAACCGGTCTTGCCGGTTGATTTCATCCATCAGGCCGCGCCGTACGGACGAATTAAGATGTGATAACAAATACTTGTGAGTTCGGTAAAAGGACTCCATTCACTTCTGATTTATGGGCACAAAAGTACGCAAAATATATCCAATTGCAATATCGAGATTGCAAAAACGCGGTATTTTGACGTACTTTAATTTATTCGGAAGGCTTCGCTTCCTCTTTCAGTCGACCGTAAAAAGTGATCCCCTGCCGGTTTCCGGGCGTTATCCTGATAGTTGCTGCTCCGTTATTGTAAACTTCCGTATCGTAAAGATAGACGTCGTCTTCGGAGCGTGTCCTGAACGAAATCCGTGCAACACCTTTTACGTCGAACGTAAGAGAATAATCCGAGAGACATGCTTTAAAATTCAGTCCCTTCCCTCCGCCGTAAGGCACGCTGTATGCACGTCCGAAATAAGGGAGGTACGATATTACTGTGTCGCCCTTAATCATCAAACTGTAATTTGTCGTCAGATGCTTCGAGGCGCCTTGCATCGGCAACATCCTGTCTACGTCAATCGTATAGTGGCGACTTTCTATCTGTTGCCTGATTGTTTCCGCCTGTTCGGTTCGCGCGGCAACTCTCGACGAACACGACATTTGTCCTGCCGCTATCAGGGCAACTATCGCCCCGATAAAAAATAGTTGAATTCGTTTCATAATCTTAATTGATATAATTTAGCCGCCAAGATACGAAAAAATATTTGATTCCTAAAATCGGAAGATTCCATGCCAAATCTCATTTGATAGAAGTTTCCGATCTGCCCGAAAAAACTTTCTGCCTGCATGTTCACGACGATACCAGCATCAATCCCTTCAATACGGCAAGTCAGTGCCAGTCATTGATATTTTGGCTGTGGCATACAAGGTAGAGCCTTACCCTTGATTACAACTGTTTCTAAAATTTCGAATTGACCTCATTGTGAGGCATGAAGAAAGCAATTGAATTGAATATTAAAAATCAATTGATTATACACAGCTTTGCCCAGACAAATATTTTAACGTTAATGTCTTTATGTTATTTGCTGCATAGATTAACACTTTATTCCGCGTCAAGAACGGCGCCACTATAAAAGAAACGCCGTATCTTTGTGCCTTCAAATTGATGGTTATGACTTTTTCGGCATTAACAGCTATTTCTCCCGTCGACGGAAGATATCGAGACAAAGTTGAGACGCTGGCTTCTTATTTCTCCGAGTATGCACTAATCAAATACCGTGTACGGATTGAAATAGACTATTTTTATACATTGACCGGTTTCCTGCCGCAACTGAAACCGTTGCATACGGATGCAATAAAGCATACGTTGCAAGAGGTATACCTCAATTTTTCGCCCGACGACGCCTCGCATATCAAGAAAATAGAACGTACAACCAACCACGACGTCAAGGCCGTAGAATATTTCATCAAAGAAAAATTCGATGCGCTTTCGTTGCACGACTACAAGGAATTTATACACTTCGGACTCACGTCGCAAGACATTAACAACACTGCTATTCCCTTGTCGCTGAAAGAAGCGCTCAACGAAATTTTCTACCCGGAAATACAGTTAATTACGGAAACAATCAAAGGCTATGCCGAAGAATGGAAAAATATTCCCATGCTGGCCAGAACACATGGCCAACCGGCTTCGCCTACCCGCATAGGAAAAGAATTTCAGGTATTTGCCTATCGTCTCGACGAACAACTCACCCTGTTGAAAACCATTCCCGTTTCCGCTAAGTTCGGAGGCGCAACCGGAAACTTCAATGCGCATCATGCGGCGTACCCCGATTTCGATTGGAAAACCTTCGCCAACCATTTCGTAAACAAAATACTGGGACTTAAACGCGAAGAATGGACAACGCAAATATCGAACTACGACAATCTGGCTGCTACTTTCGACGGACTGCGGCGAATAAATATAATACTGACCGACTTGTGTCGTGATATATGGCAATATATCTCAATGGACTACTTCAAGCAGAAAATCAGTGAATGCGAAGTAGGCTCGTCGGCAATGCCGCACAAGGTAAACCCTATTGATTTCGAAAATGCCGAAGGCAATTTAGGCATGGCAAACGCTATCCTGATGCACTTGAGTATGAAACTGCCCGTATCACGCCTGCAACGAGACCTGACCGATTCGACCGTGTTGCGCAACCTCGGCGTACCGCTGGCGCATACCGTCATTGCGTTGAAAAGCATTGAAAAAGGGTTGAAAAAACTGCTGATTAACAGAGAAGCTATATCGCGAGAACTGGATGCGCACTGGGCTGTAGTCGCAGAAGCTATCCAAACCATTCTGCGAAGAGAAGGTTATTCGCAACCATACGAAGCGCTGAAAACATGGACGCGCACAAACAGCGAAATCACAGCACAGTCAATTAGAGAATTTATCGACTCCCTGCAATTAGACGACGCCGTGAAGGCAGAACTCAGGGCTATAACACCTCACAATTATACAGGAATATAATCTAATTTTGATAATTATAATTTTAAAACAGTAGCCAACAATCGCGAGATTGAACCAAAAACAATGTGAAAGAAAATGGAATCAGAAAGAAAAGACAAAATGCAACCACGTTCGGACAGATATTCTCCGAAAAACCAACGGGAACGAATCAGTACGCACGATAAAAGTCAAGACAGAACACCCATCTATCGTGCCGTGAGAGAAGAAAACGGTTATCAGGTACGTTCGCAGGGACAGCCGTACCAGCCGGGGCAGCAACGTCCCCCGACAAGCAAACGTCCGCGTATCAGTGAATCCCCAAGAGTAAACTACAATACGGACAACAGATACGAAAGACAAAAACCGGCAGAAGGGCGTCCTTTCCGTTCTCCTTACCAGACGCCCTATTCAAACACCGGCCGGACAGGAGGCCAAAAACAGCCGCCCTATGGCGGTGGCGGGAGCTATCCCAACCGTCCGCAATATGCAGGCAAAACGGGAGAATCGAAATATCCTGCCTCCGGAAAGCCCTTCCGTCCGCCTGTCAAGAAAAAGCCCAAATCCATTCCGCCCAAACCGATAAAATACAAGGAAAATTTGTCCGACCCGAACGAACCGATTCGTTTGAACAAATTTCTGGCAAACGCAGGTGTCTGCTCGCGTCGCGAAGCCGACGAATTTATTCAGGCAGGCGTCGTGAAAGTCAACGACAAAGTTGTTTCCGAACTGGGAACAAAAATTTCACGCATGGACACCGTGCTTTTCCACGACCGTCCCGTACGTCTCGAAGGAAAAATCTACATCCTGCTGAACAAACCCAAAAACTTCATTACCACGACCGACGACCCGAACGAACGCCGCACGGTGATGGATTTGGTGAAGCACGCCTGCAGGGAACGCATCTACCCCGTAGGGCGGCTTGATCGCAATACGACCGGTGTAATGCTGCTCACCAACGACGGCGACATTGCATCCAAACTGACGCATCCCTCATTCAAAAAGAAAAAAATCTACCACGTCTGGTTGGACAAGGAAGTGGCAATAGCCGACATGGAACGGCTGGCAAACGGGATTGAACTGGAAGACGGCGAAATACATGCCGACGCGCTTAGCTATGCCAGCGAAGAGGACAAAAGCCAGGTAGGAATAGAAATTCATTCGGGAAGAAATCGCCTCATCCGACGTATGTTCGAACATCTCGGATACAAGGTGGTGAAATTAGACCGCGTCTACTTCGCCGGGCTGACCAAGAAGAATCTGAGCCGCGGCAAATGGCGTTATCTCAACGAACAGGAAGTGAATATGCTCAGAATAGGTGCATTTGAATAAACTATAATCATGGCAAGAACAAAAATAAAAGATATTTTCAACTTACAGACATACGACATTCCTCTTAATGTAAAAGGATGGGTGCGCACACGAAGAGGAAGCAAACAAGTCAATTTCATTGCACTGAACGACGGGTCGACAATACACAACCTGCAAGTAGTAGTCAACATCGGACAATTCGGAGAAGAATATCTGAAACCCGTTACGACCGGTTCGTGCATAAGTGTAGACGGTAAGTTGGTACAATCGCAGGGTGCAGGTCAGACCGTCGAATTGCAGGCAGAAAAAATCCGAATCTACGGAACGGCCGACCCGGCTTCCTACCCTTTGCAGAAAAAAGGTCATTCGATGGAGTTCCTGCGCGAAATAGCGCACCTGCGTCCCCGCACGAATACCTTCGGCGCCATCTTCCGTATTCGACACCACATGGCTATGGCGATTCACACGTTTTTTCATGAACGCGGATTTTTCTATTTCCACACCCCTATTATCACCGGCTCCGACTGCGAAGGCGCAGGAGAAGTGTTTAAGGTAACAACGATGGATCTCCACGACTTGAAAAAAGACGAAAACGGAGAAATACTGTACAACGACGATTTTTTCGGCAAACAAACAAACCTGACTGTCTCCGGACAATTGGAAGGCGAACTTGCCGCAATGGCGCTGGGCGAAATTTACACCTTCGGGCCAACCTTCAGAGCCGAAAACTCCAACACGCCGCGCCATCTGGCGGAGTTCTGGATGATTGAACCGGAAATGGCCTTCTACGAAATCGAAGACAACATGCAACTGGCCGAAGATTTCATCAAATACTGTATCCGATGGGCCTTGAAATATTGCGCGGACGAAATACAATTTCTGAACGAACGGTTCGACAAGGAATTGACGGAAAGACTGCATTTCGTCCTGGACAAACGCTTTATCCGCCTGACATATTCCGAAGGCATACGGATTCTGGAAGATGCTGCCGCTAAAAACCGCAAGTTTGAATACCCCGTTTACTGGGGAGCCGACCTCGCTGCCGAACACGAACGCTATCTGGTGGAAGAACATTTCAAATGTCCCGTAATTCTGACGGACTATCCGAAGGAAATCAAATCGTTCTACATGAAACAAAACGACGACGGGAAAACCGTCCGCGCCATGGACGTGCTGTTCCCGAAAATCGGCGAAATCATCGGCGGCTCGCAACGCGAAGAAGATTACGACAAACTGCTGGCGCGCGCCAAAGAAGCAGGCATACCCGACAAAGACATCTGGTGGTATATGGATACACGACGCTTCGGGACGGCGCCTCATTCGGGTTTCGGACTGGGATTCGAACGGCTACTGCTGTTCGTGACCGGCATGACGAACATTCGCGACGTGATACCTTTTCCCCGCACGCCGAACAATGCGGAATTTTGAGTACACATCGACACGTCGGAAGATAATATAAACATACACTTATTTATCAAAAGATTATGAAAACAAAATGGTTATTTACGGCATTACTTATCTCAACCGCAACCATACTGAATGCACAAGGCCTGCGTTTCGGCGTCAAGGGAGGGTTGAATGTTGCCGACGTAAAATTCAGTGAAGACGTTTTTGATACCGGCAACATTACCGGTTTCCACCTCGGCCCGATAATGGAAATAATGACGCCCGTCCCCGGCATCGGCATCGACGCCGCCGTCCTGTTCACGCAAAAAGGAACGGAATTGCGTTACAGCACGATAAGAAACAATTTTATCGAAGTGCCGGTCAACCTGAAATGGAAATTGATGCTGCCTCTCCTCAAACCCTATCTCGCCGCCGGGCCTTACGTCGGGTTCCGTGTGGCAGGAGACAAAAGCTGGAGCGACACATACGACGACATTGTCCGGCAAATCGAAAGTAAAGACTTCTGCGCAGGACTGAATTTTGCGGCAGGCGTCGAAGTATTGAGAAGCATACAACTCGGCGTAAACTACAACATGGGATTAACAAATAATTTTAATACTTTCGACGTAAACCATCCCATTACCTCCGGCCACGGCAGGACGCGCACATGGACCATCTCGGCTGCATTATTCTTCTGACGCAAAAATCGTCGTATCATCCGATCTTTCCACCTCCCGATACCGGATCATTGAATTGAAATACGCCGAAGTAATATTGCCCCTGCCTTTGGGTGACACGTACACGTACCGTATCCCGCAGGAAATGGAAACGCAGGTGCAACCCGATTTCAGGGTAATCGTCCCTTTCGGGAAAAAACATTATTACACGGCGATTGTCAAAGCGGTACACGACGACATTCCCCCGGCGCCGTATGAACTGAAAGAAATTTTTGCCGTAGCGGACGACAAACCCGTCCTTCTGCCTCCGCAGATGAAATTTTGGGAATGGATGGCGTCATACTACATGTGCAGGCCGGGCGACGTATACAAGGTAGCCGTACCGTCGGGATTGAAACTGGAAAGCGAGACCGTCGTACATTATAATAATGTCGACACGGAAAAGATCCCAACTCCCAAAGCACGCCTGATTCTCGACGCCTTCGCGGATGCAAACAGCCTGACGGTATCGCAACTGGAAAAAATCACGCGGATCGGCAACCTGATTCCGCTGCTGAACAAACTGATGCGGCAAGGCATCGTCTCTGCAGGCGAAGAATTGAAAAAAGGATTCGTTTCCAAAAAAGAAACATACGTTCGACTGCGCGACGGCTTCCACAGGGAAGAAGACCTGGCATCCGTCCTTCCGCAACTCAAACATGCCCGGCAACAGGAGAACCTGATGCGCGCATACATCAGGCTGGCCGAACCCTTTTCGGCCGACACGCCGCCGAAAGAAATCACAAAAAAACACCTGCTGGAAGTCACCGGCATCGGGGCGCACATACTGCACAATCTGGTCGGGCGAGGATGGATGGAATACTACGAAAAAGAAATCAGCCGCCTGCAATCCGCCGACGACGCCTTGCTGCCGCCGAACAAACTCACCCCGCAGCAACAGGAAACATTCCAGGAGATAAAAAACGTTTTCCACACGAAACAAGTCTGCCTGCTGCACGGCGTGCCGTCGTGCGGGAAGACGGAGATTTACCTCCATCTGGCATCCGAAATGCTCGAACAGGGCAAACAAACGCTGTACCTCCTGCCCGAAATAGCCGTCACGACGCAAATCACCGACAGGCTGCGCCGCTTTCTCGGCGACAAGCTGAGGGTGTATCATTCGGGCTTTTCGGATTCCGAGCGTGTAGAGGTGTGGCACGAACTTGCCGGACGCAAAACACCTGTCGTGGTGCTGGGCGTCCGCTCTTCGCTGTTCCTGCCCTTCGCGAATCTGGGACTTGTGATTGTGGACGAAGAGCAGGACGCGTCGTACAAACAACAGGATGCCGCGCCGCGATACCACGCGCGCAATGCCGCGATAATGCTGGCGCACATGCACGGCGCAAAGACGCTGCTCGGCTCGGCTACGCCCTCGCTTGATTCTATTTTCAACACTCAAACAGGCAAATACGGCATAGTGCGCCTCAAAGCGCGATACGGCGAAGGAGCCGCTCCGCGAATTCATCTGGTTGACACAAAAGACCTGAAACGACGGAAAATAATGAAAGACAACCTGCTGTCGCCCTTCCTGAAACAAAAAATAGACGAAGCGCTGAACCGCGACGAGCAAGTCATCCTGTTCCGCAACAAGCGCGGATTCGCACCCGTCATGGAATGTAAATCATGCGCCCAAACCATACGGTGCATCCGCTGCGACGTAACGCTGACCTACCACAAGCAGCGTAATATCCTGATATGCCACTACTGCGGATACACGCAACCCCTACCCCACCGCTGCCCGGACTGCGGACATCCGGAGATGAAACTGGCAGGATTCGGCACCGAAAAAATCGAAGAAGAAATCATAGCCCTCTATCCTTCCGTCCGTACGGCGCGACTCGACCCGGACACGGCACGCACGCGCAGGGATTGCGAACGTATCCTCGCCGATTTCAGCCGGGGAAAAATACAAATACTCATCGGGACGCAGATGGTTTCGAAAGGACTCGATTTCGAGCGCGTCTCCCTCGTCGGCATTCTGGATGCGGACGGACTGATGCACTTCCCCGACTTCAGGGCGCACGAAAAGGCGTTTCAACTGATGATGCAAGCCGGCGGGCGCGCAGGACGGCGCGACAGGCAGGGCGACGTCGTCGTACAAACCGCCCAGCCCGAACACCCACTCCTGCAAATGCTACAAGCCGGTAACTACGACGGAATGGTAGCCGCGCAACTCGGCGAAAGATACGCCTTCGGATACCCACCCTACTCACGGCTGATTACCGTCGTACTGCGATGCAGGGACGAAACGCTCGCGGACGAGAACGCAGCCCTGTTCGCACGCTTCTTACTGGACGAACTGGGCGAATCGTGCGTCTACGGCCCCTTTGCACCGCCCGTAAACAGGATTCAATACCTGCACGTGCGCCATATCCTCCTGAAAATAAAACCGCCCCAACGCCCCGCTGCCGTACGAGCCATACTGGACGTCCACCTCCGTATGCAATCCATCCCCGTATTCCGGCATATACTGCTGCACTACGACGTGGACAACTGAAAAAAAGAGCGGATACGACCGAATTTATCGAATTCAGACGTTTTTAATAGACGGCATCTATTGAAAACGTCTCTGATATATATAATACCAATCGTTGTACAGGTACAATTGTCGATTGTACAAGAACAATTACCGATTGTACAGGTACAATTACCGATTGTACAGGTACAATTACCGATTGTACAGGTACAATTGCCGATTGTACAGGTACAATTACCGATTGTACAGATACAATTACCGATTGTACAGATACAATTACCGATTGTACAGATACAATTACCGATTGTACCGATACAATTGCCGATTGTACCGATACAATTGCCGATTGTACCGAATCTTTTGGCGGAAGAAACGGTTATTTCAAACTTTCCCGGAAAAAATTAGGCGTTGATAAGTGAATATTCTATCTTTGCCGCATACTTTAATATACGGAGAATATGAAGAAATCTTTATTTTTACTATGTGCGCTCCCCTGTTTGCTGTCGGCTCAGGTTTCAAAGAGGGGAACGGAGAATATGTCTGCACTGTGGTTGAATAAATTACAGACGAAAGGCGACGTAACGTTGCGATCCGAGTCGATTGACGGCTTGCCGGATTCGACATACACTTATTACAGCGGGAAACTGCATAAAGCGGTAAGTATCGAATATAACAAAGACGGTTGGCCGACGCTGGAAAAAGGATATACGGGTATTGATTCCGAAGCTGCCGAGGTGAAGACGGAATACGGCTATACGCACGAGGGCGATTTTCTTGTTCAGGAAGCCATCGTGTACTTAATTCCCTATCGCGACGGGGTATGGCACGAATATTCGAAGGAAATCACATACATCAATGCAAACCGCCGGCCTGTAAAGAATCGTTTGTATTATCCTCGCGGCAACGGGCAATGGGAACTCAACGAAGTGTTTGCATCCGTCGAATACAACGAGAAAGGAAATCCTGTTGTAGCGATAGATTCCGTTCCCTCCGTCGGCGGAGAGATGAAAGCGTACATGCGGTTTGAAGTTACTTACGACGCGCACGACCGCATTGCCGGCTTCCACACTTTTACTGTCGGTACGGAAACAGGATGGACGCCTTATGAAAGAATCGCCGTGGCATACGACGACCTCGGCAACCGGATCGACACGCATTACGAGCCGGATGAAAGCGGAGAATGGCGTATTAGCTTTCTCATCGAAACGCTGTACGACGAACACGGGAATATTATTTCCGAAACGGAAAAAAGTTTGGGCGAGGACGGCGAATATTTTATCGTCTGGTCCGATACGTTCCGCCATGTTTACCTTCCTGATGTAATCACTTCGGTCGGCGGCGTCGAATCCGGCGGTTCGTCGGTCGTTTATCCCAATCCGGCGGACGGTTACGTGACGGTTTCGACCGATGAAGCAGATCATGCGCTTGTGACGCTTATTGATATTTCGGGCACAGTCGTTGCCCGCCGTACAATCGAACGACAGGCCGTTATCGCGGTGCACACTTTGCCGAAAGGCCTTTACCTGCTCACGGTAAAAACGGCAAAAGGGACGGACGTACATAAATTGATCGTAAAATAATGCTTTCGGGACATTTCGTCGATGCTTCAATCGGGCAAATATTTTGCATGTAAAAAAAACATACGGTACTTTTGCAACCATACTGAGGTTTTTAAAAAAACATGAAGAAATATTTGCTTGATTTGGAAGTGAAGGAGAATAAGCGTCTTCATCACGATTATTGTTTGCTGAAACTGACGTCTGCCGACCCGTTGCCCGCAATGAAGCCGGGGCAGTTTGCGGAAGTACGGGTGGACGGTTCGGCCTCTACGTTCCTTCGTCGCCCGATTTCAATTAATTATGTCGACAGGGCGGCCAACGAATTGTGGCTGCTGGTGCGGCCGGTCGGCGCGGGGACGCATCGCATGGCGGACTGTCGCACGGGAGATACGATGAATCTGCTTTTGCCGCTCGGAAACGGTTTTTCCATTCCTCATGAGCCGAACCGGAAACTCCTTCTCGTCGGAGGAGGCGTCGGCGTAGCGCCGTTGCTGTTTCTCGGCAGCACGCTGAAGGAAGCCGGATACAATCCTCACTTCCTGATCGGCGCGCGTACGGGCGACGACTTGTTGCTGTCGGACGATTTCCGCCGGCTGGGCACGGTATACATTACGACCGAAAACGGTTCGACGGGCGAAAAAGGGCTTGTTACGCAACATTCCATCCTTTCCGACGGACGATTCGACCGCATTTACGCCTGCGGCCCCAAACCGATGATGATCGCGGTAGCCGGATACGCCGCCTCGGCAGGAATATCGTGCGAAGTATCTCTTGAAAACACAATGGCCTGCGGCATCGGCGCCTGCCTCTGCTGCGTGGAAAAAACGGTAAACGGACACGTATGTACATGTACGGAAGGGCCTGTGTTTAACATCAATCAACTGACATGGCCGAACTGACCACTAAAATAGGCGATTTGACGCTGTCGAATCCCGTAATGACGGCTTCGGGCACATTCGGTTACGGAACGGAATATGCCGATTTAATGGACGTATCGCGCCTCGGAGGCATCATAGTGAAAGGAACGACCGACCGTCCCCGCGAAGGAAATCCATATCCCCGGATGGCAGAGACAGCGTCGGGAATGCTGAATGCCGTCGGACTGCAAAACCGGGGCGCAGATTATTTTGCCCGTGAGATTTATCCGAAAATAAGGCATCTCGGTACGCAGATAATCGTAAATGTAAGCGGGTCGACGATCGAATCATACGTATCATGCGCGGAACGGATTGCATCGCTGGAAGACGTACGCGCCATTGAACTGAACATATCCTGCCCTAACGTGAAACAGGGAGGGATGGCATTCGGGGTAACGTGCCGCGGGGCGGCTGAGGTTGTACGCGCCGTGCGTGCGGCTTATCCTAAAACGCTGATCGTAAAACTGTCGCCGAACGTGACGGATATAGCCGAGATTGCGCGCGCCGTCGAAGGCGAAGGAGCCGATGCGGTTTCGTTGATTAACACGCTGCTCGGAATGGCTGTCGATGCCGAGAAACGCCGTCCCGTATTGTCGACCGTGACGGGCGGACTGTCGGGGCCTTGTGTGAAACCGATTGCTCTTCGTATGGTATGGCAGACGTTTCAGGCCGTGCGTATCCCCGTAATCGGGCTGGGCGGCATTTCCTGCTGGCGGGATGCCGTCGAATTTATGCTGGCCGGCGCCGGCGCCGTGCAGATAGGGACGTATAATTTTATAGATCCCACCGTATCCCTCAAGGTGATTGACGGACTGAATGATTATTGCGACCGTCATGGTTTCGCTTCCGTCGCGGAACTGACCGGCGCACTGAATGTACTCGATTCAATCTGATTTATATGATACTTGCCGACCGAACAGGAAAATCAATTCTATTCATTTGTGTTGCATTATGCTGTACAGCCGTTCGCGCACAAAACGTATACATCCCCGACGCGCATTTCAAGGCATATCTGACAGCACATTTCGACGCAGACCACGACGGCGAAATATCCGTAGAGGAAGCCCGTACGGTCACTGTCATCGAATGTACGGACAAGTCGCTAACCTCGCTTCGGGGAATTGAATATTTCACCGCACTGGAAGAACTGGACTGTTCGTTTGCCGGTTTCTTCGCACGCGGGACGCTTGCCTCCATTGACATAAGCAAGAATACGGCATTGCGCAAATTGCATTGCGATAATAACCTCCTCGATACGCTGGACATCAGCCATAATCCGTCCCTGCGGGAATTGCATTGCCGGAATAATAATCTTAAAACACTGGATGCAAGCCGTAATCCTTTGCTGGAAGAAATTTTTTGCGACAATAACCGGCTGACGCGGCTGGAATTGGACGGATGTAATGCGCTCGTGTTGCTCCATACGGGTACTAACCGGCTGGACACATTGAATCTGTCGGCATGTGCATCATTGCGCTGGCTGAATTGCGCGGAGAACAATCTTGCGTATCTCGACTTGTCGCACAATACGGCGCTCGAAAACCTGATATGCAACAACAACCGGCTCGATTCGCTCAACGTAAGCAGGCAGGTCGCCTTGACGGAATTGTATTGCGGGCATAACCGGTTAGACTCGCTGGATTTAAGCTGCAATGCCGCGCTGACGGCGCTCGATTGCGGCAGTAACCGGCTGCGTAACCTGAATTTGAGCCGCAATACGGCGTTGACCGATCTCGAATGTAGCATCAATCTGTTGACCACATTAGATCTGACGCGCAACGTTGCGTTGAAAAAGGTTTACTGCAATGCAATGCCTGCTTTGGCTACCGTTTACCTGATAAAAGGCGAAACGTACGAAAATTTGAGTTATCTGGCTTCTCAAGTCATTACTTATGCGGTTGACCTCGAAACCGGTTTGGAAGAAGTGATTGTGCTCTCCGAAAAAAAAGAAAAAGAAGAAGAAACACGTGAAATCACATATGCGGAAAAAAACAAAACCGCTCCGGCGGAACGACCGCGTACGGCACGTGAAATCTATTACGACGAAGCCCGTCGTGCTGAAGAACTCCGCAAAAAAGAAGAGGCTCGCCGCAAGGAGGAAGCCGCGCGACGGGAAGCCATCCGTACGCATACGGGGACGATTCACATCCCCGATTCGGCGTTCGGAATTTACCTCCTGACGCATTTCGATGCGAATCGGGACGGGCAAATATCCGGACAGGAAGCGCGCAGCGTGAACGCGATCGACTGTTCCGGCAAAAATATTCTGACACTGGAGGGATTGGAATATTTTTCTTCGCTGGAATCCTTGAAGTGCAGCGGAAACAGTATCCGTACGCTTGACATGAGTTATCATCCTGCGCTGGTATCGCTGGATTGTTCGCACAACAAAATCCATAAACTGGATATTCGCCGGAATCCGTACCTAAAGGAATTGGAATGCTCGGATAACAACCTTATAACAATAGATGTCGCACACAACAAGGCGTTGACGGTATTAAAATGCGGCAGCGCAAGGCTTATCAAACTGGACGTATCGAACAACACTATGCTGCATGTGCTGAATTGCCACAACAACCATCTGACAACACTGGACATTGCAAAGAACCTGCATCTGGATAGCCTGACGTGCAGCAAAAACAAATTGGAATTGCTCGGCGTAGGACATCTCGACAACCTGATTTTCCTGAATTGCGGCGGCAACCGGTTGAATAACCTCGACACCAGGCGCAATCAGGCGCTGAAAACCTTGTTTTGCTACGAAAATCAGTTGACCGCCATCGACGTAAGCCGTAATGCGGGATTGGAACGTCTGGATTGCGGACGGAATCAATTGGATCTGATTGATGTGAGCAAAAACAATGTACTGACGGAACTGATTTGCCGCGGAAACCGGCTGACCGTTCTGGATGTCAGCCGAAATATGTCGCTGATACGCCTGAACTGCTCGGACAATCTGTTGAAAGAAATAGATGTCCTCAACAACAAGCGGTTGAAATTCATCGAATCGGCGCCCATGTCTACGCTGACCACCCTTTATTGTCCGAACGAAATCGTTTATACCAAACTGGCATACCCGATCACGGCAAAGGTGAGTTACCGCAAAACAGGGAAGAAATGACGGAATGTGAAGACATTATAGCGAATAAGGAAATAATTTTGGAGGTAACACGGAAAAGGCCTATTTTTGTGAAACACTAATCGTAATTACGCTAAGCAGATAATACACTTATGGCACGCTATCTTGACCCTAAAAACGACCTGCCCTTCAAAAGAATATTCGGCGATCATCCCGATCTGCTGAAAAGTTTCCTCAACGCACTGATGCCGCTGGAGGCAAATCAGCAAATAGAAAGCCTTGAATACCTCCGGGCGGAGCAGGTGCCCGAAAATCCGGCAAAGAAAAACTCCATTGTAGACGTCCGCTGCAAAGACAACTTCGGGCGTCAATTCATCGTGGAGATGCAAATGCTGTGGAACAGCGCCTTTTCCAGCCGGATGGTCTTCAATGCCTCCAAAGCCTATGTGCGGCAGCTGGACGAAAACGAACACTATTCCCTGCTGCAACCTGTTTACGGTCTGGCCATCCTCAACGACATTTTCGACCGCAAGACGACTGAATTTTATCATCACTATCGCATCGTGAACTATAAAAACACGGAAGAAGTCATCAAGGGTCTGGAATTTGTGCTGGTAGAGTTGCCCAAGTTTGTTCCCGAGAAGTGGGCGGATCGCAGGATGGCAGTGCTGTGGCTTCGCTTTCTGAAAGAAACGGAGAGAAGCTGCCTTGACGTCTCCGACGACCTGAAGGAAAATGACGACATCCGCCGCGCACTGGCAATGTGCGAAGAAGGCGCCTTCACGGCCGCCGAACTGGAAGCCTACGACAAATATCTGGACATCATACGCACCGAAAAATCCCTCCTTGCCGAAAGCCTTGCCGAGGGCGAAGCAAAAGGCTTGATCAAAGGCAGAGCAGAAGGCAGAGCAGAAGGCAAAGCCGAGGGCAGAGCGGAAGGCAGAGCAGAAGGCAAAGCTGAGGGCAGAGCGGAAGGTATAGCGGAAGGCGAAGCAAAAAGTTTAATCGCCGTAGTCCGC
>JAISNP010000055.1 GCA_031276175.1 Tannerella sp.
ATTCCGACAGTCTCTGCGGCATCGCATATCCCCTGCAGATTCACGCCGCGGCGGGAGATATTCGACAGTTCGCGCAAATACTCAAGGCTGTACTTGCGTCCGTATGCCTGTGCAATCATCCGCAAACATGCCGGGCCGCAATCCATGGCGTCATGCTGATGATAGAAGGGAAACTTCCTTCCCGGCTTCGCGTGAGATGATGATTTGTTTCCTGATGTGCACATGATTCAAAATTCGGTAATTTTAATCTGTTCCTATTTCACCCTCGCCGCTTCTTCGTCGATACCGGCGGTACGTTTGCGCGAAGCCTTTACCTTGTCCGAACCGAAGCTGTAACGGATACCTATATTCACCCAGCGGGTGTCGCGCCTGATTGCCATGCGATAGTCCATATCCCTGTTGTTTGCCGTCATGTCTGCCTTGAATCCGTAAAACAGGTCGTTCGCCGTCAGCGATACGGACAGTTTGTTTTTCAGCAGCGACTGACTCACGCCGACGGATACGTTAGACATGGGCTTCACATAAAAATAGGCTTGCTTCTGCGACGAAACGTACATTCCGGTCAGTTCGCCCGAAAGGGTTCGCGTGATGCTGAACCGGTTATAGAGCTGCGCCTGGAGCATGAAGCCGCTGTTTTCGAACGAGCCGTACGTTTCGTTCGACGTGTTTCGCACATGCGCGCCTTCGGCCGTCAGGTTGAACGTCCAGAAGCCGGTTACCGCCCTGCGGTAATTCAGCATCAGCGAGAGCATCTTTTTATTCTCGAAATTCTCCAGCCTCATGCCGTAGCGGTTGTTTTCCCTTACGGGCATATTTTCGATCATGTGGTTCGTAATGCCGTATGACAGCCTTGCCATCAGTCCGTTGCGATTCATGTAGGACAACGAGATATTGTCTGTTATTACGGGCTTCAGGTAAGGATTGCCGGCAGAAAACGAATATGCGTCGATGACGGTCTCGAACGGATTCAACTGCGCGTACAGGGGACGGCGGATTCTGCGGCCGTAACCGAACGCAAACTGATGGTCTTTCCCGCTGCGGTAGCTGACGTTAAGCGTGGGGAAAAGGTTCAGATAGGTCGAATCGTTTACTTCGCCCGTCGTTTTCTGTTCCCCTTCGGAAAGCGTGTATTCGCCGCGCAGTCCGGCCTGAACGCTCAGATTGCCGGCCGTCAGCGAATAGTTGACGTAGGCGGCATGAATCTGTTCGGTGTAAACAAAGCGGTTGGTGCGACCGGCGTCGGTGATCCATCCATTGCCGGCGAATACCTCGTACAGCAGGCTGTTGTCCGTCCGCGACCGGCCTGTCTTGCCGCCGAATTCCAGCTTCGCCGTTTTCCCCAGCGGATGCGTATAGTCCGCTTTGGCCGACAGGAGTTCTATTTCGGGCGGGTTTCTGTGACGAAGCTGTTCGACCGCTCCGATACGGTTGTTTTCCGTATCCAGATATTCATTCGCGCTCTGCTGGGCAGAGATGCTTCCGAACTGTCCGTAGTCCATGTCGATGTTGAGTTGCCGGCCGGATTCGGACAGGATACCCTGATAGTTGACGTTTACCTGCAGTCCGTCGTTTCCTTCCGACGCGCGGCTGTCGGATGTCGTGCGGCTCACGTTGTCCAGCGAAGGCGTGATGGCGGTAGCGCTCAAAATCCGCGTTTCGGCATCGCCGGTACGGTATCCGGAAAGGAGGGCGCCGACCGTATGGCGTTTGTCGATGAAGAAGTCCGCGCCCACTTTGTACTGTTGTCCGTAGTTGGCGCGTATCGAAGTCCGTTCCGCATCCTGTTCAAACGTATGGCGTGCGCCGTTCGATTCAAGGACGTTCATCTGTGACAGCCGCATGTGGCCCGACAGGCGTTCGACGGCGTAGTTCCCGAATATGTTCCACTGTCCGTAGCGGTAATTCAGATTCAGCCCTGCATTTTCGCGGTCGGCCCTGCCCTGACGGTATCCGGCATTGGCCGAACCGTTCAGTCCGTGTTGCAAACCCTTTTTTGTCCTGATGTTGACGATGCTTCCGCCCGAAGCGTCGTAGCGTGCCGACGGGTTGGTGATCACTTCGATGCGGTCGATGGTTTCGCCCTGAGTGGATTGGAGCAGCGCCCTGAGCTGGCCGCCGGAAAGGTTGGACGGGCGACCGTCGATATAAATGTTTACACTGCCGCCCGCCACCGAGATGTCGCCTTCGGGCGTGACCAGCACTCCGGGCGTATTGCCCAGCACGTCCAGCGCATTGCGGCCGGCGGCGAGGATGTGGCTGCCGACATTGACGATATAGCGGTCGGTGCGCTGCTCCACGAACGGACGGCGGGCGGCGACGACGACCTCGTTCAGCCTGTTCGTACTTTCGTGCAGCAGGGTTTTGCCCAGATCGCTTTGCGACGGAACGCGCACGCTGCGGAAAGCATTTTCGAATCCGATGTAGGATATGCGCAGCAGATAATCTCCGGCCTTGAGATTCTGCAATTCGAAGCGTCCGGAATCTCCGGTTGCCGTTCCGGTGACGATACTCGAATCCGTCGTCATCAGGGCGATCGTTGCGTATGCGACAGGACTGCCGCTTGCCTGCTCGCAGACTGTTCCCGTAAGCGAATGTTGACCGTACACGCTGCAAGTCAGTGCAGACAATGCGAAAATAACAGGTAATGTTTTCATATCTGTTTTATTAAAATGTAATCGTTAAATTGTAATTTAATTCGTTCCCGTTTCCACTTTTTTGCAAATAATTTTAGACTGTTGTTCAAAACGAGTCGCAAGGATAGCAATAAGAAATTAAACCGGCGTTTTTTTTGTCTATTTTGCAGTGAATAATGATTAGGGATAGATTTTATTTGCAAAAACAAGCCTTTTATTTACGCCGACAGCCGGATTACGGTCGGCAATAACCGAGTTATGTACGGCAATAAATGAGTTATGTATGGCAATAACCAAGTTATTTACGGCAATAAATGAGTTATGTACGGCAATAACCGGATTATTTACGGCAATAAATGGGTTATGTACGGCAATAACCGAATTATTTACGGCAATAAATGAGTTATTGCCGACCGTAACCGAATTATTTACGGCAATAAATGAGTTATTGCCGACCATAAATGAATTATTGTCGACAGTAATCGATCTCCATTTGTATAGGTTGCTGTTAATTCTTCCCATTACTGTTTTCATGCTGCAAACGTACAACACCGGAGTCCGGAAAAACCGGACTGCGAAAAAAATTGTTTTTTGCAGGAATATTTCTGTCTGCTGCCGGAGAATAAATGTCTTCGTCCGGGTATTTTACGTCCCAAACGGACTCGAACGCCGGATTGCCGAATGCATTTGCCACAATCATGCCCGTCCGTTCAATTCCTCCAAGCATGTCATACATTTCGGGAGCGTCTATCCGTTCATCTCTGAAATCGTCATGCGACGACATGCGTGAAGGGATACGGTTAAAAGTTTCACTTTTCATATTCTATGATTTATACATTGATAATCGTCATACAGGTACAGGTCGTTAAAGTTTATGTCATCCGGGATAATGTCGTCGGGCGCATCGTCGCAGACGTTATCGTCCACATTGCCGTCAAGCCCTCCGTAAACTCCGTAGAGTTCGGAAGATCGCATCCGGTCTTTTTCAAATCCAAGATAAAATAGCGGAACATATTCATATATGTAAGAGTTCCTGCTTTTGCTGAAACATATGGGCGCTTTCATTTCATCGCGCAGAAAGGCGACAAGTTCGAACAGGTTCAAATTATTTTAGCTACATTATGGCATATCCATATTATTTATTAGTTTTGTAAAACCAACAAAACTCAGGTTCCCCGTTACCTATTGAGAAAAAATGAGAACAAAGAACCTGACATTTTAATGTGAAAGCTGAATGCTGACACAGTTTAATTTATAGTCTCGCGATATATTTATTCAGTAATAACCGGTTATTAATACAAGGAACAAATGGTGACCGAAGAATATCGAAATACCGTACAAACGATTGCCACCAACGGAATAGAGCCAAACAGAGAAACGATATTAAGCAGGAAATATCCTTTTGCATCGGAAGTTTACGCTGTTACTTGCAACGATTTGAATAAAAATTTCATGGCATATAAACTTGCGGTCACCGAAAATCCTGTTCTGTTAAGCATAAAAAAACTCCGATTGTATATTTCCCGCATGAAATAATTGCTACTTTTACGCGGCCGGACTCTTACACTCCGGGATCAAGACAAAATATTGTATATGACAAATTTAAAATTTTACTTATGATTATCGGCATTCCAAAAGAAATCAAAAACAACGAAAACCGCGTAGCAATTACGCCCGGCGGGGTAAAAGAATTGGTTAAACGGGGTCACACGGTGTATGTACAGCATACGGCGGGCGAAAACAGCGGATTTTCCGATACCGAATATCATTCGGCCGGAGCAAAAATCCTTCCTGAAATCGAAGAAATCTATCAACAGACCGAAATGATTCTGAAAGTAAAGGAACCGATAGCCTGCGAATATCCGCTCGTACGCAAAGGCCAGACACTTTTCACCTATTTCCATTTTGCGTCGGAAGAAACGCTGCTTAAAGCCATGCTTAAAAGCGGCGCGACGTGCATTGCGTACGAAACGGTCGAAACAAAAGACCGCACGCTCCCGTTGCTCATTCCGATGAGCGAAGTAGCAGGGCGCATGTCCATTCAGGAAGGCGCCAAATATCTCGAAAAGCCGCAGGGCGGAAAAGGCATCCTGCTGGGAGGCGTGCCGGGCGTCAAGCCTGCGCACATACTGATTCTGGGCGGAGGAGTAGTCGGCTATCATGCCGCACTCGTAGCTGCCGGCTCGGGAGCGTACGTGACGATTGCCGACATCTCGCTGCCGCGCCTGCGCTATCTGGACAGTATCATGCCTGCCAACGTGAAGACGCTCTATTCGTCCACCCACAATATAGAGCACGAGCTGCCTCAGGCAGATTTGGTTATCGGAGCAGTGCTGATTCCCGGAGCCAAAACGCCTCATCTGCTCACCCGCGACATGCTGGGGCTGCTCAAAAAAGGCAGCGTACTGGTAGACGTGGCAATCGACCAAGGTGGATGTTTTGAAACCTCGCATCCCACTACACATACGGAACCGGTCTACACAGTCGACGGCATTGTGCACTATTGCGTCGCCAATATACCCGGCGCCGTACCGTATACCTCGACCCTTGCCCTCACCAATGCCACCCTGCCCTACGTGTTCAAACTGGCCGACTTAGGATGGAAAGAAGCCTGCAAAAACGATCCGGGACTGAAAGCAGGCGTGAACGTGGTCGACGGCAAAATCATTTACCCCGAAGTCGCGAAAGCTTTCGGATTGAGTTACGAATCGCTTGACGACATGTAATCTTTCGACGCTTTTGCACATATTGCGGACAAACAGTGCAGCCTGTATGCAAAAGAAACTGTACGAATTTGATTTGCCGGATACGAAAAAGACCGTATCTTTGCATCAGTTTTTAAAAGTAAACAAACTATGAAAATAGAAAAAATTATCGGAAGAGAAATTCTTGACTCGCGGGGAAATCCCACCGTTGAAGTCGATGTAGTACTGGAATCGGGGATTACAGGCAGGGCTTCCGTGCCTTCCGGCGCATCGACCGGCGAAAACGAAGCCCTCGAACTGCGCGACGGCGACAAGGCGCGCTACGGCGGCAAAGGCGTGTTGAAGGCTGTGGACAATATTAATGAAAAAATTGCGCCCGTGCTGCTCGGTCGCTCCGCGTTGGACCAGACGGGCGTCGACCTCACGATGCTGAAGTTGGACGGTACAAAAACGAAATCCAACCTTGGAGCCAATGCCCTCCTCGGCATATCGCTGGCCGTAGCCAAGGCGGCAGCCAATTATCTGGACATCCCGCTGTACCGATACATCGGCGGTGCAAATACCTACGTATTGCCTGTCCCGATGATGAACATCATCAACGGAGGCTCGCACAGCGACGCGCCGATTGCTTTTCAGGAATTTATGATTCGCCCCGTGGGCGCCGCCTCCTTCAGGGAAGGACTGCGCATGGGCGCAGAAGTGTTTCACGCACTGAAATCCGTACTGAAAGGACGTGGATTGAGCACGGCAGTCGGCGACGAAGGCGGCTTCGCTCCGGCTCTGGGCGGAACGGAGGATGCGCTGAACGCCATCCTCGAAGCCATAAAGACCGCGGGATACAAGCCAGGAAAAGACATCAATATCGGCCTTGACTGCGCCTCGTCCGAGTTTTACAGGGATGGCATCTACGATTATGCCAAATTCGAAGGCAGCAAGGGCGAAAAGCGTACCTCCGAACAACAAGTCGACTATCTTGAAAAACTGATCAACGCCTATCCGATTGATTCCATCGAAGACGGAATGAGCGAAAACGACTGGATTGGCTGGAAGAAACTCACCGACCGCATCGGCAAACGTGCCCAGTTGGTTGGCGACGATTTGTTTGTCACCAACGTCGAATTTCTCTCGAAAGGAATACAAGAAGGCTGTGCCAACTCCATCCTGATAAAGGTGAATCAGATTGGCACGCTCACGGAAACGCTCAACGCCATCGAAATGGCTCATCGCCACGGATACACCACCGTCACCTCGCACCGTTCGGGCGAAACCGAAGATGCCACGATTGCAGACATTGCCGTAGCCACCAACAGCGGACAAATCAAAACCGGCTCCCTGAGTCGTTCCGACCGCATGGCGAAGTACAACCAATTGTTGCGCATTGAGGAAGAACTGGGCTGCCGTGCCGTGTACGGATACCGGAAACAAGTGTAATCCCCTCCTCCGCGTGTTTCCACTCTACATTCACACTCCCATGTGATGCCGGGATATAAAGAACTTGTCTCTTCGCCGGACAAGTTCTTTATTGTTTATACGCGAAATAATTAATCCGATGAAAATTACAGGATATACAACCAGAACACATGCCGTGCCGACAAAGCGTTATTGTCAGACGCTCGACTTGAAAGACGACCCCAAACTGATTGAAGAATATGTGAAACGCCACAGCGAAAACGAATCCTGGCCCGAAATCAGGGAAGGCATTCGTAGCGTGGGCATACTGGAAATGGAAATATACATTCTGGGCAATCGCTTGTTCATGATTGTGGAGACGCCGCTCGATTTTGACTGGCACGAAGCCTTCGCCCGCCTGGCCACCCTGCCCAGGCAACAGGAATGGGAAGATTACATGTCCATTTTCCAGAATGCAGAGGCAAACGCCACCTCGGCAGAAAAGTGGAAACTGATGGAACGCATCTTCAGGCTGTATGATTGAACGCATCTACATTCTCGAAAGTGTCGATCCTGTCGCGTTCTACGGGGTGAACAACGCATACATGCAACTGATCAGAACCTTGTTCCCGAAGCTACGCATCGTGGCGCGTGGAAACGTGATGAAAATCATCGGAGACGAAGAAGAACTGGACGTCTTTATCCGGAAAATAAGAGACCTTGAGGAATATTGCGAAGAACACAACACCTTGACGGAAGACGTCATCATCGACATCGTAAAAGGCCACCCTTCCGCAACGATGAACAAGCAGGAACACCTGATCATCCACGGCGTGGGCGGCAAGCCCGTCATTGCCCGTTCGCCCAACCAGCAGAAGTTGGTGAAAAGCTTTGAAGAAAACGACCTCACCTTTGCCATCGGTCCCGCCGGCTCGGGCAAGACGTTTGTCGCCATAGCGCTTGCCGTGAGGGCGCTTAAAAGCAAGCAGGTGCGGAAAATCATCCTCAGCCGTCCTGCCGTGGAAGCAGGCGAAAAGTTGGGCTTCCTCCCCGGCGAAATGAAAGACAAGCTCGATCCCTACCTGCAACCGCTCTATGACGCCTTGCAGGAAATGATTCCCCCTGCCAGACTGAAAGAACATATCGAAAACCACGTCATCCAGATCGCTCCGCTGGCATTTATGCGCGGACGCACGCTGAACGACGCCGTGATTATCCTCGACGAGGCGCAGAACGCCACGCCGCTCCAGATCAAAATGTTCCTCACTCGGCTCGGGCTGCGCGCCCGGATGATTGTCACGGGAGACATCACGCAGATCGACCTGCCGCCAAGCGCCCGCTCCGGGCTTATCGACGCCATGCGGATCCTCGCCGGAGTGCACGGCATCGGGCGAGTAGCCTTCACGAAAAGAGACATCGTCCGCCACAAACTTGTCCGCCACATCGTCGACGCCTACGAAAGACACGAAACCATACGCAATACAAATCTCTCAAAAACAAAAACAGACATAAATCCGAACCACATGAAGAAAAAAGCATTGATGAAAACAGAATACCTGTTCCCCGGACAGCAGGGCGTGTATCACGGCAAAGTACGCGACGTGTATCACCTCCGGAACAACACCCTGGTGATGGTTGCCACCGACCGCATTTCGGCGTTCGACGTCATACTGCCCGAAGGAATACCCTTCAAGGGGCAGATGTTGAATCAACTGGCCGCAAAATTTCTGGACGCTACGGCCGATATCTGCCCGAACTGGAAGCAGGCCGTCCCCGACCCGATGGCCACGGCCGGCATCTGCTGCGAAGGCTATCCCGTCGAGATGATTGTCCGCGGCTACTTGTGCGGCAGCGCATGGAGGGCATATAAAAACGGCGCACGAGAGATTTGCGGCGTGAAAATCCCCCACGGCATGAGGGAAAACGAAGCCTTTCCCGAACCCATCATCACCCCGACGACAAAAGCGGAGCAGGGTGCGCACGACGAAGACATCTCGCGAGACGACATTCTGCGGCGCAGATTAGTATCGGAAGCCGACTACGCCCTGATGGAGCAATACGCCCTCAAACTGTTCCGCCGCGGCACGGAGATTGCCGCCGGACGTGGACTGATCCTCGTAGATACGAAATACGAGTTCGGACGCCACGACGCCAAAGTCTATCTGATCGACGAAATCCACACCCCCGACTCGTCCCGCTACTTCTATTGCGACGGCTACGAGCAACGCCTCTCCGAAGGTAAGCCACAGATACAACTCTCCAAGGAGTTTGTCCGCGAATGGCTGATGGAAAATGACTTTCAGGGAAAACCCGGCCAAACGGTGCCGGAGATGACTCCCGAAATCGTGGAAAGCATCAGCAACAGATACATCGAACTGTATGAGCAGATCACGGGCGAAACATTCGTGAAGTGTAAAACGGATAACCTGCTTGCACGCATCGAAAAAAACATCACGGACTACATACGTAAATTTTAATTGCCAAACTATGGTATACGGATTTGTAAAGGTAGCTGCCGCCGTGCCCGTGCTACAGGTGGCAGACTGCGAGTATAATGTGGAGCAGATTGAGCACTTGCTGCGCAGGGCGGCGATGCTGGATGCGCGGATTGTCGTGTTCCCGGAACTTTCCGTGACGGGATATTCGTGCATGGATCTGTTCATGCAGGACAGTTTGCAGCGGCAGGCCGTGACGGCGCTGTTCGAACTGGCGCGACGGACGCGCAACGTGGAGGCGCTTTGTATCGTCGGGATGCCGCTGGCGGTCGAAAGCAGGCTGATGAACACGGCAGCCGTCATCCAGAAAGGCAAGGTGCTGGGCTTCGTACCCAAGACCTGCATGTCCAACTACGGGGAATATCAGGAACGGCGATGGTTTTCGCCTGCCGGCGATTTGTCGACGGACAGGGTAACGCTCAACGGCGGCGAATATCCCGTCTCGGCGAATATGCTGTTTACGTGCGGCAAGGTGGCGGTCGGCATCGAACTGTGCGAAGACCTCTGGACACCCGTCCCCCCCAGTTCGCTTCTGGCCATGCAGGGCGCCAACATCCTTGTCAACCTCTCGGCAAGTAACGAATTGACGGGCAAACACGAATACGTAAAATCGCTCGTGCGGCAACAGTCGGCGCGCTGCATTGCAGGATACATCTACGCGGCGGCGGGCTTCGGCGAATCGTCGACCGACCTGGTCTTTGCCGGAAAGGGCTTCATTGCCGAAAACGGTACGCTTCTGGGCGAGTCGGAACGCTTCCCGATGCGCGAGAAACTTCTCGTGGGCGAAATCGACATTGACTACCTCCACCATGACAGGCTGGTGACAACCAGCTTTGCGCAGGAAGCGCGCCGTTTCGTCGACGCACGGCAGGCGATTCGTATCCCCTTCAGCCTGCCGGACGGCGACGAAAAAGCGTTTGCCCGTCCTGTCGACCCCCATCCGTTTGTACCCTCCTCCGACGCTGCACGCGAGGAACGTTGCAACGAGATTTTCAACATTCAGGTCAATGCTCTGGCACGCCGAATGACTTACGCCCGACTGCAGGCGGCCGTAGTCGGCGTATCGGGAGGTTTGGACTCCACGCTGGCGCTGCTCGTTACCGCCATGACGTTTGATGCGATGAAAATCCCGCGCGCGCAAATCGCCGGAGTGACGATGCCCGGCTTCGGAACGACGCCACGCACACACGAAAATGCCGTGCGGTTGATTCGCGCACTGGGCGTCACTCGGAAGGAAATATCCATCGTTGACGCCTGCACGCGGCATCTCGCCGATATTGGTCACGACGGCAAAACGCACGACACCACCTTTGAAAACGCGCAGGCACGCGAACGCACGCAGATATTGATGGACCTGGCTAACAAACTCGACGGACTGATGGTTGGCACGGGCGACTTGTCGGAACTGGCGCTGGGATGGACCACCTATGGCGGCGACCACATTTCCATGTATGCCGTCAACGCAGGCATCCCCAAAACGCTCGTTCGCCATCTGGTCGAATGGATTGCGCTCCACAGGGTCGACGGCGAAATCCGCGCCACGCTGCTCGACATCGTAGACACGCCCATCAGCCCCGAACTGATTCCGGCAAACAAAAACGGCGACATCAGCCAGAAAACGGAAGAACTGGTCGGACCGTACGAACTGCACGACTTTTTTCTCTATCACTTCATGCGCTACGGCGCCTCGCCGGCGAAAATCTATTTCCTCGCCCGGACGGCTTTTAAAAAGAAATATGCCAAGGATGAAATCAAAAAATGGATGCGCATATTTTTCAGCCGTTTCTTCGCGCAACAATTCAAGCGCAACTGCCTGCCCGACGGCCCGAAGGTAGGCTCCGTCAGCCTTTCACCGCGTTGCGATTGGCGAATGCCCAGCGACGCCTCCGCCGCATTGTGGCTGAAGGAAATCGACAAACTGCCGTGAGCGACCTTACGATTCGATACCGGTAACGAAACCCGTTTGTGATGCAGACTTTCCGACAAAAAAGGCGGTAGCGACGAAAAGGCGTGCGGCATTGTCGAAAATCCGTATGACTACGGCGCAAATTCGGGCGAATATTATGCGAACAAGCATGTACGCCCGACGGCAATCCTACCGGTTAATACTCATTTAACCCATCAATATGCTTCCTTTAGAATAAAGGTAGAACATGCCACTGGAAGCGCCATACACTTGAGAATTATCAAAGATGAGTACAGGCTCAGAGCCAACAGCTTTGTCAAACGTATTTCTTTGTGATTTGTGCTGCAACGCATAATTTTAGAATTAAAATTAATCCTTGGCATTATCATATCTAATTTATATAAACTCTAATGAAGAAATACACGCAGGTCGGAAATATAATGTACATTTGCAAGTAAGAACCAAACATAAATCATCATGCCCGGAACAAGAAACAGAAAAGAACGAGTCCTAATCTCCTTCGACTACGCACTGAAACGCCTGCTGCGCAATAAAGCCAACTACGACGTGCTGGAAGGTTTTCTAAGCGAGTTGCTCATGCGCGACAT
>JAISNP010000135.1 GCA_031276175.1 Tannerella sp.
ATCAAAGGTCAGCCGGTCAGTTACAAAGCTGTTACAGGCATGCAACCCGTGTACGATGACAATCGCAAACCCATTGCCGCCGTCAACTACACCTACTACGAGCGCGAAGGCGTCAAAGACCTAGATGCGCGACCATTAGTCATTTCCTTCAACGGTGGACCGGGTACGGCTTCCGTTTGGATGCAACTCGGTTTTACCGGCCCTGCATTGCTAAAGATCGACGATGAAGGTTATCCGGTGATGCCCTACGGATGGGAAAACAATCCCTATTCCATCCTCGACATCGCTGACATCGTCTACATCAACCCTATCAACACCGGCTACTCGCGCATACTGAACAAGGAAACTGACTCGAAGCAATTCTTCGGCGTAAACGAAGATGTACGCTATTTGTCCACGTGGATAACCTACTTCATCACTCGCATAAACCGCTGGAAATCCCCAAAATATCTGATTGGCGAAAGCTACGGCACCACGCGCGCCTCCGGACTGGCACTCGAATTGCAAAACGTACACTGGGTATTCCTTAACGGCGTAATACTTGTCTCGGCTACCGACCTTGGCATCCGACGGGATGGTCCCGTACGCGAAGCCCTCAGCCTTCCCTATATGACCGCCACCGCATGGTACCACAAAGCGCTGCCAAACGACCTGCAACAAAAAGACCTGCTCGACATATTACCCGAAGTCGAACATTTCACCATTGAGGAATACATCCCTGCCCTAACATGGGGTGGCGCCCTGCCCGATACCCGACGGAAAGAAATTGCAAAAAAAGTATCCCGCTATTCGGGTATTTCCGAAAGTGCTGTATTGGCACACAATCTCACCCTCCCCACACGTTTCTACTGGAAAGAACTCCTGCGCGACAAAGGCTACACCATTGGCCGACTGGATTCGCGCTACAAGGGTATCGACCTGCAGGACGGCGGAGAATGGCCTGATTACAACGCCGAAATGGCTTCGTGGGAACACTCTTTCGCCCCAGCCATTAACCACTATCTACGTAACGACCTTAACTATAAAACCGATCTGGAATACTATATCTTCGGTCCCGTACGCCCTTGGAACAGAGAAAACGACCGCACAGGGCAAAACCTGATGAGCGCCGTGGCGCAGAACCCCTACTTGAAAGTACTCCTCATGTCCGGATACTACGATGGCGCCTGCGACTATTTCAACGGTAAATATAATTTCTGGCAATTGGATAAGGGAGGCAAATTTCAAAACCGTTTCTTCTTCAAAGGATACCGTAGCGGACACATGATGTATATCCGCCATGATGACCTAAAACAAGCCAACGACGACCTGCGCGAATTTATCCTGAACGCTATCCCTAAAAAAGAACAGCCTGCCAAGTACTGAAATATTATGCTGTTTATAATGCAGGGAGGTGGAGGAAGGAATGTAACGGGACAACCGTTCCCCCTCCTCTCCCTGCACAAAAAATATATTTCAAAAGGTCGTTTCACAAGAAAATTTGTTTACTTTTGTCCGTCTTTTTTCAGCGAAACTCTCTTGAGAAAACATATCTGATATATAATATTGTAATTTATGGAACTAAATAAAAAGCGCCGGACTTTTCCTCTCTATCTCCAAATCATACTGGGAATGGTGCTGGGAATTATCATCGGAATCGTAGCCGTATTGCTTGATGCGGGAAAATTGGTAAACCACTGGCTCGTACCGTGGGGACAAATGTTTATCCGCCTACTGCAATTGATTGCCGTTCCGCTCATTTTCGTGACTCTGGTTAAAGGCATTACCGGACTGAAAGACATCCGGAAATTCTCGCAACTCGGCGGGAAAATGATGCTTCTCTACCTGTGTTTCATCGCCGCGTCGGCCGCTTTCGGTATTATGCTGGCCGTGACGGTCAAACCCGGCTCGCTGGTGAAACATGAAGTCGTGGAAGACATCCAGAAACAGTATCAGGCAAACATCGAAGAGAAAACGATTGCCGCTGAACAGAACATCGAGCAGGGGCCGCTGAATTTCCTGAACGACATTATCCCGAACAATATCATCAATGCGGCAAGCAACAACGCCAATATTTTGCAGGTTATATTCTTTTCCGTCTTTTTCGCAATGTCTATCCTGTTGCTTCCGGCTGCGAAGACAAAACCCGTCGTCGAATGGTTTGATGCCCTGGAAAAGATTATACTCAAGATGGTAGATTTCATCATCAAAACGACGCCGGTCGGCGTGGTAGCCCTGATGGCCGGACTGATTGTCGACTTTAAGGGCGACATCAGCATGTTCAGCGCGCTGGGGGTCTATGCGCTGACGGTTATTGTGGGCTTACTGATCATCATGTATGTCATATATCCGATCGTGATACACTTCTTCGCACGCAACCTGAAAACGAGCAAATTCCTCCGGGCGCTATACCCCGTTCAACTTTTTGCCTTTACGACGAGCAGCAGTGCGGCGACACTGCCGGTGACGATGAAAGCCGTCAGGGAAGACCTTGAAGTATCCGAAGAAGTGGCCGAATTTGTACTGCCCATCGGCGTCACGATCAATATGGACGGTACGGCCTGCTATCAGGCGGTGGCTATTGTTTTCATTGCGCAGGTATTGGGCATTGACCTGTCGTTGTGGCAACTGGTAGTAGTATTGTTTATGACTATCCTTTCGTCCATCGGTACGCCCGGCATTCCGGGAGGAACATATGTAATTCTCGCCATGGTGCTTACTTCCATCGGTATTCCGCCCGAAGGGCTTGCGCTGATTATAGGAATCGACCGTCCGCTCGACATGCTCCGCACCAGCGTAAACGTGACGGGTGACGCCACTGTCGCCTGTATGATCGATAAAAACAAGGGTTGACGGTATACTCGCATGTAACCGAGAATGCTTTCGAACGTTCATTCGATTCAGGCATTGCCGGGTACGCTTCAAAAATCAGTGTAGAATACTTATCCCGGTTCGGTTATTCCGGCAGATTCCGTAACCCGCACAGCGGGCAAATTCTCCGCGGAAACGTTTTTCGACAAGGCGGGAAAGCCGGTCTTTCAGTCCGTCGAGACGGATATGATCGGTCACTTCGGACATGAACGCGACGCTGAGCATCAGCCGCGCTTCGTCTTCGGGCAGGCCGCGGCTGCGCATGTAGAACAGCGCCTGCTCGTCCAGTTGCCCGGTACTCATTCCGTGCGAACATTTCACGTCGTCGGCATAGATTTCGAGTTGCGGTTTGCTGTACATCACTGCTTCGCGTCCGGTGCAGAGATTGCGGTTGGTCTGTTCGGCCATCGTCTTGTCGGCGCCTTCCCTGACGGTGATGCGTCCGCAAAAGGCGCCTGTCGCACGGTCTTGCAGCATGTATTTGAACAGTTCACGGCTCGTACAGCGCGGTGCGGCGTGAACGATGTGTGTGCGGGTATCCACATGCTGGTTTCCGTCCTGTATGGTCATTCCGCAGAGGATGGTTTCCGCGCCCTCGCCGTTTAGGGTGATGTGGTAATCGTTGCGCGTCAGTCCGTTGTTGAGCGTGATGCCATTCACCAGCACGTTTGAGCGGGCGGCCTGTTCCACGTAAACCGAAGCAAAGCGGGTTGTGAGCCGATGGCTTTCTTCCAAGTCGTAGTAGTCGAAAAAGGCATCTTCGCCTGCAAAAATCTCCACCACCTGCGTTCCCAGCGACCGGATGTCGCTCATGCTGTGGTCGCAGACCAGCAGTTTGGCTTCCGCGCACGGTTCCAGAATCACAAGTATCCGTCGATTGACCATCATATCCGCGTGACTGCGGAAGACGTTGACCAGCTGTACAGGTCGTTTCAGTCGGACATTCCGCGGGACGTAGACGACAAACGCATCCTGTGCAAACATGGTATTCAGCGCAATGATACCGTTCCGACCCGTATCGGCGGCCTTGCCGAAATAGCGTGCGGCAAGGCCGGGATGTTGCGCATCGAACGTCTTCAGATCGCCGACAAAAACCCCTTCGGGAAATTGCACGTCAGGCTGCATTGCAGTATAAAACAAATCGTTCACCACGAAATAAAGCGCCGTATCGAGGTTGGGCACGTCGCAACGGAAGACGTCGCTCGCATCGACCGGGACGGCAAGACGATGCAGGTTTACGCCATAGTTGGCCGCAAAAGCCGCCGATACGTCCGTATACCGGTAATCCTCGTCCTTCGCGGCAGGGAATCCGAGCCGCTCGAAGTCGGCAAGCGCCTGTCTGCGCAGGACGTTCGGCGCCTCCGCCGCGTGCAGGCAGATGATGTCTTCATATTCTGTAAACAGGTCTATATATTGTTTTTCCGTTTCCATATCCAAATCGCTATTATAATCCCCGGCAAAGATAATCATCTTCTCTCGGGAAAGATTTGAAGTTACACGAAAAACGGAGAGATATTCCCGGATTCCGGAGAAATTTTCTCAATCGTCGGAGTTATTTTCTCGACCGTTTGAGTTATTTACACAATCGTTGGAGTTATTTTCTCGGGCGTTGGAGTAATTTTCTCAATCGTTTGAGTTATTTGCTGAGACTTCAGAGTTATTTTCTCAATCGTTGGAGTAATTTGCTAAGACTTTCAAGTTATTTTCTCAATCGTTGGAGTAATTTGCTAAGACTTTCGAGTAAATTGCTTGAAATTTTGAGGTATTCATAAAAAATCCCCGCCGCGGGGCGAGGATTTCATACGTCTTAACAGGTTGTTAATTATCCGTTACGTCGTTTCCGGGGCGTCGTTTCCTGCCGGGGAAGCGGATACGGAGAGCGTTGTACACGTCTTTGCCGAAGGCGAAGCTGTTTGCACGGATGCACATCGTGCGTTTCCGCAAGGTGCCGGATGCCTTTTTTTATTTGTGCGTTTTGTCGCTTTTTGTTTGGATTTGTCTGTCCTTTTTGTCTGGCTTTTTTGCCCGTTCCTTTTGTCTGTCCTTTTTGTCCGTCAGCTGAAGCAGACGGCAATGAAAAAGAATTGGGCTGAAGCCCGTGAGCAGGGCAACTTGTTGGGGCTGTCTCAAAAGCGAAACACCCCTTTATTTATTTTGTCATATCCATTAAATTCAGTAACTTAGCGGCAAAAATAAAAGACATGGCAAAACCTGTATTTAAATCATATTCCCCAGAGTCAGGCGGTTCTTTTTCCTGCGAGTTCGGACAAAAAGTTACCCGAAGATTCTTCCGCGCGTTTGATTAACCACATCACGGACAATCTTGACATAAGCCGCGTGATAGACTCTTATCGCGGGGGAGGGACAAGTTCGTATCATCCCCGGATGTTGCTTAAGGTTGTTATCTTCTGGTATTTGAACAATATTTACTCGTGTTGCAAGATAGAGAATGCCCTGAAGGACAGGCTGAGATTCATGTGGCTTTCGGGCGGTCAGGTTTCCGATCACAACACTGTCAACCGCTTCTGCTCTTCCCGTTTAAAAGACAGCATCCGTGACATTTTCACGCAGGTAGTCCGGTTGCTTGTGGAGAAGGGACATTTAAGCCTTGAAACGGCGGAGAGGCTGCCCCGACTTGCGAGACAGCCTCTCCGTGCTGGATGATTATTTCGCTGTTTTACGGCGTCAATACACCGCTTTCACTACCCGCTTGCCGCCTGCTACAATATCCTGACTTCGTCAATACGTCACCCAATTTGAGCATCTACCTCTGTGTACTCAAAAAGAGGTTTGATCTTGTGCTGTTTTTCTGTCAGGAATAGAGTTTTGGTATATACTTTTCCATTCTCCGGCATGTTTACCCTAATCGTAGTTATTGTTTTTGCAGTATCCGGTACCTTATCAACACTCATATCTATGCCTTTGATTCTAATGATGCGTTCTAACTCTTTATATACCTTATAGGCAATGAAACAGATACAAATATGCGCTTCTATTCTGCGTTCCGTAAAATGAAATATTGGACGTATATCCAGTGATCCCTTAGAAATTCTAAAGGCTCTTTCCACAACCCAAAGTCCTTTATATTCTGCAACGACTCTGTCCGCATCAAGTTTTGTGTTAGTGATGAAGCCCTTCAATCCGTCCCACTTGCTATCTTCTGCGATCTTGTCATTGTTGACAGTCACCCGGACATCCTTACTTATCTCAAGAAATTTATTGTAGCCGCGTTTGTTTACTTGTTGCTTGGTAAGTTTATCACTCTTACAGGCTTTATGCAAACGTGCTATGCCACGCTCCCTATTGTAAGCGTCCTTTTTTGCACGCGTATGGGAATAGCTTAAAATAAGACGCTCTCCGTTGCTATACTTGTACTCG
>JAISNP010000016.1 GCA_031276175.1 Tannerella sp.
ATGTTGATGTGTACGCTGACCGTCGTATTGTATTTGAACGCTTCGTCCATCAGCCATTTCATGCTTTGGAGCGCCGTCGAATCCTGCGGACGTTTCAACAGCGGATTGACTTCCGACCATGCCGGATATTTGGAATCGTGCCCGTTGTACTGCCACCCGACCAGATAGACGATTTTGGGGATACCAAGCGTAAGACGGTCTGTTTTACGGATGATTTCCAGCGCCTGTTCAAAGGTCGCCACTACTCTTGATTCGCCTTTGTCTCTCATCTTGCCCTGCCGTCGTCCGTCTTCAACCTTGTCGTACAACTCCGCATCGACTTCCGAAAGGAATATCTTCATCCAAAATGTTTGATGATAGGCGTGTCTGCGTGGGATTTCCGGTTCAGGATACTGTGTCGGCGCTTTGATAATCGTCTGTGCCTGCACGCCGATGCTGCATACGAGCAGCGCGATGGTGATAAGTGTTGTTGTTTTTTGCATACTGTTTTTGATTGGGATGGATGTTGATTCTACTGATTGGACGGTACGGCATAATAAGCTGTTTCGGATTTCAGTTCGGCGACAAAGACATTGTCTTTTATCCTGATTTTTCCTGCGGACTGCCAACCGTTTGGAGTGTATCGGTAGAGCGTCAGCGCTTGCGCGTCGCCCCAGTCGAAAGGTATATCGAAACGGTATTTGCCGTCCGGCTCGTCGGTATAGATTATCATGCCGGCGTCGTTGCGCCAGACTGCCGGAAACGAGACGGTGTTTTTGCGGCGCAGTATCCGGTTTTGCCGTTTGACGACGCTGTCGGCAAGCGATACGCCGACGTTGTGGCTGTACAGGGCGATACGGTTTTCGCCGGTTCCTTTTACGTCAATCCTTTTCAGACTGTTCAGGTAAAAATACTGCGGACATTTCAGCATGAAATCTTTGGTCAGCACACGTATCCAGTCGTCTGTTTCGGGTGTTTTCCAGATGGGTTCGCCGTAGGACGATGTGCCGAACAGGAATCCCAAAGCGGCATTTTTAGTGATGTCGGGATTGATGCCCACTCCGGTATATACGTCGGCAGGGACGCGCAGGTAGTCGTCCTGCACGAATCCGTTGAAATGCCATGCCAGCGGAACAAGTCCTGTCATGTAATCCATCATGTATTCGCTCGTAACGTCTAATCCTTTCGCATTCCAGTACCGGACGGCTTTACGCTGATGGTCGGCTTCCATAATCGCCGATTCGTTGTGACCCTCGCTCGGACGCGCAATCCATGCGTCGATATGAATCGTGGCGGCATCCTTCAATTCCGGCAGCAACCGGAGCAGACGGTCGATACGCATTTGCGTATAGCCACGTTCCCACTCGTTGCGGTAGTTGATTTGGTGAGCCTTGAGTCCGTTGTATTCTCCGATAACTTTCAGACTGCCGTCGCTGTTTTTCGAAATCAGGTCGTTCGTCACATATTCCGTCCACAGGGGACTGTTGTCGTATGCGTCCGTCATGTTGATATGCAGACTGACGGTGGTGTGATACTTTCGCGCTTCGCGCATCAGCCAACGCAAACTCTCTTCGGCTGTGGCATCCTCCGTCCGTTTCAGCGCACGATTGACTTCAAAAAATGCCGGATACTTGTCGTCATGACCGTTGTACTGCCATCCGACGAGATAAATAATCTTTGGTACGCCCAGCGTCAGCGTGTCTATCCGGCGGATAATATCCAGCGCCTGTTCAAAAGTGATTTTCACGTCGCTGCCGCCCTTCCCGTCGGGCAACGACAGAAACATTTTGGTTGTCCACGTCTGTGAATAGTCGTGGCGATACGGTTGATTCCATACCGTTTTCCCGCGTCCGCGCTTTGTCGCGTCGATGTCCGGCTGCGCCTGCATACCGATGCTGCATACGAGCAGCGTAATTGTAATCCATGTTGTTTTGTTCATAATCTTGAATTTAATTTAGAGGTATCATATCCGATATACATTTTAGAATAAAAAGATTGCCAAACGCAACAGCACGGCAAAAAACAGGAAGAAATTCACATGCTGCCGCAGATTTTCGTTTACGCGCTTGAAAGGATAGAGCAGATGTGCTGCAAACAGCAACACCGGAAAAGCTAAAGACGAAACTATCATCAAACTGTTCCAACCTCTTATCCCCAATACATTAAGTATGATCATGCCGGCGCCATGCAAAAACCAAAAAACCGCCCCGAACAGCAAAAAGAACATGACATATTCGGATCTTTTTGCGATAATCCTTTGAGGCGCTATCCGATAACAGAACGCCATCAGAATGAAAAACGGTGAAAATAAAATAGAAATCATAGTCGTACTCCTTTTTTAATTTATTATATCATTACTGTTATACTTAAACTGAAAATCCTTACTTTTATTTCAAAACACTTTTCATAATCAGTGATTATTAAAAGGAGTAAGATTATTGTTTACTTACCCCAATCAAGTCAAAACCTTACATATTACTGAAAGAGAGCGCCACTTCAAACAAAGTTAAAAAGCCCGTAATTAAAATCGAAAGAATCGACACAATCCAAATCAAAACCTTATTGCGTTTTATCAGTTTAAACGGATAAAGCAAATATGAAACGACAAAGCTACCCGGAACATAAAGCGCCGGTATAATTAAAAGGTTTATGACTGTGCCTATTTTTATTCCTGTGTCTTCATTATAGTTTTCAAATTTACGATCATTCAGATAAGGATCGGGAGTCATCATGTCTTGAATAATGGAAAAAAAATAGAACACTATAGGAAGCAGTATGCACAGATACATCGCTAAAAAATGGAAAATCTCACGCCATTTTTCATTCATGCACCTTATGATTCCAAAATAAATCAGCGGCAGCAGAACAGATATAAAAGTTACCAGTAACGCCATAACAATATTTAATGCTTAAATTTCATTCCAACAGTATCGCTGTCCCGCAGCGCCAAATCACCTCATGTTAAGTCCTATCAAAATCATGAAACCCGTTATTGCCAGACTTAACAGCACGGCAAAAAACAGAAAGAAATTTACATGCTGCCGCAGATTTTTATTTACCCGCTTGAAGGGATAGAGCAGATGCGCCGCAAACAGCAGCATCATAAAAGCCGTAAACGGCTCCGTCGATATCCAGTCGCGCATATTCAATAGTTCGATTATTTTCATCCCGACTCCATGTAAAAAACAAAAGCCCGCCCCGAACAGCAAAAAGAACATGACATATTCGGATTTCTTTGCGATAATGCCTTCAGGCGCTATCCGATAACATAACGCAATCAGAATGAAAAACGGCGTCAATAAAACAGTAATCATAATCATTCGTTTTAAAATTCAATAAATATCATATTTCATGGTTCACAGTTTACGCCGGTTGAGGCGTCGTATCCCGTATACATTTTATTCGATGAAGGGGTAAGTAAGATTATTGTTTACTTACCCCAATATCAAATCAAAACCTTACATATCACTGAAAGCGTGCGCCACTTCAAACAAAGTTACAACGCCTATCACCAAAAGTGAAATAATCAATAACCCCCAAATCAATACCTTACTTCTCCTGATATGTTTGAAAGGATACATCAGGTAGGCGACAATAAACGTACTCAAAAAGAAAAAAAGAGAGATTCCCTTTACGCTGCCGACGTAACTGTCATGCGACCAGTATTGAGGGTCTATTACATGCCTTTCAAATATGTACCATCCGATTTGAAACACAAGATACATAAATAAATACATGATTGTAAACTGAAATATCTCTTTCCATTTATCATTCAGTTTTCTTAAGAGGCCATAATACAGGAATGATATTATCGCCATTCCGATTGAAAAGATTAAAACCATATCATCTGCAATTAAATTTCATTCCAACAGTATCCTCTACTCACTGCCACTCCGCAATCGCTGCCGACAAAACAAATTGCTTTATCCGGATATTGGGGTGGTATCTTAATTACATCGTGCTCAATGCCTGACCCAGCAAATAAACAAAAAGAGCCAGCCCTGCACCTATAATGACGGCGATTGCCGTTATTATTTTATTTCTCTTACATATTCCCCATACAAATAAAAATATGCAGGCGACTGCCAAAATCATCAAATAGCCGGATATTCCCATAATCAATACTTATTGAATTTAATCGGATGAATATCGTATCCGGTATGCATTTTTCATTGATATAATATCCCCCGTCGTCCCGAAAATATCAGACTGTCCGAATCGAGGGGATCAGACAGTCCGAATCGAGGGGATCGGACAGTCCGAATCGAGGGGATCAGACAGTCCGAATCGAAGGGATCGGACAGTCTGAATCGAAGGGATCGGACGGTACGTTTCTTATTTACATGCCAGCACATAGTCGAAAACGTATGTACGCGGCTCTTTCAGCGGGATGGCGCTGCCGGAAAACTGCGTAGTAATGCTCAGCTTGTAGTCGCCTGTGGGCAGGGCGGCGGGCGTGATGAAGGTGATTTTCGACGGGTCGTTGATCAGGATTGCTTCGGGCGGGATTTGCGTGACTAAGGAGGTGTTGATTTCCGTCAGGAAAATGCCCACTTTTTTTTCGTCGCCTGTAATCTTGATTTTGACGCCGGTGAGGTTGACGCCGCCGCCCGGGGTGAGGTGGGAATTGACCGCGCCCGACGATACGTCGGTCAGGGTGTTGACGTAGAGGCCGGAGGATGCCATTCCGCGTACTTCGACGGCAAGCGTTTTCAGGGCGTTGCGTGTTTCGAGCGTGGCGGGGGCGTGGAGGAGAAGGCTGTTTTTGCTGCTGTCCCAAACGGCGTGGTCGCCGATGAACGAGCCGTCTACGCCCAGGCTGTTGTGCGTCAGGCCGAACTCCACTTGTTTGGAGTTGCATACTTCTTCGAGCGCGATCTCTTTCAGGATCTCGTAGGACGCCTTCAGCGTGACGGCGTTGATGTCCGTGCGCCGGGTGACGGCGATGGCTATCAGGTCGTCGACTTTCAGCGAGCCGGTGAATACTACGCGACCGCAACGGTCGTCTTTGCGTGCTGTGATCAGCAGGTCATAGAGTTCTACAATTACTTTAAAAATTTTTGCCATGGTGATTTCGTTTTGGTTTAAAATTGGGGTAAAGGTACAAATTATTCGGTGATATAAAAGTGTCGTCCCTGCGGGACCTGGCGCTGCTGCGAGGAAAGCCCCGCAGGGGCGACACTCAATTAACCGCGCGTTTTAACGTGCGGTGGTTAATCCACGGGACGGATAGAATTCGGTAAGGGACGGAAGGGACGGGGTCGGAACCCCATCCCTTTGTGAATCCCTGTCTTACCTGTTCAGGGCGGTTACGTGTACCGTCCATGTTTTTGATGTGCCGTTGGCGGCCGTCACCTTGTATTTCCGCGGAGCGGAGAAGTCGCCCGGGGCGCCGAGCGTCGGGGCGCCTTCGAGCGGCTCGATACGCGCGGCGGCGGAGAGGTAGAACTTGCCCGCAAGGCTGTTCAGGGCTACCTGTCCGCGGATGGCTTCGGTAAACGCGCCGTCTGCCGCAGGTACCTGCAACGTGCACGTGACCGTCCCCGCGCCGGAGTCTATCACCCTGTTCTGTACCGGCAGATTGATCCATTTGACCGTCTGTTCGCCGTCTATCCACACGCTGCCCGGATCTTTGTAGCGGTATTCGAAATTCACGTCCGTGATTTCCGCTTCTTCAAAAGCAGGCAGTTCTTCCAGTCCCGCCGTCAGGCAGGAGGTCAGCAGGCAGGCCGCCAGCCACAGAGGGAGGAGGCTTGCCGTTCGTTTCATAAATCTATTCTTCATTGTCGTTTCATTTTTAATTGTTTGACATTACCAGCCCGGATTGTTCGGCCCCAGGTTGGGGTTGCGTTCGATTTGTCCCTGCGGAATGGGCAGCAGATAGCGGCGTTCTTCCCTGAAATTGCGCGTGTGCGCGTTGCCGTGCGTCACGGTACCTACGTAGAACGACTTGCGGTCGTGGGCGATTTCGATATAGGTAGGCGACACGGTCAGTTCGCGTATCTTCCCGCCCGGCGCGATGCCGTAGTTGGCCGGCCCGCCGTGTTTGCCCCAGCGCAGCAGCGACCAGTAGTAGTCGTTTTCCATGACGAGTTCGACGCGCCGTTCGCGCTGATACAGTTTCCATGCCGCTTCGAGCGTCGCGGCTGTGGCGGGCGGCAGTTTGCCGTGCACCGTCCGCGTCCGGTTGCAGATGTTTACCGCCTCCGCAAAGTCGCCTTCGCCCATGCCGGCCAGCCACAGGATGGCCTCCGCCTTGTTCAGCAGCACACGACCGTAGCGCGTGACGACGTAGTGATAGTCCGTCGGCGTCCCGGCCAGTATGCGGGGTTGCACGTTATATACGCCCTTGCGGAAGTAGTAGTTCGTCGTACCCATGTGCGGCCCCAGCGCGCCGTTGGTTTTGCGCCAGAGATTGCCGTTCACCGTCATGCGGATTTCCTCGTTCCACCAGCGGTCGTCGTCGTGCACGATGGAGGCCTGAAAACGGGCGTCGCGGTTTTTGTACATCAGGTCGCTTACGGAAACGTCGCCGTTCGCCGTACCCGAATAGAGCACGCCGCCCTTTTCGCCTTCCGTCGCCCAGTCCGGCGCGCTTTGGGAGATCGTTACATACTGCTTAAACTGCGTGGATTCGTCCCAGCGAACGCCCTGCTGCGTGGCCTCGTCGATGACTTCGTAGTCGTCTACCAGATTCTGAGTCGGCGCCCACCACAACCATCCGATAAACGGCTGGCCGCCGTTGGTTTGGAACAGGGGGCCGCAATTGTTGCGGAGAAGGACGTCGTTGTTGGTATTCGGCATGACGTTCTGCATCGGTGCAATGCCGTCCGTCGTCGTGTTCGCTCTGCTGCGGTAAATACAGAAGATCAGTTCGTTGGAATACCTGTCCTGTTCGGTAAAGATGTTTCCGTAATCGGAAGCCAGCGCGGCGTTTTTCACATTGTCTGCCGCCGAAACGACCAGATGCAGCCACTCTTTCTTTTTCGCCTGATCCGTTTCGTAAGCCGCGCCCTGCAGGGCGATTTCCGAAAGGAAGGCATACGCCACGTCGCGCGACAGGTCGCCGCTGACGGCCGTTTCCGGCAGGTCGGGGATGGCTTCCCGAATGTCGTTGATCAGGTATGTATAGCTTTCGGTAGTCGACTTCGTGGTGGGCAGCGCCAGCCCGTTGGCCGTGGTATCGGCGGGAGACAGCACTTTGTCCACCCACACGAAGCGTCCCATCGTGCGCGCCTGCCGGTAGTACAGCGCTGCGCGCAACAGCTTGCCCTTGGCGATCATCTCTTTCGACTCGCTTTCGGTCAGCCCCTTTCCGCTGTATTCCGCCGCCTTTTCGATAATCAGATTGCAGCGGCGGATATTGCCGAAGTCGCCGAAACCGCCCGAACCGTCGTAGCGGTCCATTTCGTCGCGTACAAACCCGCCCGTGCCGTTGTTGTGGACGGAATTGTGGGTACGTTCCTCCCACGAGGTCTGGTTGCCGTTGATGTATCCTTCCATTACGGCCTTGACGGTTCCGGTCACAAAGGCGTCGGCCGTGGCCTTCGACCCCCAGACGGTCGCCTCGTCATAAATCTCGAACGATTGCGTGTCCATCACGTTGCACGACGAAACCGTCCACAAAACGGCCGGCACAGCCAGCCATGCGATTAATATGCTTTTCTTTATTTTCATATCGTTACTGTTTTAAAATCCAACATTTACACTCACCGACCAGGTACGTTCCATCGGATAATCGTAGTTGTTCGTACTGCCGTTTTCGGGGTCAAACCCGTATTTGGTAGCGGGCGAAAGCGTAAACAGGTTCTGCCCGCTCAACACCACTTCCATCTTGTAAATCCACTTGACGTTGCGCAGCAGTTTTGCCCGCAGGTCGTATCCCAGCTGCAACGTTTTGAGGCGGATATAACGCCCGTCGACTAACCAGAAATCCGACGTCTGGTAGTTGTTCTGCCCGTTGTCGTTTACATTCACCAGCGGCCTCGGGTAAAGGGCGCCGCGGTTGTCCGGCATCCAGTAATCCTGCTGGTACGGATATACCATCCCTTCCCTGACCACGTTATCAAGGTACATGTCCCTGGACGTAGCGCCCTGGAAAAGGATATTGGCAAAAACGCCCTTGTAGTTCAGGTTGGCAAAGATGCCGTAGTTGCCGCGCGGGAAACCGTTTTTCCCGATGCGGTTCTGGTCGCTGTCGTCAATCCGTCCGTCGCCGTTCGTATCCTTGTACTTGATGTCGCCGGCCGTCAGGTTGGTTGACCCGTCGCGATGGGGCGAATTGAGCACGTCGTCCGAGTTTGCGTAATATCCCAGGTTCTGCAGTCCCAGTCCCCAGTATCCCCGTTGCTGTACCGCACGCCGGTAGGGGTTTTTCTGGGCGGTCAGGTCTTCGTTCCACGCCACGGCGACCAGCTGGTCGAAATACGTAAGGTTTCCGCCCACTTCGTAGCTCAGGTCTCCCGCCTTGTCTTTCCACGAAAGGCTGAGTTCATATCCGTCGCGGCGATGCTCGCCGTCCGACTTGATTTGAGGCAGCGACAGTCCCAGCGGGTCGGTATAGTTCACGTTCGAAGGCGACGTCAGGTAGCCCTTTGTTTTCATGTAGAAATACTCGAACGTACCGCCCAGACGTTCGTTCAGCGTGCTGAAGTCAAACGCCACGTTGAACGTGTTGCGCGTATACCACGTAATGGCGTCGCTCACAAGGGCGCCCTCGGAAAAGGTCGGGACGATATTGCCGTTCACCACGTTGCCGCGTTCGTTCAGACTGTATGAACTGAGGTAGCTGAACCGCCCGACGCCCGAATCCAGCCCGATTTGCCCGTAGCCCGCACGGAATTTCAGGAAGTTGAGTATATTCCGGTCTTTCAGCGGCTGGAAAAACGGTTCTTCCGAAACGGCATACGCGGCCGTACCTGCAAAGAACGTGCCCCAGCGCCTGTCTTTGGGGAAGAGGTCGCTGCCGTCGTGGCGAAGCGAACCGTTGATGTAGTATTTCTTTTTGTAATTGTAGTCCAGTTGCCCGACGAAACCGGCGCGCCCGGCTTCCGCTTCTCTTCCGCCGTTTTCCATCGTGCCCGAAGGCCCTGCGCCCATCTGGTCGATCATAAAGATATACTCCTTGCGTCTGGCCATAAAGTACTGGTAGAAGGAGTAATTTGCTTCGAAACCGAATGTGGCCGAAACGTTGTGCGTCTCGTCCAAGAACGAGCGTTTGTAATCGGCGAAGGCCTGAAGCGTATATTCCTTATAGTCATAGTTGTCGTAAGTCAGGCTGACAGGAAAGTCGGGGCCGGCATTGCCTTCCAGATCGTACTGGGGGGCTGTTTTTTGCCACGACTTGTTGTTGCCGACGCCTATCCTGTAATTCCCGCCGGCTCTTACTTTCAATCCTTCCACGCCGTACACTTTCCATTCGGCGCCGGACTGGCCGACGATCATCTTATAGCTTGATTTGCTGTATCCGGATTCCATTGATATTTCGGCCAGGGGGTTGTCGTATCCCACATAAATCTGTCCCGCCGGATTATACGCCAGACTCATAGGCCCCTGGTTTTGAATATGTCCCCAAGTCTGCCAGTAACCGTTGCTGTATTGCGACAACGGCGAGCGTATATCATAGATATATGCGTTCAGGCCGAAATTCAGCGTCAGCCCCAAGTCTTTAAACTCGGACGTCTCGTTCATGGTGAAGTTGTAACGTTTAAGCCAGTTTGAATTTTCCTTGTACAGCGACTGCTGGTCGTATGTCTGGAGAGACACGTAATACTTGTTGAACTCCGATCCCCCTCTCACGGCCAGCGAATGTTTCTGTTCCGGGGCAAAATCGCGCAGTACCGTTTTCTGCCAGTCGACGTTGGGATAATTGTACGGGTCGGAACCCGTGCGGTATTTTTCCACTTCTTCGGCTGTCCATTGCGGGTCGATGCCGTAAAGACTGCGAACAAAATTGCTGTGCTCGGCCACTTCGTAGGAACCGAGTTTTTTGGTCAGATAGGTCGGTTCGCTCCAGTTGTGGTTAAAACTGTAATCCACGCGCAACCCTTTGGCGCCGCTTTTTGTTTTAATCACAATTACGCCGTCGCCTGCCCGCGAGCCGTATACGGCAGCCGAGGAAGCGTCCTTAAGCAGCGACATGGACTCGATGTCGTCCGGATTAAGGTTCTCAAAGTCCTGATAGGGCATGACAAAGCCGTCTATGACCACAATCGGCGTGCCTCCGCCGCGGATGGAAATAGCCGATCTTTTGTTGATACCGCCACCCGAACGGGTGACAATCAGTCCGGAAGCGCGTCCGGCCAGTGCGTCGGTTACGGAGGAGACCGGCAGGTTCTTCATCTTGTCGGCGTCGACCGTAGACACGGACGTGGTCAGATTCCGTCGCGAAGTAGAGCCGTAGCCCGTCACCACGATTTCGTCTAATTTCTGGCTGTCTTCGGCAAGTTTGATTTGCAGCACGGCCTGATTTCCTACCGTCACGTTCTGCGTGTAAAATCCGATATAAGAAATCTGCAGTACGGCATTTGCGCCTACCGACAGGGTGAATTTCCCGTCCGCATCGGTAGCCGTTCCGTTCGTCGTGCCTCTTTCCACCACGTTCACACCGGGAAGCGGTTCGCCGTCGGCGTCCGTAATCGTGCCCGACACCGTCTTCCTGTCCTGAGCTACGCCGTATGTTGTTCCGGCGTCCGCTCCATACGCAGGAGTATTGTCCCCTGCGATCACAGTTTTGTTTTCAATCGTTCCGGCAAGGGCGTCCTGTGTGTAAGAGGCGCCGCCGGCAAATGCAAAAGCGATTGACAAGCAAAAAAATACGCTAATTAAACTTGTAATTCTAATCATTTTGTTCATTTTTTCATAAGATAATACTGTGTTTGATATAAAAATTAATTAATATGTTTCATACGGCAGATATTACGTATACATGTTTTTCCGTATGTTTTTCGGCAGGAGATGCTCCTGCACGGCGCTGTTCGTTCGTGCTTTGTTTTCTTTTTACGTACCTCCTTTCTTAAAAGCGACACATTCCTTACCTGTATAATCTCTCAAAGGTTGCTGCCTGCCTTGCCTCCGACGGCTGTCGCCGGTCAAAAGCAACACAGGGTATCCGTTCCGTTGCGATTGCGGCAATCCGCATATTTCACATCGTACGTTGTATTTTGAAAATAAAAGGCGTATATTGACGCGCGCGGTTTCAAAGACGCGGGCGCAGGAGTATGTATATATACGTATAAGTCTGTGACTATGAGAGAGAGAGAGAGAGAGAGAGAGTAGCAAAATATTCGGGACAAACAAACGGTCGGGCATAAAAAAGCATAATGTTTTTCATGTCCGTCGTATTTTGTATCAAGTCTGCTCCTGTAATCATCGAATCCTGTGTTTTTTTAAATACGCGCAAAGATATGTGTTTATTAACGTGTCCGCCAAAAATAATATGTGAAAAAAACGTCGGGAAACAAAGTTTAACTTTCAGGTCATGCTTTCGTGCGGCAACTCCGAAACGGCGGATGATAAAAGGGATTGAGGATTAAGCATGTTCGCAGGGAACCTTGTCCGGCTCTTTCGGGGATACGAAATAAATAATGAGTAATGGTTAAGACGGAAGATTTATACTGTACGCGGTATCGTTTTGTGCATTGCCCGTCAGGGCATTCCTGTCAATAGAAAAGCGCATCTGCCCACGCGCCTCATTGCCCGTCAGGGCATTCACTTGCTGTTTATGAA
>JAISNP010000047.1 GCA_031276175.1 Tannerella sp.
ACGCATCGCCGTAAACCGCAATTTCGGCGCCCAAAGTAACGATTCGCATTTCGTCGAGTCCCAGTCGCACGTACACCTCTTTTTGCGACAGATAGCCGATGAAGTTCATCAACCACGTAAGAAGCCCTGCAAAAGTTGTGGGCAAATAATCTGTATTTGACATAGTTATATGATATTATAAATGAATAATCGAGTATTCCGCACCGCGCGATTTCAGGTTGCAAACGCGAATTTCCAAATTAGAAATTCTAATTTTTAAGTTAGAAATTCGCGTTTGCAAATTAGAAATTCTAATTTCCAAGTTAGAAATTCGCGTTTTCAAATTGGAAATTCTAATTTTTAAGTTGGAAATTCGCGGTTTTAAATTGGAAATTCGAATTTCCAAGTTGCAAATTCGAATTTTTAAATTGGAAATTCGCGTTTTCAACCTGCAATCTTCCGTAAAAAACAAGAAACCGTGCATCACGAGACAATAAATTTCAACGGTTAAAATAAAAGACAGTTTTTACAACTCACAAAGGCGAGGCGTGAAAATAAGAATGTTTAACAAAACGATGCACGATGAGCGCCGCGCGCTGTTTCGAAACAAATCCGGCCGGCAGTATGCAAAAAAACTTCGTGCACTCCGCGCCTCCGCACAGGAGCTTGAAATCGCAGACTACACATGCTTTGCCGCCACCCGCACGATTTATATTATTCTGCTTGCAATGTTTGCGATGACTGCAGCAGTGTCGCACGTTTTCAAATTATTAATCATTTGGAATCAAAAGCCATGAAAAAAGAAATCCATTTCAGCCGGACTGTATATGCGACGAGCCGGCATCTCGCCGAACATACGCACTTAAGTGCGTAAATAATGATTTCGCACAAAAAAAACCGGTACTTGCGTGTTTAATTGAAAAAAAGATGCTTACTTTGCGCCGTGAATTGAGACATACAGCACGGAATGATTTTATATATGAAAAATATCGAACCTGAAAACGCAATTGGTTTTTATTCTTCTGCACGTAAATATATGTTAACGGGGGGGGGCAAAATTGCTCTTCTTCCGCAATTTGCACGATACTTTTGCCGGCGGCGGAAGCAGTGCGGTAAATTGCCTTCCGGACAAAAACAACATACTGCCGCGTTTCGCCGGCGGGAAACATGCGTTTTTCTTCTTAATCATCTTTTCGCAAACCCGTGCGGGGAGGAGCGTCGTAAAGCCTCCTTCGCGCCGTATCGCCGTGTCCTTGCGCGGAGAAGCGATCCGGCTGCGTTCCCGTCCACGCGTTGTAACCTCCGGGTATTCCCGACCATGATATTGATGTAGAACCAAATTAATATATCTACAACCATGAGTATTCTAAAAATGATTCATTAATGTTTATCCACAAATTATTTTATGTATGAAAGAAAAAATTAAAGTAGAAAGATGCCTGTTCGGCCTTGTGCGAAAGGTGGGGATGATTGCCCTGATGACAGGCTTTTGTATTACGACAGTGTTCGCACAACTGACGGTGAAAGGCAAAGTCCTTGACGAAACGGGCGAGACGATCATCGGCGCCAACATTCTTGAGAAGGGCACGATGAACGGCACCGTGTCCGACACGGAAGGGAATTATTCGCTTACCGTACAGAACGGACAGCGTGCCGTGCTTCAGTTTTCGTTCGTGGGTTACAACACGCTCGAAGAAGACGTCAACGGGCGCAGCGCAATCAACGTGACGCTCGAACCGTCGGTAGTAAACCTGGGCGAAGTGGTAGCCATCGGATATGGTACGCAGACGCGCCGCCAGATTACCGGCTCGGTAGCCAACGTCTCGGAAGAGCACTTTAACAAGGGTATCACGCGCGATGCGGCAGATTTGCTTCAGGGCAAGGTGGCCGGACTGACCATTACGAGCGGTTCGGGCGACGTGACGCGCGGCAGCCAGATTCGGCTGCGCGGTACTTCTACGCTGCAGAACGATCAGGGGCCGATGATCGTGATCGACGGCATCCCCGGCGGCAACATGTCGACCGTCGCGCCTTCGGACATCGAGTCGATCTCCGTCCTTAAAGACGCTTCTTCGCAAGCCATCTACGGTTCGCGGGCAGCCGGTGGCGTGATCCTGATTACGACCAAACGCGGTTCGGGACTGAAAACGCAGATTACGTACGACGGCTATGCTTCGGCAGACTTTGTGGCCAACAAACCGCATCTGCTGAATGCCGCGGAATGGCGCGACGTCAACAGTAAACTCGGCAACGACATCGGCAACATCGACCGCTACGGCGCCGAAACCGACTGGCTGGGCGAAATGCTGCGCACCGGATTCTCGCAAAACCATTCGCTGTCCATGTCCGGCGGAGGCTCGAATAACAATTATCGCGCCTCGTATACCTATATGGATCGTAACGGTATCGCCCGCGACAATTTCATCTCGCGCCACAGTTTCCGCTTCCAGTTCCAGCAGCGCGCCATCAACGACCGCCTGCGCATCGACCTTGCCGGCTCCGCTACGCTTACCGACATGCGCTTCCCGTTCCGCGACGATTTTATCCTCGCATACAACCTGCCTCCGGTCTATCCCATCCGCAATGAAGACGGAAGCTGGTTCACGAGCATGTTCGGACAGTACGATCAGGGTAATCCCATCCAGAATCAGGAAGAGAACTACAACCTGATGAAAAATAACTATTTCTACGGAGCGGGAAACATTCAGTTCGACCTCGCGGAAGGACTGAACGCCAAGGTGCACCTCTACAAGAGCATGTTCAACGGCGACCAGAGCGAATGGCGCGCTCCGACCAACTCGCGCGGACGGGGCGATAACGGCTATGCACGCCGGCAGGCTTTTCTGTGGGGACGCGACCTGATGGAATGGACGCTTAACTACAACAAGGAGTTCGGCAACGTACACAAGGTCGACGCCATTGCCGGCTACTCGTGGGAGAACAACACGTACCAGTCGCAGGCTTCGCAGGCGACCGACTTTGCCGTCACCTCGATGGGCGCCAACAACATCCAGAGCGGCAACCTGCTCAAGGTGGGTAACGTCACTTCGTCGAAAAACGAATACAAACTGATTTCGTTCTTCGCGCGGGGACATTACAGCTATGCCGACAAATACATGCTGACGGCCACCATACGCCGCGACGGCTCGTCCAAGTTCGGGGCAAACAACAAGTGGGGGCTTTTCCCCTCCGTTTCCGCCGCATGGGGAATCACGCAGGAAGACTTCCTGAAGGAGTCGCCGTGGATTTCGGACTTGAAATTCCGCGTCGGATACGGCATTACCGGTAATCAGGACGGCTTGCAACCGTACAGGACGCTCGAACTGTATGAAGCCTACGGCACGTATTACGACAACGGCAATCAGGCCATTGCCTACCGCGTTTCGCAGAACGCCAATCCCAACCTGAAATGGGAAGAAACCGCGATGTTCAACATCGGGCTGGATTTCTCGCTCTTCAACGGGCGCGTAGGCGGTACGGTCGAATGGTACGACAAGCGGACGACGGACATGATTTATCGCTACGTCGTCCCCACCCCAACCTTTGTATACGACCGCATCCACGCCAATGTGGGCGACATGCTCAACACGGGCGTCGAACTGCTGCTGAATGTGGACGTAGTACGCAGCAAAGCGTTTAACTACAACACGTCGGTCAACCTTGCGCACAACAGGAACGAAATACTGCGCCTTTCCAACGACATCTATACGACCGACCGTATCTACACCGGCGACCCGTGGATTCGCGGCGCATCGGGCGTGACCTCGCACGTGATTGAAGAAGGGCGACCCGTCGGGCAGTTCTTCATGCTCAAGGCCGACGGACTGGACGCAAACGGGAAATTCAAAATGATAGACATCACAGGCGACGGACAGGTGACGGACGACGACCGCACTTACGTGGGCAGCGCCCAGCCCGTCCTGACCTACGGATGGAACAATACGTTCGGCTACAAAAACTGGGACGCAAGCTTCTTTATCCGCGGCACTATCGGCAACAAGGTGCTGAACAACCCCATCGCCGCCTACGGCAACAATACCTACGTGGCGGGGGCGAACGCGATAATGAACGACAACCTCCTCAAGTTTTCCGAAAACTCGCGCGTGTGCTCCTTCTACCTCGAAGACGCATCGTTTGCCCGGCTGGACAACATGTCCGTCGGTTATACGTTCAATACCTCCAAAACAGACTGGCTGAGCAGGGCGCGCATCTACGTGGCCGCCCAGAACCTGTTCGTGATTACCGGCTACACCGGACTGGATCCCGAAGTGGAACTCTTCCGCGGCGAGCCTACCGACAACGACGCCGGCCTCTCGCCGGGCATCGAAGCGAGGAACTACTTCCCCAAAGCCCGCTCGTTTACGTTTGGCGTTAACTTGACTTTCTAACTTTTAATAATAAACGGATTTATGAAAAAGATAATATCAATACTGTTTACAGTTATGGCTCTGACGGCGCTCATGCCGTCGTGTACAAACCTCGACGAAACCGTGTACGACCGGTTGCCGGCCGACGGTTTCGGCAGTACCGAAATCGAAGTGAAAGCGCTGATGGGTACGGTCTATAATACGCTGAAAACATACTGGCCGAGCAACTTCATGTATCTCTCCGAATGTGGAGGCTCCATGGCGGTTACGCCCACGCGCATCGGCGGCGACTGGTATGACGGCGGACAGTACCGCGAAATATACATGCACACGTGGACGGGTATGACGCAGGTGATTCGGGATTCGTGGAGCGCGGCATCTACCGCGCTGGGCACGTGCAACGCCACCATCGACGTGCTGAAAAACTCCACCTTCATGACCGACGCCCAGAAAACCGAGAACATCGCCGCCATGCGCGGCATACGCGCCTTCTGGATATATACGATGACGGACAACTGGGGCAACATCCCCCTTGTAGCCGATTATCAGGACAAGGAACTGCCCGCCACCCGGTCGCGTCAGGAAATATTCGACTGGCTGGTACAGGAAGTAAACGAGATTGCCGGACAGTGCCCGGACGGGACGCAGGAGAATTACGGTAAATTCACCAAAGGCGCCGCATGGTTCCTCCTTGCCAAACTGTACCTGAACGCCGGGGCGTGGAAAGTCAGCGTGCAGGGCGACGCATGGCAACAGTGCATCGCGGCGTGCGACAAGGTGATGAGCATGGGATACGTGCTCGAACCGAACTTCAAAACCAATTTCGGCATCAACGACCGCTCGCGCGAAGGCGTCCTCACCGTATGTTTCAGCGAATCGGACACCCAAAACCAGAACCAGTTGATGAACCGCACGCTGCACTATGCCGACAACCTTTCGGACGGCGCGAAGTACGGCGCATGGAACGGCGTCTGCGCACAGCCCGACTACGTGAAACTCTTCGACACCGAAGACCCGCGCTACGAAGCCACCTTCCGCATCGGCGAACGCCGCAACAAGGAAACGGGCGAGATGCTGACCACAGGCTACGACGACCCGCTGATTTATACGGTAGACATTTCCTTCATCCCCGGCAGCGAATACGACGGCGGCCCGTGGGCAGCCGTCGTGCAGGAAGCCGGCGCACGCTGCCAGAAATGGCCGTACTCCACGAGTCTGACGAACGCGATGGGTAATCATTTCCACATCTTCCGCCTCGCCGACATCTACCTGACCAAGGCCGAAGCCCTGCTACGCTCCGGCGGCGATGCAGCCGAAGCCACACGGCTGGTGAACGCCGTCCGCACAAGGGCATACGGCAATGCCGACCACAACTACGACGCCGTCGACCTGAAGAAAATACAGCTCGAACGTCGCTTCGAACTGGCATGGGAAGCCTGGTCGCGTCAGGACGACATCCGCTTCGGCGATTTTGAAAAAGGATTCTGGTCGTCGTCTGCCTGTCCGCGCAATTCGGGCGAACACCTGCGGATTTTCCCAATCTCCCAAACCGCATGGCAAACCAACCAGAAGCTGGTACAGAATCCGGGCTATCCGGCATTTAACTGACGGTATCCGGCAACGGCCGGTGATTTATAACTCACGCAGAAGGGCGTCCGAACGAAATCGCGGACGCCCTTCGTTTTTTTTATATTGTTTTCTCCGGGTTCTTCGTGTCTCGCATTTTAGAAAATGTTTTGAATTAGCATAAATGTTTATCGGCAGGTAGTATTTCTTCTTTTTATTGTCGACGATAACTCAAATATTGTCGACAATAATTCGGTTATTGTCGACGGTAACTCATTTATTGCCGACGGTAACTCGGTTATTGTCGGCAATATTTATGTTAATTCAAAACAGTTTCTTAATAAATTGCTTGATGTATTTCAACGAAATAAAAATCCTCCGTGTATCCGTTTACATGAATACACGGAGGAAAAACAAAACCCGGAAAAACGGAGATTATAAATCTTTCGTTTTCTCCGGGATATTGTTCCTTCTGTCCTTTTTATCCCGCCTTTTTATCCTTCGCGTTTGGTCTCAAGTATTTAAAACAAAACTTGCCGTAAACACGACGGCCAGCGCCAACAGGCCTGAAAATACGACGGAACGTATCCTTCCGGCCGGCCGGACGCTTCTTAAGAAGAGATACAGTCCGGCAGAAAGCACGGTCATGGCAGTCAACACTACGGGAATCATCCATGCCGAACGTGTTTCGTCGCAAATCAAAAATGCGATCAGCGGAGAGATGCCGTAAAAACCGAACAGGAGCAGGGTCGGATCTTTTCGGATTTGCCCGACAAGTTGACGGAGCGGCCTTTTCGACGGTTTAACGGCCAGGCAGACAATAAATGTGATGCACAGGGGTATCCAGCCCAGATAGCCCAATGTTTCCGTTTTGAACGACGGGATGGAAATCATCGTCAAATAAAGGCTGAAAAACAGACAGAATCCCAAAGCAGGGACAGACCAGCGTGGAAATTCTTTTATCCAGCCGATGCCAAGCAAAACGAACATGGAAAGAGCCGCCGTCAAAAACAGAAGTTGTACGGCGAGCGGGGAAACAGCTATCCCCGAATCGAAAACAAACCAGGCGATTCCGAACAAACCGAACGGAATGGTGGCCAGGAGCGACGTGCGAATTGAAGTGCTTACATTCATAACATAAATTTTTAATGCGTGAATTGATTACTAATTATTTTCTATAACACGATGCCTGTATCCGGACAGGATTACATGCATTTGTGATATTAAACGAGGGGGGGGGAATTTTATTGTCCGTACTCGGCGGAATTTTTGTGTGATTTGACCTTGTTTTGAATCGTGAGCCGTAATAAAGAAATAAAGGTTCATCAATTATATTCGCCGTTACAGCAACCCGGACATTCGGCGGGTACGGCATATCGGCATGGATGAATTCGCAGTAGCCGGAGGGGCACATATACAAAACGATCGTTGTTGATTTGGAAACGGGGCGGGTCGCCTGTATCGGCGACGGTAAGGGAAGCGAGGCGTCGGTAAAGACGAACACCGCGTGCGATCGCCCCCGGTGTTCATCCTGTCCGCTATACGGAACGACCGGAAAGTACCGACTGTTTATTTTGTAAAAACCTTTCAAAAACAGTCGCCACGGTTGCAATTGCGATAGATGCAAAGGCAGTAATCACGCCCAATGCGGTAACGCCTGCAGGGTCGTCGCCGTTCGCAAATAACCTTATGTACAGTATTCCAAGAATAATGAAGACGCTGACGGTGATTGCGCAGTATTTTATACTTCTCGCTGCTTTCACTGCCGACGGAGAAAAAATCTTCTCGTTATCCACGTAGCCTGTAAGTTTGAACGCTTGAAAGAGCGCTGTAAAAAACGGAATGGCGGCTATATAACAATAGATAATGAACGGATCCGTATAAATACCGATTAAATCCAAATTAGCTGCTCTTCCTTCCGTTTGAGGCGCCCAAACCATCCACAGAAGCGCCGCCATCGCAATAAGTAAAATAGCCGCTTTCAGGAATAATGTAAAAACACGTTTCATGATAATTTTTTTTGTTTGCCTCATGACTGAAATCATTTAATTTTTTTCACCGCAAAGGTAGAAAAAATCGGATAACTACTACTTTCTTGCTTATAAAATTATGCGATATAACGGAAAACAGTATAGCCGCGATACCGTTGCTGTTGATTATCGCCTGCCTTCGTCCGGGGTGATGACATGCTCCTCCGAACATCCCCCGGTATTGTCTTTAATTATTTCTGTAACGTATCATCAGCGTTTCGACATCCGTCCGGACGCCGTCCGTAAGTGTAAAATCGATCTTTATCATCCTGTCCGATGTGACTTTGCCTGCCGCATAACCGTAACGCGACGGGGTGTACGTAAGCTCCGTCCTCTCCGTAAGCGTACCCGAACCGTTTTCTATCGTCGTTACGTAAACCGTCGCTTTGAGCGTCGACGGCGTCCACGATACATTGACCTTCACCGAATCGCCGCCC
>JAISNP010000067.1 GCA_031276175.1 Tannerella sp.
AACCGATAGCGGTATCATAGCCGATATACATTAAATATAATAGTCTTAAAAGTAAGCATCAATGAATATGAAAACTGAATATGCAGGCCTCACATTGCGCAATCCGCTGATAGTAGGCAGTTCGGGACTGACGAACCAAGCAAAGCGCAACAAGGCGCACGAGGAGGCGGGCGCAGGCGCCGTAGTACTCAAATCGCTGTTCGAAGAACAGATAGAGATGCAGAGCGGCACGCTCGTGCACGCATCGGATTTTCCCGAAGCGGCGGATTATGTGGCAAGCTACGTAAAAGCCAATCAACTGGAAAAATATATCGCGCTGATAGAAGAAACGAAAGCGTTGTGTCACATTCCCGTGATCGCCAGCATCAACTGCTGCAGGGCAGGGACGTGGGTCGAATATGCCTCCCGGCTGGAAAAGGCGGGCGCCGATGCGCTGGAATTGAACGTGTTTTATCTCCATACCGACCCCAACGATACGCGAAGCGGCGACGTAACAGATTTGTATACAACCATCCTGCGGGGAGTAAAAAAAGCGGTATCCATCCCCGTCATCATGAAAATCGGGAAAAATTTCAGCAACATTCCCGCGCTCGTAAGCCGGCTGAAAGCGGCGGGAGCCGACGGCGTGGTTTTGTTTAACCGTTACTATCAGCCCGATATAGATATAAACAGGCAGCAGATCGTATCCGGCAAGGTTTTCAGCAGTCATTCCGACCTGAGCGACACGCTCCGCTGGACGGCTTTGACGGCGGGCAAAGTGCAGGGCATATCCGTTGCCTCGTCGACAGGCGTGCACGACGGGGAAGACGTTGTCAAATGTCTGCTCGCAGGCGCTTCGGCAGTCCAGCTTTGCAGCACGGTGTACATGCACGGCCCGGAAATCATCCCGCAGATGCTGACCCGTCTCGAAGAATGGATGATGCAAAACAAATACCTGTCGTTGAAAGAATTTATCGGCAAACTGAGTTTCGCCGGCACGGGAAACCCGTCCTTCTACGAACGTGCACAGTTTATGAAATATTTTTCGGACCCGGAGCACACAAATGATTAACCCGATCCTTCCCTGTTTTCTTGCATCGCCGGACAATATTGCCTACCTTTGCGACCGAAATAAAGTTTGAGATCGGATGAAAAAAGTATACTTCTGTCTTTTGTCTCTGCTGTCGGTCACAGCAGGCTATGCGGGAAAAAGAACACAGGCGGATGCGGCAATGATAGCCGCATCTTTTTATTCACAACACTTATCGCTCAGAAACGCGCCTGCCGTACCGGCGCTCACGCTGGCGTATGTATGTACGGACGACGATGCCGCCCCGACGCTGCGCAGCACGGCGGACGGCAACGCCTGTTACTACATATATAATATAGGCACGGGCGACGACGAGGGGGGATTCGTCATCGTATCGGGCGACGACCGTGCGGACGATGTGCTGGGTTACGCCACACGCGGACGTTTCGACATCGACAAGATTCCCGACAATTTCCGAACATGGCTCTCTTTCTACCAATCGGCGATGAAACGCCTTGCCGAAATGCCCGAAACGCCGCCGCGCACCGTCCGCGCCGCGCACAACATCTCCGGCAAAGACGTCCTGTTCGCACAGGAAATAAAACCCCTGCTCCGCGACATGGCCTGGGGACAGGCTGCCCCCTACAACCGCTTATGCCCGATCATCCCCGATTCGGATGAGCGCGCCATAGCGGGATGCGTGGCCACAACCATGGCGCAGATCATGCGGTTTCACGAATGGCCGAAAAAAGGTACGGGCACAAAGACCTACACTACGGAAAAACACCATATGCGCCTGAGCGTCGATTTTTCGCAGACGACGTACGACTGGGCGCAAATGCGCGATACGTACAACGACGGCGACGGGTACAGCGACGAAGAACTGAACGCCGCAACCACGCTCGTATACCACTGCGGAGTGGCGGCCGAAATGAATTACAGCACCGTGAGCGGCGCCAGCCAGCAAATCGCCGCCTTCGGGATGAAAGACCATTTCAACTATGCCGGCGACATGCAACTGCTCGAACGTGAGTTTTACTCCACCTCCGAATGGGTGTATATCCTGAAAGAAGAATTAAACGAATCGCGCCCGATATTCTACGTCGGAATGCGCGACAGCGGTGCGGCGCACGCCTTCGTCTGCGACGGATACGACGCCAACGGACTGTTTCACTTCAACTGGGGCTGGATGGGATCGGGCGACGGATACTTCAACGTGTCGGTTATTGAGGCGTGGAACATGTTCGGATACAACGGACGGCAAAACATCGTCGCCGGCATCCGTCCCGCACACGTAAAGGCATCCGAATCGGGCACGCAACTTTTCATGCCCCCGCAACAGTGGATTGCCTGGGGTAACACCTTCGCCCGCGACCGGAAAATAGCCTTTTCCCAGAAAATATACCACACCTGCACCTCGCTGTTCTCCGGCAAAGTCGGCATCGGGCTGTACGGCGACGGCAAACTGATCGGCATCCTGCATCGCGAAACCATCACGGACATGCGCAACCACGGATATGTGCATATCAAAGACTCCTTCTCCATCCCCGAAACGCTCGCAGCGGGCGTTTACACGCTTTGCCCCGTCTTTTCGACCGACGGGATACGCTGGAAACACATCAAAAGCTACGTCATGTCTCCCGCCGACCTGACGGTAGCCGTCGACGAACAATCGGTCGCCATCGCGCCCGCAGCAGGATACGTGCCCGGAATAACCGTCGCAGAACTGACTCCCCTGACGGAGTTTTATGTAAACAAGAATGTCGGAGAGGTGCAGGTGACGCTCTCGAACGCAGGCGTGGAAGAAACTTATACCTCCGTGACCTTCCTGCTCCTCTCGCAGACCGTTCCGGTTGAAAAATACTTCAACGAAACGTTTACGGGAAAAATCGTCAAACAGGAAGAATCGAAATTCATCATGCTGAACCCCGGCGAAAAGAAAAGCCTCGTCTTCCGTCCGTCCGTCGAGGTCCCGGCCGGCAACTACCACCTGTATGTTATTGAAGATATAACGGGCACATGCCTGAACATCCGGCAGCCGGCCTACATTACCGTGCTGCCCGAACCCGGACTGGTTTTGACGGGAAAAATGTCTTTCCCCGGCGGAAACAATATACATAACGGCGATACGCTCGCCGTCAGGATTAAAAATACGGGAGACGATTTCGCAGGCTACGTATTTACGGATATTTTTTACAGAGGAGACGCCACTCAGCTTGTCGACAGCCTGAAACCGCAACCGCTCGGTCTTCGCAAAAACGAAGAGACGACGTTGAAAATCGAATTCGACGGACAATTGTCCGACATTCTTCCGGGCGACTATACCCTCCACATATCCTACTCGTTCAAACCGTCGAAAAGCGGGACGGTTTTTGCCTTCACGCCCGACGAATACAAGTATATGGACATAAGCGTCGTGAACAGCCGGCCTCCGAGCGGCCTGCTTCCGTCGCCGGAAACATTTTTGTTCTACGGACAGGAGGGAAACATACTGTACATCCGGTCGGACGAAGTGATCGGGCGGTTAAGCATATTCGGCACGGACGGAAAGCTGCGGACGAGCGTCCGTCCCAACCGCGCAGGCGCCGTCGCCGTACCGCTCGATCGCCTGACGCCCGGCGTATATATCCTCCGCAGCGAAACGTCCGGCGGGGTACGTACCGGAAAGTTTGTGAAACGGTAGATAATGACTTAACCCTGCACCGTGCCGGGCTGCATCAAAAGTCCCCATTCTATCACCGAAGATTCCATCTCACAACTTAAAACCGCGCGGTCGCAACTTAAAACCGCGCGGTCGCAACTTAGAACCGCGCGGTTACAACTTAAAACCGCGCGGTCGCAACTTAGAACCGCGCGGTTGCAACTTAAAACCGCGCGGTTGCAACTTAGAACCGCGCGGTCGCAACTTAGAACCGCGCGGTTGCAACTTAAAACCGCGCGGTTACAACTTAAAACCGCGCGGTTGCAACTTAGAAATTCGCGGTTGCAACTTGAAACCGCGCGGTTGCAACATATAAATACAGGAGACGGAATCTCCGTTGATAGCCCCTGCGAGATAGAATCTCACGCCGTTACGACCCTTCTTTCCCTTTCCGGTGATGTATAATCAGTGTAGACGGCATATCCATCAGCGCCTCTTCGCACTCGACGCTCAGGATATTCCATGTGGCGTAGCCGACAAGCATAAAATCGTGGCCGTTGAACGACTCGCTCACGACGTCTTTCTCCGGCAGGATGACGACCTCTTCCATGCTGCCGGCAAACTCGACAAGCGTGCGGTGGATATGTTCGCTTCCGGACGCAATGAAACTGCTCCGGTTCAGCACACTTATCGCCCCTCCGGTAGACTTCGCCAGCGTCCTTGCATAGTCGAGCAGTACCAGATCGTCCGCCGAATTGATGATGATGATGATACGGGTAGCCCGGATAAAGCCCCGGTTGACGAAAATCCCGACCGAACACCGGGTATGCTTTATAAACCATTTCGTCTTGTCCTTGATAAGCGCCCCAGGCGTAAACAGGAACGGCGGGGCGGACAGGCGCCGGAAGAATCCGGTAAACGTACGCTGTATGTGCAGCGCATCCACGTCGTTCGAGAGATTGCTCATCGCAATGCCCGCGCCCACGAGCAGGAAATCGTATTCCCCATCGTTCACCATCTTCACGATATGCTCTTCCGCGCTGGCCGACACCTCGTAGCGCGTCTGTATGTGCATGTTCAGTTTACGGGCTTCGTAGAGGATGGGCGCAAAGCTGATGCGTTCGAAACTGCCCGTATGCGCGGGGTTGACGTCCGAGCCTACCGTCAGGTGCAGCGCCGTCAGGTCGAACCGGCGCCGTCCTTTGGCAAACATCTGGTGCGCCACGTCCAGCATAATCTGCCCGTTGCCCGCACGCCCGAAAGAAAGCAGCACCTTGAAGACGTGCTTTTCCTGCTCCACTTTCCGGTACCGGACGAACTTATCCTTCGCACGGAAACAGAAATTGATGAACGAAAGCAGCGGCGTGGTCATGAAAGTCGTCACCAGCGTCATCAACACCAGCATCACGAAGACGGGCGGCGGCAGGATTTGCATCTCATAGCCTATCGTAAGCACGATCAGTTCCATCAATCCGCGCGTATTCATCAGTCCGCCGAGCAGCAGGCTGTCTTTCCAGCTCTCCTTTGCCACGCGCGCCGAAATCACCGTGCTGCCGAACTTCCCGACTACCGCCACCACAATGAACAGGCCGCACAGCTGCCACATCGCGGTCGTATTCAGCAGCCCGATTTCCGTCCGCAACCCCGTCGACGCAAAGAAAAGAGGCAGAAACAGCGCCAGAGACACGTCTTCGACCTTCTCGGTCATAATCGTGCGGAAACGCAGATTCTCCGGCATGACGATGCCCACCATAAACGCCCCGAACAGCGCGTGCAAGCCCAGTATCTCCGTCATGTACGACGAAAGCAGCAGCAGCAGGAACATCAGCATGATCAGAGGCTTGCTCACCACCTCCCGGTTATGGTACAAATCGCCCATCAACCGCAACAGCGGGCGGACGATGAAAAACATAACAAGCATGTACGCCACCGAGAGCATGATGTTGTATATCGCGCCGAGTACGCTGCCCATCTGCGTCACGGCCATCACTACCGCCAGTATGCACCACGCGCTGATGTCGCCGTTAGCCGCGCTCGCCAGCGCAATCGTCCCCAGATGCGTGCGCGTCAGCTTCTTTTCCTGAATGATGCGCGCCAGCACCGGAAAGGCCGTAATGCTCATCGCTATCCCGATGAAAAGCGCAAAGGAAAGAAAAGACGTCTCGCGACCGGCATACGTGTCGTAGATAAAATAAGCCATCAGCACGCCGAGGAAAAACGGCACTATCAGGCTCGTATGGCTGATCAGGATGCTGGTTTGCAACTTTTTCTTCACCTCGCCCAAATCAAGCTCCATCCCGATGGTATACATAAACAGCATCAGGCCGAACTGGCTAAGCATGTTGATACTCGAAAGAGATTCCTGCGGAAAAAGAAACAACGACACTTCGGGCATGAAATATCCCAGTATGGACGGACCGAGAATGATGCCGGCCAGAATTTCGCCGATAACGGACGGCTGTCTCATCCGGTTGAAAATCCAACCCACGATACGCGCCGTAATCAATATGACAATGATTTGAAGCAGCAGCAACCCGAACGGCGCCCGGACATGCGCCAGCAGCATGTCGACAAAGAAACGGAATCCGTCGACCGCGCCTTCCTGCGTATTACCCACATGTGCCGCCGATTGATCCGCACCCCTGAGATGCGCTCCCTTCTGTATGACGAACCACATCAATGCCCCGAAAACGAGAATCATCAACGTGTAAAAAACCAGACTGTTCTTTTTCTCCTTTTTCATAATCACACGGGTTTTGTGTAACAAAGATAGGCATTTTATTTTACTGTGTTTGGAGATCAATCCCCTCGGGCGCATTTCAGACCGTTGCATCCAAACGCCACCCGCGCGGGGACAGGATTCCATCCTGTTTTGGCTATTCTTGCATATTCTGTCTGCTGTGTGTGTTGCATGTTGGAATCTCACGGAATAAAACGAACGGGACGGAATCTCGTCCAAACGGCGAAAAAGCACACGTGTGATGAAAATTATCTCACGTGTGATGGACTCCATTACACATGTGATTGAAATTATTACATGTGTGATAGAAATTATCACACGAGTGGTTTTCGGCTCCTTTCAAGCGGCCTTTATTCTTTCAAGATAAATAATTAACCGGTTATCAGCGGAAAAGGGAAATTCCATTCATATCCCGGCCACTGTGTCCGTCGGCGTATCCGGCATTTCGGACGGGATTTTATCCCGTAAGATTCCATCTCACATATATTATACAGATAGAATCCCATCCGAACTGTCGAAAAGGTTTACGCCTCCGCCGTCAGGATGCGACAATCTGAACGCCCATACTGCCGGAAGTTGTCGAACAGCTACTCGAAGAAGTTATCGGGCGGGGCAAACGGATACCCTCCCCCTTCTCCATAGTCGAATATTATTTTCCAGTTCCTGCTTTTTCTGGTAAATTCATCCTGAAGCCACGGATTCCACATGAAATCCACTCTTTCTCCATCTTCATAATATACGGGGCAAAACAAACATGAATCCAGGTTTTTATATATGTAGTATACGGTTTGTCCGCGCCATTCGCCCTGAAATACCTGAATCCTGATCACTATGCTGCTGGGATGGAATGCCGTCTCCGTGTCGATTCTGTTCTGAATCCATTCGGGAAAACTGTCGACAGGCACATACGGAGCGGCATAAAGAAAATAAGGCAGTATTGTGTAACTTATACGCTCTTCCTCTGGTTCATCTTTTTCCCGGCAGCAGCCGTAAATCAGCAACACGGGCAACAGCAGGAGCAATATTCTTTTTAGTCTCGTAATGTTCATGTGCGTTTATTTTTCAGCGTTTTTACTGTAATGAATAATTCAACTCCCGGCGGCGTCCAAATCATATTCGCGTATCTTCTTCCAGTTTTTGCTCGTGTAGCAAAAATCTCTTATAACCTCGTTGCTTTTTTCCAATGTATCCCAAGGTTCACCATTTGAATACCTTATCATACACAACAGACAGTATCTGCACAACAGACAGTTGTATTTACTTATTATCAAAAAAACATCCCGGTCTTTCCATTCACCCTGATACAATTCTATCCTGCCGGAGTAGTTTCTACACAAATTGTCCCAGAATATTTGAATATCTTCCGGCATATCCTCATCCAACGCAAGCGGCGCTTTCCGGAGATTCAATTCAAACTGGGATGTCCCGTCCGGATCAAGCGGGTCATACGGCAATTCCGGCTCACTGTCTTCCCCGCCGCCGCAGCCGTGCATCAGCAGCGCGGCAAGGAGCAGGAGCCACGTCCTTTTTTGTTTCGTAATGTGCATTTGCTTTTGCTTTTATTTTTCAGCGTGTATACAATAATAAATAATTCAACTCCCGTCGGCGGCCGGATCATATTCGCGTATCTTCTTCCATTCTTTGCTCGTGTAGCAGAAGTCTCTTACAATATCGTCGCCTTTTTCCTTTGCTTTCCAGTCTATTTCCTCGCCGGTCGAGTAAAAGGCCGGAGATAACAACGGGCATAACAGGCAGACGGGATCGAATATGTAATAAACAGTCCCTCCTTTCCATTCGCCCTGAAACAGTTCCATCTTACGCCTTTTTTCTTTGTTAACAATCAACTTGACGTCCCATTGTGTTTGAAGCCATTCCGGCAAATCATCCGTCAAATCAACCGGCACTTTCTGAAGATTCAGCGTAAACAATAATTTCCCGTCCGGATCAAGCGGGTCATACGGCAATTCCGGCTCGCTGTCTTCCCTGCAGCAGCAGCCGTAAATCAGCAACAGGGGCAAAAGCAGCAATACACTTCTTCTTTTCATAACCGACATGTTTATATTCATACTGTTTATTTATTTCGACGCAAATGTACGGATATTTTGAAACAAACAATACAAAAAGACGGATATTTTCGGTTATACCTTGCAATTTAATTGCGTTTATGCTATCGGGACAAAAAAACAATTTGCCGATATTTCGGCAACCTGCTTCCTTCGCTGAAATATTTACTTCCCTGTTGCGTATATTTACGCCCATGATTCATATATTTACTTCCCTGTCTCGTATATTTACTCCCATGTCCGGTATATTTACCTCCCTGCCTCGAATATTTACCTCCCTGTTCGGAATATTTACTCCCATGTCTCAAGTATTTACTTCCCTGTCTTGTATATTTACTCCCATGTCACGGATATTTACTCCCATGTCCGGAATATTTACTTCCCTGTCTCGGATATTTACCTCCATGCCGGGAATATTTACTCCCATGCCTCGAATATTTACCTCCCTGTCGGAAATATTTACTCCCATGTCTTGGATATTTACTCCCCTGTCCGGGATATTTACGTCCCTGTCTTGAATAATGAGGCTCCGTTTCAATTCAAAGAGAGAAATCCGACTGCAAAGGGCGGCATAGCGTCAAAACGATTGATATTGGCTATGCGCCGGACGGGAAAATATTTTGTCCTCATTTTACGGGAAAATATTATTGTAAAAAGATTTTTTGTCTACCTTTGCATTTGTTTATTTTTTCAGGACAAAAAGAAATGTTTTTCATATAAGTGTTTACTAAATTCCGACATAATGAATTTTTCTGATATTATTGCGACTGCAAGTGCGCATGTGATGGGAGTGCCGTTTATTATACTTTGTTTGGGCACGGGTGTTTATTTTTCGATTCGGACAAATTTTCTGCAACTCCGTTATCTGAAAGATATGGTGAAGATGCTTTTCGCGGGCAAGTCGTCGTCGCGGGGCATATCGTCGTTTCAGGCGTTTATGCTGGCCTTGTCGGGGCGCGTCGGGACGGGCAACATTGCGGGCGTGGCCACAGCCATAGCGCTGGGCGGCCCGGGCGCCGTGTTCTGGATGTGGATGATTGCGTTTTTCGGCGCCGGCACGGCTTATATTGAGGCTGCGCTGGGACAGATTTATAAGGAAGAAATTGACGGGCATTATCGCGGCGGCCCGGCGTATTTCATATTGAAAGGTTTGAAAATGAAATCCTATGCAATTGCCTTTGCGATAGTGACCATCTTCAGTCTGGGCGTCATGACGCCGGGCGTTCAGGGCAACGCCATCACTATTGCGTTCGGCAATGCTTTCGGGTTGAACCACATGCTGTCTGCCGGGCTGGTAGTGTTGCTGCTGGCGCTGATTATTTTCGGCGGTATAAAGCGGATTGCGCAGGTGGCGGAGATTGTTACGCCGTTTATGGCTGCGGGTTACATGATTATTGCCGTCATCATCATTGTGCTCAATTATGAAGTGATACCGGAGATGTTCATGCTCATTGTCAAGTCGGCGCTGGGATTCCATCCCGTGCTGGGCGGCGTAGTCGGTTCGGCTATTTCGATGGGCGTCAGGCGCGGGCTTTTTTCCAACGAAGCGGGGCAGGGCACGGCGCCTCATGCGGCGGCGGCAGCTCATGTTTCGCATCCCGGCTCGCAGGGGCTGGTGCAAGCCTTTTCCGTGTATGTGGACACGCTGCTTGTCTGTTCGGCCACGGCGTTTATCATCCTCGCCACCGGCATGTATCGCGTGTACGACGGTGCGGGCGGCGCCATCGTGTTCGACGGCGGAGGGCTGCCGGCCGATGTGGTCGAATACGGACCTGTCTTTACGCAATTAGGCGTAGACAAGCATTTCCCCGGATTCGGCGCGGCTTTTGTCGCCCTGGCGCTTTTCTTTTTTGCCTTTACCACGATAATGAGCTACTATTTTCAGGCGGAAACAAACGTATACTTTTTGACCAGAAACAAAACCCGCCGTGTCGGATTATGGTCGGTGAACACGCTCAGGATCGTAATGCTCCTCGTGACATTCTTTGCCTCCATCAACGAAATGCAACTTGCCTGGAACATGGCGGACATCGGCATCGGAGTGATGGCCTGGTTCAACCTCATAGCGATACTGCTGCTGCAAAAACCTGCGCTCCGTTCGTTTTTCGATTACGAAAGCCAGCGCCGGAAAGGCATCCGCGACCCCGTCTTCAACCCTGCGAAAGCCGGCATTACCGGCGCCGACGAATGGGAAAAGAAAAGATGATGCGTACATTCTTGGCGGATATAAAACAGATTATTGTACATTTGCACGAATTATTCAAAGAAAGCATATTTATGAAAAAGATTATTGCATCGGGTTTATTCCTTTTTGGCGTTTTTGTGACTGTCGTTGCGCAGGAAGAGTATCAGTTTACGACAGTAAAAGAAGTGAAAGTTACACCGGTTAAAAACCAGAGTCGTTCGGGTACGTGCTGGTCGTTTTCGGGTGTGGCATTGATTGAAGCCGAGTTGTTACGCATCGGCAAAGAGGCGTACGATTTGTCGGAAATGTTTGTAGTGAACCATTCGTATCGCGACAAGGCGGAGAAATATGTGCGGCTGCACGGTAATATGAACTTCGGTCAGGGCGGTTCGTGCCCCGACGTGCTGTATGTGTTCAAACACTACGGCGCCATCCCGCGCAGCGTATATGCGGGACTGGAGTATGGCGAAGAAATCCATGTGCACGGCGAGATGCAGCAGTTCGCCTCGTCGTTCCTGAAAACAGCCGTTACCAAACCGAACGGTAAACTGACGCCCGTCTGGCAGAAAGCGTATCAGGGTATTATCGACACTTATCTGGGCGAAATCCCCGAAACGTTTACATACGAAGGCAAACAATATACGCCGGAAAGTTTCGGCAAATCGCTGGGATTGAATATGGACGATTATGTTTCGCTGACGTCTTTCACCCACCATCCGTTTTATACGTCGTTTGCATTGGCGATACCCGACAACTGGCGTTGGGAACAGAGCTACAATGTCCCTCTGGAAGAATTAATGGAAACGATTGACTATGCCATAGATCACGGTTATGCCGTAGCATGGACGGCAGATGTAAGCGAAAGCGGTTTCACGCGCGACGGCCTTGCTACCGTTCCCGACATCAAGGCGCTGGAAACGTCCGGCTCCGATCAGGCGCGCTGGGTCGGCCTGAGCACGAAGGAGAAAGAAGATGAAATAAAGAAACTGTCCTCGAAACCGTGCAAGGAAGTCGACGTAACGCAAGCCCTGCGTCAGGAATCGTACGACAACTACCAGACAACGGACGATCATCTTATGCTGATTTACGGCTCGGCGAAAGACCTGTCGGGAAAAAAATTCTACCTTGTCAAAAACTCGTGGGGCACGGGCAGCAAATACAAAGGTATCTGGTACGCATCCGGCGCATACGTGGCATACAAAACCATCAATCTTACGCTTCACAAAAATGCCGTACCTGCAAGCGTCAAAACGAAACTCGGTATCAAATAAGCGGGGTTTCTTTCATTATACATTATATACGAAAAGGAAGGTATCCCGGACTGCCGGCGATACCTTCCTTTTCTTTTTATAACCCGCCTCCTGCTATGACAGAGCGGCAATAGCCGACCCTATCAAGTTTGCATCGGGGGTCTTTTCGACGCGAATTGTGACGCCGTCATAACCGAACAATCTCAGCAGCGCATATAATTCATCCAGTACCTGACATTTGTAACTTCTGAATTTTACGTTTTTAAACCCTTTCTGGTCTTCGCTCCAGAAAAGGCTGCCTTCGGCAGTTAAACGGATTACTTTGACAGGTTTGTCATACGATTCGATGATGTCGACAATCAGACCGGCCAACGAAGCAGCAACCAATTTAGCCGAACGTTCATACACCTGACTGGCTGCCTGTACATATTTGTCCTTGTACATGTCGGGATAACTCATGATGCGCGTCAACTTTTCCGCATCGAATTTGTCTTCAAACTCGTCGCATGAAAAAAGATATTCGATAATACGTCCGAGATACATACCCGAAATGGCTTTCTCAAACCGCTGCCCTCCCTGATTATCCGAATATTTGTCGATTTTATCGTCAATAACAGTCAAAAACGGAGGATAAAAATTGCCGGACTCCAGATTAATGGGAATCAATCCCTTCTGCTTGTAATTGAGATTCAGTTTCTTGATTTTCCCCGACGGATAGAACGGCGCCATGTTGGTTCCTGTTCCTACAATCAGCCCGATGTGCGCCTGGGCATCCTTGTCGGTCAGTCCTGCAAACAAGCTTGCCACCGTGTCGTTAATTACCTTGATAGACGTAAAATTACATCCCTTGAGATTTTTGTTCAGATACTCCATCAACGTTTTCCCGACAAGTTCGCCAATCAGTCCGCGAACGGTAACGCCTTTTGTCCAGTAAAGCAGTCTGGCATCGCCGTCCAGTGTCGATTCGCACGGATATGAGAAGCAATACCCGATAGCGCTGACGCCATCAAGGTTGAGCGAATCAATCAAACTTGCCATCTTTGCGTAAAGTTCATCGCACCCGCATCCGTCCGGGTCTTTCATGATTTTCTCAAAATTATCCTTTATCCCCGGATGGACGTTCGGTTTCCCGTCGACAAAGTCGATGACGGTAGCTCTGAAATTGGTACCTCCCAAATCCAGTACCAGTACTTTCCCGCTCACCACGCCGGCATTGGGATTGATGTATGTCGGGAGGCAACGGATTTCTTTTCCGTCCTCCCCAAGACCTTCGCCGATTTTCTCCCGAAGGTTTGTTGCAACTGCCTTCAATTGCTCTGTTGTCAGTTCAAAAATATTATTTTCCATGGGCCGTAAAATATTAAATTATTATTTTGCACAAAAGTAATTTATTTTCCCGGAACAACAGGAAAATATTGGAGAAAAAATAATATGAAGAACCATTTGTATGTTTCGGAAAAAGCAATTACCTTTGCACCCGAAATCATGATTCTTGATGGAGAGAGCGGCAAGCGGCCGCCTTTTTTATGTACATTATTGACAAGCCCAGGTGGCGAAATTGGTAGACGCGCTCGTTTCAGGTGCGAGTAGTTAACAGCTGTGCAGGTTCGAGTCCTGTTCTGGGCACCTCCTAATATGCGCAGGTGGTGGAATTGGTAGACACGCTACTTTGAGGGGGTAGTGCCGGTAATGGTGTGTGAGTTCAAATCTCATCCTGCGTACAAATTTACTGCGGATATTCCGTTCCATCGGGATAACGGGATAAAAAGAAAAAAGAAAGACGAATGTAATGTATGAAATAATTTAGAGCGAAAGTTTGTATGAATAAAACAAAATACATACCTTTGCGCCCTAAAACTAAAATTAATTTGCAAAAATAAAAAGCAATGTCAAAAATTTGTCAAATTACAGGAAAGAAAGCAATTGTTGGAAACAATGTTGCTCATTCGAACAAGAAAACAAAACGTAAATTCAACGTGAATTTGTTCTTGAAAAAATTCTATTGGGTAGAAGAAGATTGTTGGATTACGTTGAATGTTTCGGCAGCGGGACTTCGCCTTATCAATAAGATTGGGTTGGACGCCGCAATTAAAAAAGCAGCCGTAAAAGGTTTAATAAGTTAGAAAAGAGGAGAGGAAGAAATGGCTAAAAAAGTAAAAGGTAACCGAATACAGGTAATCCTCGAATGTACGGAGCACAAGAACAGCGGTATGCCGGGGACGTCGCGTTATATCACGACAAAAAACAGAAAAAATACAACCAATCGATTGGAGTTGAAAAAATACAATCCCGTTCTGAAAAAGGTTACATTGCATAAAGAAATTAAATAAAAGGAGAAGATTAAGTCATGGCAAAAAAAGCAGTTGCTACATTTAAAAAAGGCGAAGGACGTACTTATTCCAAAGTTATCAAAATGGTTAAATCTCCAAAAACAGGAGCTTATATTTTCCAAGAGGAAATGGTGCCCAACGAAACCGTTAAAGATTTTTTGGGGAAATAATTTTTTTGAGAACGAGAAAATAACAAAAGGCTGTCGGATGGATTTCCGTACAGTCTTTTTTTTATGCGCGCTGCGATCATAACTTGGAGGAGATACATCATTTTCTATTTACCCGTGAGGTTCCTGCCTTTCAGACCGACCGAACCCGTAAGAATAGCAAAACAGACTGTAATTTTGTCTCAACCGAGGAAAATTCACGATTTTATTAGCGCTTATATCGCCATTTCTTAACTTGTTATCGTGAGAAAATGTATTTTCTTTGCTGTGAAAACATATCTGCATACAAACAGGCACAAACAATCGGTATCGGACGTATTCGACAAAAGGAAAGGCGAGCGGTGAACGTCTCCCCGTCGAGACTGCCTAATATTGATTATACGTATACCGCGCCGTGGCATGTTTCCTGTTTCGCATTTTGGCGCGATAGCTTGGCTGGAAGATGTAACGCAAGGCATCGTCGGCCCCGAACGACACGCTTCCCGATCGCAGGGGCGTCAGGTTGTCTACTGCGGCTTTACGTGGCGTAAGGGCATGTAGCCGCTTCAGTTCGGCCGCTGTTGATTTCGAAACGGTTGTGGTAAACGGTAAAACGGATGGCGAAGAATTGTCCGGCAACGAATCGCCGCCGGTCAGTCCGTCCAGAATAAAAACGGACGGCGGCAATTCCATCAGGCGCTTTCTTCGCGACGCGGGCTGTGCGATGTTTTCAAACGGCCCGGCAACGGGCAGTTCGGGGGGAACAGACAGCATCGGTGACTTGGGCGCCGGATCGGTCGAAATCAGCGTGCCTCCGAGGATGGCCTTGCGCGTGGCGTCGTTCAGCCGCAGTTCTTCCTTGCCCGACAATACACGACGAAGCCATGCGGAATCCTGTGCAGACCATTCTTGTGCATGAATATTGACACTCAAACACAAACTCAATACAAACAGCCAAAAACCGAACCTTCGCATAAAATGTTTTTGTTTTCGGCAAATGAAGAAACTTTTTTCAAGAAAAACATTTTCCGATTCAATAAAAAAACAAAAGCGAATCCTGATTTAAGGAAGTTTCGGAATTATTCCGATCCGAAAACAGAATGATGCCGTTTTTCTCTTCCGGCTTGTTTGTGATTCAAAAAGTATGCGTACATTTGCCGCCGATACGGTTTCGACATGTCAACAATAAAGAATGGGAATGAAAAAATATAAATACAAGCCTGAACATCTGCTGCTTTTTATAGGTTGCCTGTTGTTGCTATACGCCTTGTGCACAGCGGAACGCCACGAGAAACCGTCGGCCGGACAAACGACATCCGAATCTTTCGATTCGAAGAAAAGCAACGGCGAAAATCCGGTCAATCCGTTTCGAGAAGGTATGATCAGGGCTGCGGAAACGAGTCCGTTCACCTGCACGTCGAGGATTATCAACAATCTGCGTTCTTTCATAAGAGTTCCTGTCGGGAATACTTGCCAGAGTTTTTCTTTCGAAAACGTCATACTTATATATTCCGTACACAAAAAATCATTAAACCGGATTTTTATCCGTAAACATGCTTCGAGTACATCATTGTTCCTTTATTCTTCATGCAGATATTACGTTTTCGCATTGAGGGAAATCATAGTTTAGCCATTTCGTAAATACTTATCACGCTTTGCTGTGCGGAAGATAAATTGCACGGCGCACGCAGACACGATTGCACGTTCTCATCCTTACTGAAAGGAAAGGACCGCAGGTCTGCATATTACATAAAACTTAATTATTTATTTACGAAAAATATGGAAACTGATATATTAAATCATCCGATTTTTGAAATGGTCAAAGTCGGCAATAAGTTGCTCCCGTTCTTGAAAACAAAACGTTATGTGCTCAAGGAGAACGGAAACGAAGTGAAGAAAGAAACGATTTATTTCAACAAGAACCAGTTGCCCGGATTTATGAACGCCCTTTCGGCGCAGACTTTTTCGGGAACACGACCTATTGAAATCGTTTCGGCACAGGGAAGTTGCTATATGGACATCGTCACTACCGGCGACCGTCGGTTTGTTGCCGTTCAGTTGTTTGAATACATTCCTTTCTCGTTTCATCCTGTGGACGGGATGTATCAACTCAGAGGGAAACCGGCCGAAGAGTTTCATACATACCTTGACAAGTGCAGGAAAGCAGACGAGAGTAAACGTTAAAACACTGTGAGCGCTGAATAGTGGTATTGATTGATTGATTGAGAGAAGGGGAGAGCTATGATGCTCGCCCCTTTTTTGGTGCGGCATGTAATCGGTGTATTTAACGTGAGTTCGACGTACGCTATTTTTTACGTTGAACTCACGTGATTTACGGAAACGATGTTTTACCGGTGAGCCGATTACTGTTAATTACCGAAATTCCGTTTTTCGTCGATGATATATTCGGGGCGATTTTTGGTTTCGTCGAAAAGCACGCCGATGTACTGCCCCAGCACACCGATAGTAAGCAATTGTATGCCGCCGAAAAATACCGTGACGGTGATAGTCGATGTCCATCCCAGTTCGGCATTGCTGAAACCGTATATTTTACCGAGCACAACCCATACTGCCAGAATGATGCCGATAATGACGGCCAGAAAGCCAAGTCCTATCACGATTTGCAACGGCTTTTTGGAGAAATACAGCAGAGCGGTCGAGGCGAATTTCAGCATCTTGCGCAACGGGTATTTGGTTTCGCCTGCAATGCGCGCCTTTCGCTCGTAATAAAAAGGTATCTGTTTGAATCCTATCCAACTGATCAGCCCGCGGATATACTTGCCGTTTTCTTTCAGCTTTTTAAATTCGTCCATGATTTTGCGGTCAATCAGGCGAAAATCGCCCGCATCGAGGGGAAATTCGATTTCGCTCATGCGGTTCATCAGGCGATAAAACTGCCGTGCGGTAAACTGTTTGAACCAGCTTTCTTTTTCGCGCGACCGGCGCACGCAATACACGCTGTTTGCCTGCTCGTCTCTGCACAGGCGGAATATTTCCCCTATCAGTTCGGGAGGATCCTGCATGTCGGCATCCATCACGATAGCCCAGTCCGCATCGCAGTTTTTTATCCCCGCGGAAACGGCAGGCTGATGGCCGAAATTGCGCGAGAAATGAATCACCTTCACCCGCCTGTCGTTCGCGGCAAAGCGGTCCAGCATTTCGCGCGTGCGGTCGCTGCTTCCATCGTTCACATAGATGATTTCCGTCTCGCAGTCCAGCGCATCCAGCGCCGCCCCGGTGCGCCTGTAACATTCGGAGAGAGACGCTTCCTCGTTGTAGCATGGTATGATGATCGACAATTTTCCCATCGGGTGTTATGATTTGAATGTATAGAATTTATTGACAATAAAATTAAGCGCCGTGTAAAACGCCATGGCAAGTATCTGGATATAAAAGAGCGGATCGACGTGTAGCGGGTGCAGCACGGGAGTGAAAAAATCGTACAGCGGCGGATTTTCGGGACAAAATTTGTTCAGGAGGAGCAACAGCAGCAGTTGCAGTGCATAACAGACGGCAAATACGCCGAAGAAACGGACGGCGCTTTTCTTCCACTTCGACTTGCTGTGAAACGTCCATTTCCTGTTCAGGATATAACTGTTTACAAGTCCGACAACATATCCCGTAAAGTTGGAAAACGCTTCCGAACATCCTCCCCATTTTGTCATGATCCGGATAATAATCAGTGAGAGCAGCGTATTGCCGATGCCGACGATTCCGTATTTAACAGCCTGTCTGAATATTTTCATTTCTCTTTCAAAATATCGGCTATATCTTCCTCGCTGAGTTCCTTTACATTGGTAACCGTATATTCTCTCGCGATAAAATCGCCGTACTGGTTACATTCGTCCATCACGCAGTCTATAAGCGATTTTATATTCGCGCGGATAGGCGCCAGAAAAACCATTTCCACATGTCGCGTCCCGATGGTCAGGCGTTCTATCTCGCAATCATGTCGGGGAAAGGCAAACGCAAATTCCTTTTCGACGATTGCTTTCTGGTAATCAAGGAAAGGTTTCCCTTCCGACGACGAAAGCAAAGCGAAAAAGCGGAGTTTGTTTCCCCGTCCGCCAAGCCCGGTGGAGATGTAAACCTGCTTTTCGTTTGACAGTTCGGATTCCAGCATAATACGACATTCAACCAGCGCCATACATGCCCAGTCCGCCATTTCGGGTTCGGCATCGCGCACGTACTGTTCCAGTAAACGGTAAACTTTTACTTCCTTGGAGAGGGCAAGCATCGAGAGGGCATGTTTTTTTTCTTCGTGCGAAGAAGAAGGGTTCTGCAAGTCCGAAAGCAAATGCTCACAGATTGTTTCGTCCGGCGGCGACACTTCTGTTCTGCGCAAGTGGTCGGAATACTTGAAATATTCCATCTGCATTTCGACAGGAATCCGCTGTTCAAGAATGTGAAAGTCTCCGTCCGTTTCTTTCAGAAACTTCTGAAATTGATTGAAAACATTTCTTTGCATCATATCCGTGTTTTTTTGTCCTTATTCATACCCGGACACAAAGGTAGGCAATTTTTGTTACTTATGTACTTAAATCCAAATAATTTAATCGTTTTCAGTGTTTCCATCGACGTATTCCATGTGATTTTTTATTTATTCTTTTCCGATGTATTCAAGTATCATCGGGATGGCTTTAGAGAGGCAAATGTCATAACTCCGCGTATTTTTGATTTTGTTTCCGTTTGCTTTTTCCGGTTCGGTATCCATATCGGGAATCGCATGATACGGGCAAATATCGTTGTGTACAAAGTCCTTTTTCATTTTTTCTTTCCACGTATAATTACTCCCTATTTCCTTTTTTTCTTCCGGCGTTGTGGGGCGGTAACCCAGCAAAAGTTCTTCTATGTTCCACCGGTTATGTTCCACTTCAGCCAACAGCTCGACGGTTCTGTCTTCCGGCGGCTCGCCGGGGCAAAGGCCGAACGCACGCTGTTTGACGGCCAGCATGTTCGCATTGTAGCGGTTCGACCATTTTTTTGCCGTCTTCAATTTTTCCCACAGTTTTTCCATCTCAACCATTGGCGGCACGGAATCGGGGATTTCCAAATGATGGTAGTAATAATCGTATACATAATTCACGATCATCGGTAGCCGGTCGCTGTTTCTCGACAAATCCGGACAAAGGTCGGTCATGCCGAACGGCTTTACATTTCCGTATTTGCCGGTCGAGCCGAGCATGGACAGGATGGAATGGTGCGTATCTTGGCGGACCAATATCTGCGCGCCGCTTTGGTATATTTCGTCGGGAAGATACAATCCGCAGGCGATGGCGGCGGCGGGCGAACCAAAGCAAACGGCGACCGTCAGGAGCGTATGCTTTTCGTTACTGTATGCCGTCAGCCTTTCACGGACTTCGGGGCGCTCCACGCGCCCTTTGACAAACCGCCATTCGATGTCCGTAAACTTGGGACGCTGTTTGTTGTCATGACTTTTTTCGGGCTGCTCCGTGTCTTCATACGCGCAGTCTGTTTCGTGGAACAGATACCGGTACCGTCCTTTCAGGAAATACATTTCCCTGTCTGCATTTTCGTCGACGAAGGTAATGCGCGTTTTCAGCCTGTTATCGCGGATAAAATTGGGGAAATGACACAGGTGAGATGCCTGTATGCCCAATGCGACCCCCATTTTCGACATACCGAGAATAACAAGATGCACCGTATTGTCGGAATCGTAGCAGATACCGGTTCTGTCTAACGGGAGATAATTTTCAGACTCCTTTTCGTTTTCCTTATGTTCGTATTTGCAATCGGCAAACAGTTTTTGCGCCCACAGTTCGGGAATATTGAAGGGATGAAAGGCCGGATATGACAGCGTTTCTTTCATTCCGTTTTTCATTGTCCGCTCAACCCTTAGTCCGTTCACATCCTGCTGTTGAAGAACCGCATACGTGGACTGGTTTTCGATCAGCACGAAGCAGGGCTTGTTCGCCCCGGCCTGTGTATTCAGCAGAATTTTATTTATCTTTTTCAGCGATTCGATATTGATTGAGTCGCGATCCTGTTCGCCCTTTTCACCCAAAATATATAATACCTTCGCTTTGTGGATGCAAAGTTTTTCGAGGTCTTCCGTCGCATCACGGTTGCCGCTGACAATGGTCACGTTTTTTTCGATGCCCGACGTCAATTTGGAAAACAGTTCGTGCCTGACTTCAGGCGCTTTCCGAAGGGTTTGAAGCACAATCTCCACCGACGGATGTTGCATCACCAGATCAATAACCATGCTGTCATAGCCGATAATGACGACATGGTTTTCAAAGTCATAATATACCTGTCCGTACCGCACTTTCTCCACCCTGCGTGCAAGAATGTTGCTGAAAATCGAAATCAGGAAACCGCCAAGTAAAATCATCCCGCAGATGCCGATAATAATCGCCCATATCTTACCGGCGCCTTCGGTGATGTTCACAAAGGAACTTCCCGGATTAATAAAAGCAAAAATGCTGTCGTATATACTTAACTCCAAAGCGTCGGCGCCATGTATAAAAAGCATTGCCGTGAATAACAGTCCGAATACAATCCCGGTAACTGCGGCTAACAGTGTGATCTGGTTTAAAACCGATTTTGAAACGGCATTGTCTATTTGCCGCTGTATCTTTTTACGATAGCAAAAAGACAGGATAATAAGGAGGATAACGGAAAATATAACAGGATACATACAGATGCGGATTAGTTGTCGACCGCAAAATTATAGAAAAGGGAAACCCCGTGCAAGAAAAAATAAAAAAATTCCGCGGATGCGGCGCACGATGTTTGCGCGGCGTAGCACAAAAAGGGCAAACGCTACGGTCTTCCGAAACATCGTGTCCGCAGTAACGGCTTTTTTTACGGTTTTATTCACAATTATATCCGCAAATCAGCTGTTTGGGGCTTCCCCGACTCACTTCGGGCGTTCCCTAATCTGCTTCGGGCGTCCCCTAACCTGCTTTGGGGATTCCCTGACTTACTTTGGGAATGCCCAAACTCACTTTGGGAATGCCCAAACTCACTTAGGGGATGCCCTGACTCACTTTGGGGATGCCCTAACTTACTTTGGGGATGCCCAAACTTACTTTGGGGATTCCCTAACTTACTTCGGGAGCGCCCTGAGTCGTTCGGGGAACTCCCGAAGTCATGCACTTCTTTGTTTCGGATTGTAATTCTTCACAAGAATACATATCTTTGCGACAAGTTTTCGACGTATGGTGATTCTTTTTGTTATCATTTTATATTTTGCGCTGTTAATGCTTATCGCGTGGGTTACGGGGAAGAAAAGTGCGCACAATGAGGCGTTTTTTCTGGGCAGCCGTAAGTCGCCGTGGTACGTGGTGGCCGTCGGAATGGTCGGCTCGTCGCTTTCGGGCGTGAGTTTTGTGTCGGTTCCGGGATGGGTGCGGCAGACGGATATGACTTATATGCAGATGGTCGCCGGTTTTTTCTTCGGATATGTGCTGATTGCGAAAATCCTGCTGCCGCTTTACTACCGGCTGAATCTGACGTCTATCTATACTTATCTTCAGCGTCGCATCGGACGGAGCGGATACAAGACGGGGGCGGCGTTTTTTATCCTGTCGAAAATGACGGGGGCGGCGGCGCGGCTTTATCTCGTGGCGCTGATTCTGCAAATCTACGTGTTCGAGCAATGGCACATTCCTTTCGGCGTGACGGCCGCAGCCGGCGTTGCACTGATTTGGCTGTACACGTATCGTAGCGGCGTTAAAACCATTATATGGACGGATACTTTGCAGGCGGTTTGCCTTGTGGGCATGTTGGCGGCAATTATCTGGCAGGTAAAGGGGACGCTTGGGCTGGATGCGGACGGGTTGGTGCGGAGTATCACGGAGAGCGCGCATTTTCGCATGTTTGAATTCGGGGATTGGGGCAGTTCGCAGCATTTTGTGAAGCAATTCCTGAGCGGCATCTTTATCACCGTCGTAATGACGGGGCTTGATCAGGACATGATGCAGAAAAACCTCTCGTGCCGGAACCTGAAGGAAGCGCAGCGGAACATGTATACGTACGGGTTTGCCTTTACGCCGATCAATTTCATGTTCCTCTGTCTGGGGATATTGCTGATAAACGCCGCTTCGCAGATGCACCTCGAGCTGCCGGCTTCGGGCGACGATATTCTGCCCATGTTCTGCGCTTCGGGCGCGCTGGGCAACGCCATTCTCGTGTTTTTTACCGTGGGCATCATTGCGGCCGCGTTCAGCAGCGCAGACTCGGCGCTGACGGCGCTGACCACGTCTTTTTGTATCGACATACTGGAGGTCGGCAGGGAAGACGCGGAGAAAGCGAGGCGGACGCGCATGAGGGTGCACCTGTTGATGTCGGTGGTGTTCGTCCTGATTATACTGGCGTTTAAGGCGATAAACAGCCGGAGCGTAATCGACGCCATTTACAGGATAGCGTCCTACACTTATGGCCCGCTGCTGGGACTGTTTGCCTTCGGGCTTTACACAAAGCGGACGCCGAAAGACCGCCTTGTGCCGGCGGTGTGCATCCTTGCGCCGGCGGTGTGTTTTATTGTCGAATATATTGTTTCGTCTTTAAGCGGTTACAGGTTCGGTTACGAAATATTAATGCTGAACGGCGCCATCACGTTCGCCGGATTGCGGATATGTGCGTGCAAGCCGTCTGTCATCACAAATACTTAATTTATGGAAATAAAAAATGCCTCTTTCATCGCGAGCAATTCGGATTACAGGAAATGCCCCGTCGGCAACCTTCCGGAATACGCATTCATCGGCCGTTCGAATGTCGGCAAATCGTCGCTTGTCAACATGCTGACGGGGCGGAAACGGCTTGCCAAAACTTCGCAGATGCCCGGAAAAACGCAATTGATCAATCATTTCATCATCAACAACGAATGGTATCTGGTAGATCTTCCCGGTTACGGATACGCCAGGCGCGGGGAGAAGGGACGCGAAGACATTCGCCGGATCATCGAGTCGTACATACTTGCGCGGGAAGCCCTGACCTGCCTGTTTGTTTTGATTGACTGCCGCCACGAGCCGCAAAAAAGCGATCTGGCGTTCATGGAATGGCTGGGCGAAAACGGCATCCCCTTCGCCGTCATTTTTACCAAAGCGGATAAAATCGGCAAAAGCCGCCTTCAGGAACACATCCGCGCATATTCGGAAAAAATGCTGGAATCGTGGGAAGAATTGCCGCCCATGCTGGCCTCGTCGGCCGAAACGAGGACGGGCAAGGATGAGATTCTCGACTATATAGACACGATTAACCGCCGGCTGAAACACGCGGACTCGGAAGAGGCGATGTGATTATTCCCGACAGCGGCAAAAAGAGAGCCGGACGGACGGAAGCGCGTTCGGTTTATATCTTTTATTATCTTTGTGCCGAATATTAAAACAAATTGCAAATGAAAACAGTAATCAGACTTGTGGCGCTTCTGGCGCTGACGTGCTGTACGGGTTCCGGCCACAGGGGAGGCGGTTGCGAAAATTCCGTTTTCTACGGCTATGTCAATATCTGCCTGCCCGAAATCAAAGGCATGAAAGAATGTCTTGCGCACGAAAACGTAAAAAAAATCGTGCAGCCATACCTCGCCGTGGGGCCTGTCCTTGGGTATTACCTGAACGATGACACATACGGGAAAATCGACTCGCTGGGAACGATTACCTACGATACGTATTTCATGCTTTACGGCGAATACCGGCACGAAAATTATCAGGCCTCCGTCGACGACCTTGAGCAGAAAACTGCCGGACTGGAAAAATCGCTTTTCGACCGGGAAGGCTTCGCACAAATCGAGAAAAACATGGGAGCCGTGAAAGCCGAAAAACCCGTCCTGCTGGAAAAATATTCTCCCCACCCGAACGTGCGGACAATGATTGTAATCATGAAGTACAAAAGCGACGACGGCACGGAAACAAGCGTCGTCAGCGCGGCAAATGTGATTTTGATAAAACAGCGCCTGCTCAATCTGGCATATTACGTAGCTTACAGCGGCGGCAAGTCCATCGACGACCTGAAAATGAAAAATGAAGCGGTCGTAGACATATTCATGAAGCTCAACTGACCGGCAATGCGAAACTGTTCCTGTATTTTTGCAAAGCAGAGCGACGGAGAAGAAAGCGTGCTGTTCGAAAGCAGCCGTGTGATACCCTTTTTCTGGCTCCTGCTCATGGATTCGGACGATATTCGCATACTCGGCGAAAAACTGAAACAAGCCGCCCTGAGCGCCCACTCCCACCCCGACACAAGCGTCGGCCTCAACAAACTGAAGGCGCTCATCCGCGCCGCCGACAGACGCAATTACGTAAAACAATATTATCCGGTCTGCCTGTCTCTCTACGACGACTGGCTCTATTTCATGCAAATCTCGGATTTCTCGGATATGAAAATCTATCTCGACCTCTATGAAACGAGCCTGAATCATCGCACGCCCGAACATTTTATAGAAAGTATGCAAAAGGCCGTCGCCGGCTTCGACGAAAACCGCGAAGCATGGTACGAAGCCACAATAGCCGGGACATGCGGCCGCGAAGGCCGAAACAATAACAAGCGACGCCTCGAAAACATGTCGCAAGCCTTTCGCAATATGAGTCGACAAGACCTCTACGGGCATTTCGAAAACAGGAACCGCCTGCGCAAACGCCGGTTTTCTTTCAAGGCAAAGCGTGTCGTCCCCATTATTGCGGCGCTTATTGTTGTGGCGCTGGCTGCGGCATATTTTTATTTCCGTTAAATGACCCGCTTCAGGATCTGCGGAAACCATTATTGCGGACTGTGGCTGCCCGGAATTGTGTTTTTTCTGATTCAGGAATTGCCGTATGCCGTGATGCCTTTTCTTTCGTTGACGTCAAATCCTCTGATGGAAATGCAAACATCCGGTCATGTCCTCGATGTGATGGAAAAACTGTCGGGGATTATGTCTGTCGTGTTGCTCGTTCTGCCTGTGAATGACAAAGACGCCGACGCTTCGCTCAAAATTTTACGCAATAAGATATTCTTCGTTCTTGCACTGTTGTTTCTTGCGGTGTATTTTGTCGGATGGTGGTTTTATTTCAACGGATTTCGGAGTATTGTATTGATGCTGTCCTGCCTTGTCGCCATGCCGCCGCTGTATTACATGTCGCTGGGACTGTGGCGGAGAAACCGTCCGCTGGTCATCGTCGCTGTGTTTTTTCTTGTTTTCCACATAGCTAACGTGTGGACGGGGTTGAATGTCTTTTTGTTTCGGGAAGGTTATTGAATTTATGTTACCTTTGCGCCGAAATAATTTTAATAATAAATATAATGAGCAATGAATAAACAAAAAGAAGGTTTTGTATATATACTTATTTCACCGAAAACACAATATATAAAAATAGGCGGGACTGATTATCCGCCATTAAAAAGGATAAGAGAAATAAATTCAACCGAACCTTATAAATCATTAGGGCCTTGGATGCTGGGTGATTTCAGACAGGTGAATGACTGGGAAAAAGTAGAATATAATTTACATTATACATTTAGAAGTAAAAGAATTGAAAGTATTCAGGGACAGAAAGAGTTATTTGAAATTACTTTACAGGAAGCGTCTTCAAAATTAAACGAAATTGATCCATTGGAAATTATAAACAAACCAAAGGTTGATAGAATGTTTCAGGACGAACAATTTTCTCAGTATTTGATAAAACTATTTAGATTCACCGGATTAATGAATTGGCTGGATCTTCAGGGGGCATGGACATTTGTTCTTTTTCCCGGCACAAGCGGAGGAAGGTATTTTACAATAAATATAGGGCCGCATGAAGTAGCATTTAGCATATTAAAAAAGAAATCACAAGAAGCCGTACATATGATTTTGATGGATAAATTAATTCTTGATTTCAAAATAGTCAAAAACTGGGTAAAGAGACATAATGGATTTATTGAAGAAGGAGTATATGACAGGGCATTGCCAAGATCTGCGTCAGTTTTCTTTGAAGGGGATTTAAATGTTGCGTTAGAATTTTTGACTCTTGATGGAATAAGACGGGCGGTAATGGCATATTGGATGGAAAGTTTAATAACATTAAAAGAAAAAGGCGTATTAAGTTCCTATGCAAAATATCATAATTATAATGCAGTAGCGGAATTAAATAAGAAATTACAAGAAATGCATACATGGTAAAATGAACAAGAACTGCGCAACGGTCTTGTTTACGCTTCTCCGTCAAGATTTCCTTTTTTTGAGACGTGAGTTCGACCTAAGCGATCCTACGTCTAACTCACGTTATTACATGTCGCTGGGACTGTGGCGGAGAAATAGTCCGCTGGTCATCGTCGCTGTGTTTTTTCTTCATTTCCATTATTATCGTGAATATTGATCTGCCTCATATTCCATGGTGGCTGGAAGGCGGATTGATTTCTTTCGCGTTAATGATTCCCGTGTTAATACATGTTGGACATACAGACAAAAAACCTTTGCCGATTATTACCGCCAACACAATAATTATCGGAACGTTAATCGGGATTGCAGGACATTTTTTGAGATGAATAAGAAAAAACAAAACCCTGAAGTATGCGACGCTTTTGTCTTGGAATTGATTTTTTGGGGCTATCTTTGCGACCGAAATTTTTGATGATTATAAAATGAAAACGATGCCGGAGAAAAAGTTGCAAATTCGCAACAGCACTGCCGAATTTTTAATTTTCACCTATCAATCGCAAGGCGATGGAGTAGAGATACGGGTGCAAGACGGCACAATATGGCTGTCACAAAAAAATATGGGATTATTGTTCGATACTTCTACCGATAATATTGGTTTACATCTTAAAAATATTTATGCCGAAGGCGAATTAGACGAAATTTCAACTGCCGAGGATTTCTCGGCAGTTCAACAGGAAGGCAGTCGCGAAGTGTGCAGAACCGTAAAGCACTACAACCTTGACGCCATTATCGCTGTCGGTTACCGTGTAAATTCTAAACGGGCAACGGCTTTTCGGCAGTGGGCAACGGCTGTTTTGCGTGATTTTGCACTGCGGGGATATATTATCGACCGTAAACGAATGGAAAACGGCGCCTTCCTTGACGACGATTATTTTGAACGGCTTTTGGAAGAAATCCGCGAAATTCGGTTGTCCGAACGGCGTTTTTATCAGAAAATCACCGATATTTATTCTACCGCAATGGATTACAATCCCTATTCGCCAACGACTAAGGAGTTTTTTGCCAAAGTTCAAAATAAAATGCACTATGCCGTGCATAAACACACTGCTGCCGAATTGATATACAACAGGGCTAACCATGAAAAGGAAAATATGGGACTGACTTCCTGGGAAAAATCGCCCGTCGGAAAAATCCTGAAAACAGATGTGTCAATAGCAAAAAACTACCTGACCGAAAGCGAACTGGAATCGCTCGGACGTATAGTAAACGGTTATCTGGACTTTGCCGAAGAATATGCAAAACGGCATATTCCGCTCACTATGAACGATTGGGCAAAACATTTGGATTTGATTTTGCAGGCAAACGGAAAAGATTTGCTGCAAAATGCGGGCAAAATTACCGCTGCCATTGCCAAACAACACGCTGAAAACGAATTTGAAAAATATCGCCCCATTCAAGACAGGCTTTTTAAATCGGATTTTGACAGGGCCATAAACGAACTCTAACCGCTACCGTGCCACCCTTTTATCTGCAAAATCCGTTCAATCCATGTCATCTGTGTGCTGACAAAGCTATACGCTAAACAATATGCTGAGGTACTGTTTTGTTTTCGAAATCAGATGAAAATGAGGTTTTATCTGCCGCGCAAATCACCCGTTTGATTTTTTAATACTACTTTTGCACCCGAAATAATTAAAAAAATGGCTTGGATTTTACTGATACTTGGAGGCATTTGCGAAGTAGGCTTCACTACTTGTTTGCAGGCTGTTGAGAAGCGTGTAACGGACAATTGCGTCGCTTTTGTCGGCACACAAAATAATTCCGATAGGTTGATTGTCGCCATCGTTCATCATTTCACGAGTATAATAATTAACGTACATCTGCATTTGTCCCAAGTCCTGATGTGTCAAGTCGTCCATTTTAAGATCGATGAGAATAAAGCATTTTAAGATATAATGATAGAAAACCAAGTCGATATAAAAATGGCGACCATCAAAAGATATGTGTTTCTGGCGGGCAACGAAAGAAAAGCCGCGTCCCATTTCCAACAAAAACGACTGTAAATGATTGATGATAGCCGTTTCCACATCTTTTTCGTAGAGTTCTGGCGACGGTTTAATGTTCAAAAATTCCAAGACATAAGGGCTTTTGATAAAGTCTTCGGGTTGAA